>NZ_JBWDTQ010000006.1:0-307116 GCF_056312425.1 Nocardiopsis sp. TRM 82005
GTGCCCAGTCGTGAGGACGTGGGGCAGGTCATCATCACTCGTGAGTCGGTGCAGGAGCACGTCAACCCCACCATCGTGCCCCGGATCCGCCGGAACCGGGAGCGCCGCGACCAGTCGGCCTGACCAGTGTGAGGACCCGGGTCGGCTGCGGGACACACGGCCCGACGCACCCCCTCGTTCCGCGCTCACGGTGTGAGACTGCCGAGGGGAGGCAGGCATATGGACGACACGTCGCGGGTCAGTGAGAACGAGCTGCTGTTGGAGGACCTGGTCAGGTCGGTGCACGAATGTGCCCCGATCGAGGTCCTGGAGGTCGCGGACCGCTATGGCGAGCGCATCGGGCTCAGCCGCATCACCCTGTACCTGGTCGACCTGCAACAGCGCCTCCTCGTCCCCCTGACCGGGGGTCCGGTGCTGAATATCGACACCACCGTGGCAGGGGAGGCCTACCGCTCGGAGACACTGCGGCTGATCGAGGGCGGCGACGGAGAACTGAGCCTGTGGCTGCCCATGCGCGACGGCGCCGACCGTATGGGCGTACTGCACATCAAGGCACCATTGCTGGACGAGCCCACCCTGCGCCGCTGCCAGGCACTCGCCTCGCTGCTGTCCCTGGTCGTCACCTCCAAACGCGACTACAGCGACACCTACGTCCGCCACACCCGAACCCGGCCGGTGGAGCTGCGCACCGAGATGCTGCGGGCCTTCCTTCCCCCGCGCACGCTCGGCACCTCGCGCGGGGTGTCCACCGCCGTGCTCGAACCCGCGTACGAGCTGGGTGGTGACGCCTTCGACCACTCGATCACCAAGGACGTCCTGCACGCCGCCATCCTCGACGCGATGGGCCACGACCTGGCCTCCGGACTGACCGCATCGGTGGCCATGGCCGGGTCCCGCAGCGCCCGGCGCAACGGGGCGGACCTCGCAGCTCTGACCACCAGCGTCGAGAAGGCGCTCATCACCTGGCTGCCCGAACGGTTCTGCACAGCTGTCTTCACCACCTTGAACCTGTCCACCGGCGAGTTCTCCTGGGTCAACTGCGCCCACCCCACGCCCCTGCTCCTGCGGCGCAACCGCCTGTTGGACGACGCCCTGGAACGCTCACCCGAGGTGCCGCTCGGGCTCGGCGGGGTCCTGGACGCCGAACCGCGTACCGTGCACCGGGTCCAGCTCGAACCCGGTGACCGGGTCCTGCTCTACACCGACGGGGTGACCGAGGCGCACGACGGCGAGGGGCGGATGTTCGGCCCCGAGCGGTTCGCCGACTTCGTCATCCGGGCCACCGCCGCCGACGAACCCGCCCCCGAGACCCTGAGGCGCCTGATCCACGCCATCCACGACCACCAGCACGGCAACTTCACCGACGACGCCACCATCATGCTGCTGGAGTGGTCCCCCGACGGCGACGACGTGCCCCATCCCCGGCACGGCTGAGCACTTTCGGGCCCGGGCCCCTCGCGGGGCTCCGCCATCGCCTCGATCCCGCCTGTCCGTGGACCGGGCCCCGCGGCACCGGCACGGACGCCGACGCCGCCCGACGGGTCACCACATGGCCAGTACCCGGCTCGGTCCGCCGGAGGCGTCCAGGCCCGGCATGACCCCGACGCTGAGCAGCGCCCCGCTCGGCGGCAGCTGCTCCAGCCCGGTCAGCGCCTCCAAGCCCCAGCGGTCGGCGCGCCCCACCGCCTCGTGTGCGGGGAAGTCGGTGGAGTTCCCCGGATCGGTGCTCAGCGTGTCCACGCCCACTCCGGCGACACCGCGCTGCCCTGTCAGGAACTCGCATGCCTCGGGGCCGAACCCCGGAAAGTGCCAGGAGCCGTCCTCGGCCACTCCGCGTACCGCCTCGTCACCCTCGGCCCAGCGTGCGCTCCACCCCGAGCGCATCAGCACCGCGGCGCCCTCGGGCACACGGCCGTGTGCCCGCTCGAAGGCCAGGACGTCGTCGACCGTCACGGTGGTGTCGGGGTTCTCGGCGGCCCGGGCACGGATGTCGATCACCACGGCCGGGGCGACCAGCTCGTGGGGCTGGATGTCAGGAACCAGGCGTCCACCGCCGATCACGTGCCCCGGCGCGTCCAGGTGCGTGCCCGAGTGCTCGGTGAGCGTCCACCGCTGTAGGTAGAAGCCGAACTCTCCCTCGGGCGCGGGACCGCTGAGGCTCTCCCTGCGGGGCTTCTCCTCGTCCCAGGAGGGCATCGACGGCGACAGCACGTGGCTGAGGTCGGCCACCCGCCGAAATCCCCTCGGCCATGGGCGGGGGCTGGGCGACGCACCGGGCGGCTCGGCGGGGGCCGACGTGGCGTGGCCGGTACGCGAGCGGACGGTCTCACCGGTTCCGTGCAGGCACATGGGGCCCTTTCGTGTTGTGTGTCCCTTCCCGTATGCCCGGCCGCCGGGGCCGCGCAACCTGTCCTCGTACGCCTGTGTCGACCGTCACGGCGCCGGGTACTGCCGGTACGGGGTCCGTCGGCGGCTCCGGTTCCCGGCGTACCCGCCCCTCCCGCCCCTACCAGCACGAGGACGTCCATGCCCCTGGAGCGCAGTGCCGAATGGTGGAAGTCCAGCGTCGTCTACCAGATCTATCCGAGCAGCTTCAACGACAGTGACGGCGACGGGGTGGGTGACCTGCCCGGCGTCATCGAGCGGCTCGACTACCTCAAGCTGCTCGGCGTGGACGTGGTGTGGCTGTCACCGGTCTATCCCTCGCCCTGGGACGACAACGGATACGACATCAGCGACTATCTGGATATCCACCCGCGGTTCGGCACCCTGGCCGACTGGGACCGGTTGCTCGAGGGGCTGCACGAGCGCGGTATGCGCCTGGTGATGGACCTGGTGGTCAACCACACCAGCGACGAGCATCCCTGGTTCACCGAGTCCCGCGCCTCGAAGGACTCGGACAGGAGGGATTTCTACTTCTGGCGGCCCGGCCGCGACGGGGGCCCGCCCAACAACTGGGGCTCGGTCTTCTCCGGCCCCGCCTGGACCCGTGACGAGGCCGCGGGCGAGTACTACCTGCACCTGTTCACCCGCCGCCAGCCCGACCTGAACTGGGAGAACCCCCGGGTGCGGGCGGCCGTGCACCACGTGGCGCGCTGGTGGCTGGACCGGGGCGCGGACGGTTTCCGCATGGACGTGATCAACTTCGTCTCCAAGACCCCCGAGATGCCCGACGGTCCGCTGGCGGGCGACCACGGGATCTTCGCTGACCACGCCATCAACGGCCCCCGCCTGCACGAGTTCCTGCACGAGATGCACCAGGAGGTGTTCGCGGGCCGCGACGTGCTCACCGTCGGTGAGATGCCCGGGGTCGACGTGGAGCAGGCCCTGCTGCACACCATGCCCGAGCGGCGCGAGCTGAGCATGGTGTTCCAGTTCGAACACGTGGACCTCGACCACGGCCCCGGCGGCAAGTTCGACCCCCGGCCCCTGGACCTGCGCCGCCTCAAGCGGTCCCTCAACCGGTGGCAGACGGGGATGGGGAGCCGAGGGTGGAACAGCCTGTACTGGAACAACCACGACCAGCCCCGTGCGGTGTCCCGCTTCGGCGACGAGGGCCACCGCGTGGAGTCGGCCAAAGCGCTGGCCACGACACTGCACATGATGAAGGGGACTCCGTACGTCTACCAGGGCGAGGAACTGGGCATGACCAACGCCCACCTGGACGACATCACCGACTACCGGGACGTGGAGACCCTCAACTACCACCGCGCCATGATGCGGACGGGAAAGGCGGACGCGGGGACCGCCATGGCGGCCATCGCACGTATGAGCAGGGACAACG
The DNA here is from genome assembly GCF_056312425.1 of Nocardiopsis sp. TRM 82005. Lineage (NCBI taxonomy): Bacteria > Bacillati > Actinomycetota > Actinomycetes > Streptosporangiales > Nocardiopsidaceae > Nocardiopsis > Nocardiopsis sp. TRM 82005. Next base: position 3,785 of record NZ_JBWDTQ010000006.1, read on the forward strand.
CGCGCACGCCCATGCAGTGGGACGCCTCACCGGGCGCCGGTTTCACCACGGGCACCCCGTGGATCGGGGTCAACCCCAACCACACCGAGATCAACGCCGAGGCCGCCGTCGCCGACCGGGACTCGGTGTTCCACTACTACCGGCGCCTGATCGCTCTGCGTAGGGAACACCCGGTCATCGTGCACGGACGGTTCGAGCCCCTGCTGGAGGAGGACCCGGCGGTGTACGCCTACACGCGCACCCTCGACGGCCGGGTGCTGTTAGTGGTGGCGAACTGGAGCGCGGACACGGTACCGCTGGATCTGGCACCCTCCGCCGCCGGGCACGATCCCGTACGGCTGATCGGCAACTACCCCGACGAGGGCGCCTTCGCGCCGCTGCGGCCCTGGGAGGCCCGTGTCCACCTGGGCGGCTGACCCCGTGCGTCCCGTCCCCGGCCGCCCCTGAGCCGGGAACACGAAGCGCCCGGCCGGAGACCATCCGGCCGGGCGTGTGAGCTGGCTGTCCACGGATGCCGGGAAACCCTCCGGGCAACCACGGCGCCGTGGGACTGTGGGAATCCCCGGAGTCCCCCCGAGGAGGACGTTAACTCTTGTTCTCCTCCAGCCGCAGGGCGAGGCCGACCGCGAAGAACGTCGGTGCCCACTCTCCGATGAAGAGCCCCCACCGGTCGGCGCGGTCCAGCCCGGCATCCTCCTTCTTCAGGGAGGCGAGCCAACTCAGGAAACTGAGTCCGACGGAGGCGACTCCGGCCCCGTAAGCCATCTCGGACGTGACGCCCATCTTGGACAGTTTGGCGATCATGTTGCTCCTCGCGGTAGCGGTCGGGATGTTCCTACGGCCACTGCCCGGGGACGGGCACGGGGAAGCTCCATGGCAGGTCAAAGCTGTGGCAGGGAGGGGTTGGGCGGTGCGTGGCACTCCGTGGCGGAGGCCGGAACTTTTTGAAATCCAGCCAAGGTTAGGTTAGTCTAACCTTGGTTCTGTCGGAATTCTTCCATTTCGTCCTCCGTGTCTCCCTCGGGATTCCCCCTGCGCGGAAACGGCCGGTCGGGTACGACGCGGCCTCTCCCCGTAACGAAGAAAGCAGTGTGAGCATGGCCTCCACCCTTCACCGCGTCAGCGACATCGGACTCCCGACCCTCCTCGCCCTCGGCCTCACCGCTTGCGGCGGCGCGGAGGAGGGCACCGGCGGGAGCGGAGGCGGTACCGCTGACGGCGAGTTCCCGGTCAGCATCGAGAACGCGCTCGGCACCGCCGAGATCCCCGAGCGGCCCGAGCGCGTGGTCACTCTCGGCCAGGGTTCGGCGGAGACCTCCATCGCCCTGGGCGTCGTGCCCGTGGGCGTCGAGAGCTACGAGTGGGGCAGCGACGACACCGGTTACCTGCCGTGGATCCACGAGGCCGTGACCGAAGCGGACGAGGAGCTGCCCACCCAGTTCGCCGGTGCCGAGGACATCGACTTCGAGGCGATCATCGAGCTGGGGCCCGACGTCATCCTCGCCCCCTGGTCGGGCCTCACCCAGGAGCAGTACGACATCCTGAGCGACATCGCCCCCACGGTCGCCTACCCCGAGCTGCCCTGGAGCACTGACTGGGACCAGCAGATCGAGATCATCGGCGAGGCGCTGGGCCTGCCCGAGGACGCCCGGGGCCTCGCCGAGGGCATCGAGGACCGGTTCGAGGAAGCGAGCGCGGCCAACGAGGAGTTCGCCGACCTGTCCTTCTCCTACGTCTACACCGACGGTCCGGGCACCCTCGGGGTGTTCCTGCCCGACGAGCAGCGCGTCGCCATGGTCCGCGGCCTGGGCCTGACCGTCGACCCGGTCGTGGAGACCCTCCCCGAGACCGAGGGCACCGACTCGGCCCTCATCGGACTGGAGAACGCCGACCAGCTCTCCGAGAGCGACCTGGTCTTCACGTTCTACAGCGACGCCGAGACCCGTGCCGAGATCGAGGCCCAGGAGCTGTACTCCTCCATCCCCGCCATCGAGAGCGGGGCCGTGGTCGCCTCCGAGGACAACTCCTTCGTCACCGCCTCCTCGATCATCAACCCGTTGACCGTGCCCTGGGTCATCGAGCGCTACGTGCCCATGATCGAAGAGGCCGCCGCGAACGTCGAGAACTGACCCTTCCATGGTCAGGGCGAAGACACGCACGGCACCGCCCCGGACGGGCCCCGCCCGCGCCGCGCTCATGCTCGGCGCGGGCGCCGCGGCCCTGGCCGGCGCGGTCCTCCTCAGCCTCGTCATGGGTAGCAGGCCCACCCCGCTCTCGGAGGTGTGGGCGGTGTTCACCGGCGGGGCGGACCCCTTCATCGTCACCGTGGTGGAGAGCCGCTACCCGCGCACACTCCTGGGCGTGGTCGTCGGGGCCGCCCTGGCCCTGGCGGGCACCCTCATGCAGGGCGTCACCCGCAACCCCCTCGCCGACCCCGGCCTGCTGGGGGTCAACGTCGGCGCCGCCGCCGCGGTGGTCACCGCCACCGCCCTGTTCGGCCCCACCTCGGTCACGGGCACGGTCTGGTGGGCGCTGCCCGGGGCCCTGCTCGCGGGGCTGGCCGCCTACACGGTGGGCAGCAGGGGCGGCGACGGCGGCATGGTCCGCCTGGTCCTGGCGGGCGCGGTGGTCTCCGCCGTGCTCACCGCCTACGTCCAGGCCGTGGCACTGAGTCTGCCCGAGACCTTCGACGGCTACCGTTACTGGGTGGTCGGCTCCCTGGCCGGCCGCGGATACGACGTCGTCTGGGCCGTGCTGCCCGTCATCGGCGCGGGGGGCCTGCTGGCCCTGCTGATCTGCGGCGGCCTCAACGCTCTGGCCCTGGGGGAGGAGGCCGCGACCGCCACCGGGGCCAACACCGTGTGGACCCGCTCCGCCGGACTGGTCGCGGGCACCATGCTCGCCGCCGGTGCCACCGCGGCGGCCGGCCCCATCGCCTTTGTCGGACTGGCCGTGCCCCACGTGGTCCGCGCCGTGGTCGGCGTCGACTTCCGCGTGCAGGTGCCCTTCTCCCTGCTCGTGGGCCCGGCCCTGCTGCTGGTCGCCGATGTCGTCGGCCGCACGATCGTGCGGCCCACCGAGCTCATGGTCGGCGTGGTCACCGCCTTCGTCGGCGCTCCCGTACTGCTGTACGCGGTCCGCAGGATGCGGAGTACCTCATGACGCGAATCACTTCGTCCGTCCCCGAGACGGACCCGCGCTCCCCGGCCGCGCGGGCACCCGAGGCGGCCGCCCCCTCCCGGCCCGTGCTGAGGATGGGCCCGGCCGCGATTCCGGTGCATCCGCGCTCGCTGCTGTGGGCGGCCGTGCTCCTGCTGCTCCTGGCCGCCGCGGCGGCCGCCACCCTCTCCCTGGGCGGCCTCGGTATCCCCCTCACCCGCCTGCCGGCCGTCATGGCCGGGGCGGGCGAGGCCACCGAGACCTTCGTCCTCGAACGGCTGCGCGGACCCCGCCTGACGGTGGCCGCGGGCACCGGCGCGGCTCTGGGCCTGGCGGGCGCGCTCTTTCAGTCCGTCACCCGCAACCCCCTGGGCAGCCCCGACGTCATCGGTCTGGGCGCCGGTGCCGGAGCGGGAGCGGCCTTCGCCGCCCTCGTCCTACCCGGTGTCGTGCCCGTGCCGCTGGGCGCCCTGGCCGGCGCCGCCCTGGCCATGGTCGTCGTGACCACGGTGACGGGAACCGGACTGCGCCACCCCGGCCGCCTGATCGTCGCCGGCATCGGCGTGGCGGCCATGGCGCAGGCCTTCACCCACTTCGTGGTCTCGATGATGGCCCGCGACCAGGCCAGTGTCCTGTCCGCCTACGTCAACGGCAGCCTGGGCGCCCGCTCCTGGGAGCACGCCACCACCATCTGGGCGGTCCTGTTCCTGGCACTGCCCTTCGTGGTGGCGCTGGCCGGGCCGGTCTCCGTCAACGAGATGGGCGATGAACTCGCCGAGGCCCTGGGCGCGCGGGCGACCCCCACCCGCACCGCCGCCGTCTCCCTGTCGGTGGTGCTCTCCGCCGCCGCGGTGAGCGTGGCCGGCCCGATCGCGTTCGTGTCCCTGACCGCGCCGCAGATCGCCCGCAGGCTCTCCACCGCGCCGGGCCCCAACCTCGCCCTGTCGGCGCTGGTCGGAGCACTGCTGCTGGTGGCCGCCGACCTGGCCGTACAGCAGTCCCCGGTCGGCGAGGGGCTGCCGGTCGGGATCTTCACCATGGCGCTCGGCGGCGTGTACCTGGGTTATCTGCTGGTTCGTGAATGGCGAAGGGGTGTGCTGTGAGTCCGGTGCTGTCCGCGGAGGACCTGACCCTGGGGTACGGGGCCGAACCGGTCGTACGAGACCTGCGTCTGGAGGTGGGCGACGGCGAGTTCACCGTCATCGTCGGCCCCAACGGGTGCGGCAAGTCCACGCTGCTCAAGGCTCTGGGCCGGGTGAACAAGCCCATGTCGGGCCGGGTGCTCCTGCACGGCCGTGACGTACGCGGCCAGCGCGCCAAGGCGGTCGCCCGCCAGTTGGCGCTGCTGCCGCAGGGCCCCGCCGCTCCCGAGGGCATCACCGTGCGGGCACTGGCCGCGCGCGGCCGCTTTCCCCACCACACGCTGGTGCGGCAGTGGAGCCCGCAGGACGAGACGGCGATCCATCGCGCGCTGGAGCTCACCGGACTGGCCGACCTGGCCGACGTCCAGGTGGGCTCACTCTCGGGAGGGCAGCGTCAGCGCGCGTGGGTGGCGATGGTCCTGGCCCAGGACACCGGCATCCTCCTGTTGGACGAGCCCACGACCTACCTGGACATCGCCCACCAGTACGATCTGCTGGAACTGTTCGCCGACCTGCACCGGCAGGGGCGCACGGTGGTCGCGGTCCTGCACGACCTGGCCCAGGCCGCCCGGTTCGCGACCCGCCTGGTGCTGATGGACCGGGGCCGGGTGGTCGCCGACGGCACCCCGGAGCAGGTGGTGACCGCGCACATGGTGGAGGAGGTGTTCGGGCTGGCCTGCGACGTGGTGCCCGACCCGCGCACCCGCACGCCCCTGGTCATCCCGCACGAGCGTGCCTGAGGCGGTCTGTGGCTCACCGGTACGCGGAGGACCTCCGGACGTAGACGTCGCGATCCAGCCCCCGGTTCGTCCGCGTGCTCACCGGCCCCGACGGGCGCGGGGCCGATCCCAGGGCCGTGGCCATCGGAATCCGGTCAGGACGCGCCGTTTCCGGACGCACGGGGTACCAGCCGGTCGGTATGCTGTCCCGGCTGGTAAACGACGGGGCACGAGGTGGGGCAGGAATGGCGCGAGCACAGCAGGCGGTCGGCACTGACACGGCGAACAGATCCGTCCCCGAGCGCCTGCTCGGGGCGGCGACCCGGCTGTTCGCCGAACGCGGCTATGAGAGTACCTCCGTGCAGGAGGTCGTCGTCGCCGCGGGGGTGACCAAGGGTGCCATGTACCACTACTTCGGCTCCAAGGACGATCTGCTCTACGAGGTCTACGCGCGGGTGCTGCGCATGCAGACCGAGAACCTGGTGCGGATCTCCTCCCGGGACGCGCCGGTGGCCGACCGCGTGCACGCAGCCGCGGCCGACGTCATCGTCACCAGCATCGCCAACCTGGACGACACCGTCATCTTCTTCCGCTCCATGCACCAGCTGAGCGGGGAGAAGCAGCGCGCCGTGCGTGCCGAGAGGCGCCGCTACCACGAGACCTTCCGGGACATGGTCGCTCAGGGGCAGAGCGAGGGGGTCTTCCGCGCCGACGTGTCCGCCGACCTGGTGGTCAACTACTTCTTCGGCTCAGTACATCACCTGAGCACCTGGTACCACCCGGGCGGCGCGCTCACCGGTGACGAGGTGGGCCGCCACTTCGCCGACCTGCTCGTGGCCGGGCTGCGCCCAGAGGCCTGAGGGCACACCGGAAGGAGGGCCGGGGACACCGTGTCCCCGGCCCTCCTCCGTGCTTCCGGAGCCTGTGCGATGAGTGTCTGCCCGGGCCCCAGGGGGTGTGGTTCGGGCGTCGGCGGGGTTCTGGAGGTGGTGGAGGTGGGACTGCGAGGAACGAGCCGTCACACCGGAGACACCGAAGGTTCCCGCCTATGGGGCGGCCGAACACAGGGGCAAAGCGGAGCCCCCAAAAAACACGACAAACACGATCTAGCGGTACTTGCGCAGCTCCGCCCGGCCCAGCGAGCGCAGGTGCACCTCGTCGGGCCCGTCGGCCAGCCTCAGCGACCGCACGCCCGCCAGCCAACCGGCCAGCGGCAGGTCCTGGCTGACCCCGGCGGCGCCGTGCGCCTGGATGGCCTTGTCCAGGATCCACTCCACCGTGCGCGGGGTGGCGATCTTGATCGACTGGATCTCGGTGTGCGCGCCCCTGTTGCCGACCGTGTCCATCAGGTACGCGGTCTTGAGCACCAGCAGCCGCAGCTGCTCGATGGCCACGCGCGCCTCGGCGATCCACTCGCGCAGCACGCCCTGCTCGGCCAGCGGCCGACCGAAGGCCACACGGTCCAGCACCCGGCGGCAGGTCAGCTCCAGGGCCCGCTCGGCCATACCGATGCTGCGCATGCAGTGATGGATGCGTCCGGGGCCCAGCCTGGCCTGGGCGATGGCGAATCCCTCGCCCTCGCCGCCGACGAGGTTGCCCGCGGGCACCCGCACGTCCTCGAACAGCACCTCGGCGTGGCCGCCGTGGTCGCTGTCGTCATAGCCGTACACCGTCATGCCGCGTCGCACCGTCAGCCCGGGGGTGTCGCGCGGCACGAGCACCATGCTCTGCTGCTTGTGCCGCTCGGCGCCGGGGTCGGTCTTGCCCATCACGATGAAGACCGCGCACTCGGGGTTGAGCGCCCCGGTGATGTACCACTTGCGCCCGTTGACGACGTACTCGTCGCCGTCGCGGACGATGCTGGTGGTGATGTTGGTGGCGTCGGAGGAGGCCACCGCGGGCTCGGTCATGGCGAAGGCCGAGCGGATCTCGGCGTTCAGCAGCGGTTCCAACCAGCGTTCGCGCTGTTCGGGGGTGCCGAACATCGTCAGCACCTCCATGTTCCCGGTGTCGGGCGCGGCGCAGTTGAGCGCGCTCGGGGCCAGGCGGGGGCTGCGCCCGGTGATCTCCGCCAGCGGCGCGTACCGTAGGTTGGGCAGGCCGCCGTGCTCGGGGTGACCGGCCAGGAACAGGTTCCACAGGCCGCGCTTGCGGGCCTCGGCCTGTAGCTCGCGAACCACCGGTGCCGTCGACCAGTGGTCGTCGCGCTCGGCCAGCTGTTCCGCGAACACCGACTCGGCCGGGTAGACGTGCTCGTCCATGAAGGCCAGCAGCCGCTCGCGCAGCTCCTCGGTCTCCTTGTCGTGGGCGAAGTCCATTCAGTCCTCCTTGAGCATGGTGTGCGCGCGTTCCACCAGCGGGGCGACCATGTCGCCGACCCGGTCGAAGCCCGCCCCGACGGTCAGCCCCTGGCTGTGCCGGAGATGGATGCCCTCGGCGATCACCGCGAGCTTGAAACAGCCCAGAGCCACGTACCAGCCCAGCCGGGACACGTCACGGCCGGTCGCGGCGGCGTACATGCCCACCAGCTCCTCCGGGGAGGGGTATCCCTCGGCGGAGGTGGCGGGTGCCTCCCCCGTGCCCACGGGCTGGTTCTGGTAGACGAGCATCAGGCCCAGGTCCACGAGCGGGTCGCCGAGCGTGGCCATCTCCCAGTCCAGGACCGCGTTGATGCGCCCCTCTGGGGTGAGCAGTACGTTGTCCAGCCGGTAGTCGCCGTGCACGATCGCGGGTGCCGACTGCTCGGGCATCGTGGCGGCGAGCTTCTCGTGCAGTTCGTCGATACCGGGGATGTCCCGGCTGCGGGAGGCGTCCAGCTGCTTGCGCCAGCGGCGGACCTGGCGCTCCAGGAAGCCCTCCGGGCGGCCGAAGCCGCCCAGCCCGACCTGCTCGGGTGCCACCGCGTGCAGGTCGCCCAGGGTGGTGATCAGCGCCTCGGCCACCCCGCGGATGGTCTCCGGGCCCAGCGGGGCGATCTCTTCACGGGTGCGGAAGGGGGTGCCCTCCACGTACTCCATGACGTAGAACGGCGCGCCCAGCACCTCGGTGTCCTCGCACAGCACATGAGTGCGGGGGACGGGCACGGCGGTGTCGCGCAGCGCGCTCATCACCCGGTACTCGCGAGGCATGTCGTGCGCGGTCGCCAGCACGTGGCCCAGCGGCGGGCGGCGCACCACCCAGCTACCGGTGCCGTCGGTGACCACGTAGGTCAGGTTGGACTTCCCGCCCGCGACCACGCGGCCCTCCAACGTCCCCGAGACCAGGCCGGGCACGGCCTCGTCCAGGTACGTGCGCAGGCGTTCCAGGTCCAGGCCCGGGAGCTCCGGATGTTGTTCGCTCACGTGTTCTCCTCGAAGACCTTGGCCTGTAGGCGGCGCATCCCCGCCAGCCAGCGGTCGGTGTCGGTGGCCCGGGCCGCGTAGTAGTCGGCGACCTGCGGATGCGGCAGGATCAGGAAGCGCCCGTCGTCCAGGCCGACCATCACCGCGTCGGCGACCTCCTCGGGGGTGATCGCCTCCGGGGCCAGGATGGCCTGTCCGGTCTCGCCGCTGCTCTCCAGCAGGTTGGTGCGCACGCCCAGCGGGCAGATGCACTGCACGGTGATCCCGCGGTCCCCGTAGGTGGCCGCCATCCACTCACCGAAGGACAGCGCGGCGTGCTTGGTCACCGAGTACGGCGCGCTGCCCAGCATCGTGAGCAGGCCCGCCGCCGACACGGTGGTCAGGAAGCGGCCGCGGCCGCGCTCCAGCCAGCCGGGTACCAGCTCGCGGGCGGCGCGTACGTGCGCCATCACGTTGACCTGCCAGGCCAGGTCCCAGTCGTCTTCGGAGGCCTCGGGGCCGCCGCCCACGCCCACGCCCGCGTTGGCCACGTACAGGTCGATGCCGCCCAGGTGGGCTCCGGCCTCGGCCACGAGCGCGGTGACGCCCGCCTCGCTGGCGGCGTCGCCGGGGACGGCCACCCCGCCGATCTCGGCGGCCACGGCCTCGGCGGCACCCGCGTCGAGGTCGTTGACCACCACGCGCGCCCCAGCCTCGGCCAGCCTGCGTGCGAGCGCGGCGCCGATGCCGTTGCCCGCGCCGGTGACGACGGCCCCGGTGTCGGTCAGCTCCATGTCACACACCTCCGGTCAGGGTGACGCCGCCGTCCAGGACGAGCGTGCGGCCGGTGATCCACGAGGCGTCGTCGGAAAGCAGGAAGGAGACCGCCCCAGCGACGTCCTCGGGCACGCCCAGGCGGCCCATGGGGTACTGGGCGGCGACCTTCTCCTCGCGGCCCTCATACAGGGCGGAGGCGAACCTGGTCTTGACCACGGCCGGAGCGACGCCGTTCACGCGGATGCCCGGGCCCAGTTCGACGGCCAGCTCCTCGGTGATGTGGATGAGCATCGCCTTGCTGGCGCCGTAGAAGCCGAGCCCGGGGGAGGGCTTGGTGCCGGCCACGGAGGAGACGTTGACGACGGTGCCACCGTGCTCGGACATCCAGGCCCGGTAGGCCTTCTGCGTCCACGAGACCGCGGAGAGGGTGTTGACCTCGAAGATCTTGCGGGCCGCGTCCAGGTCCAGATCGATCATCCGACCATAGACCGGGTTGATGCCGGTGTTGTTGACGAACATGTCGATGCTGCCGAAGGCCTCCAGGGTGGCGGCGATCGCCGCGTCCTGGTGCTCGGGGTCGTCAGCCCGGCCGGGGACCCCGATAGCGTGCTCGGGTCCGCCCAGGGCCTCCACGGCCTCTTGCAGGGGCTCGGGCTTGCGTGCCGTGACGCACACGCGCGCGCCCTCGTTCACGAGTCGCTGGGCGATAGCCAGGCCGATGCCCCGGCTCGCACCGGTGACGATGGCGGTCCGGCCGCCGAACCGGGAAGTCATTCTGCTCTCCTTAAACCGACTAGTCGGTATGCCAGGGTGACTCTATGTCCCGGAAGGTGCGTGCCGCAAGGGGCGAAAGGTGTGCTGAAGCGCGACAATGGCGGCGGGGACCGACGATGTCACGCCACGGACCGACGAATGAGGGTTGCCATGACAACCGAAGTGGTCGACGTACCGGATCAGAGACGCTACGAGATCAAGGACGGGGAGGAGCCGGCCGGGTTCGCCGAGTACATCCTCACCGGAGAGCTCATCACCTTCACCCACACCGAGATCGATCCTGCCCATGAGGGGAAGGGCCTGGGCGGGACGCTGGTCCGCGAGGCTCTGGACGACGTCCGATCACGGGGCCTGGAGGTACTCCCGCTGTGCCCCTTCGTCAAGGGCTGGATCCAGCGTCACCCCGACTACGCCGATCTGGTCTACCAAGCTCCGAACGAGTAGGCCGACCGGCGGACCGAGACCGAGGAGGGATCTGTTGGGCACCGACTACGGACGCGAGGTGGACTTCGGTGTCTTCGCCTCCCCCGAGGCCGGGTCCCTGCGGGACCTGTGGGCCCTGCTGTCCGCCGCCGAGCACGGCGGGCTGAGGTTCGTTGGCATCCAGGACCATCCCTACCAGCGCCGGCACCTGGACACCTGGAGCCTGATGGCCACGGCCCTGGCCCGCACCGAGCGGCTGCGGTTCTTCCCCGACGTGGCCAACCTTCCCCTGCGCTCCCCGGCGATCATCGCCAAGTCCGCGGCCAGCCTGGACGTGCTCTCCGGCGGACGCTTCGAGCTGGGCCTGGGGGCCGGGGCCTTCTGGGAGGCCGTGGCCGCCATGGGCGGCGAGCGGCGCAGTCCGCGCGAGGCCGCCGACGCACTCGTCGAGGCGGTGGAGGTGATCCGGCTGCTGTGGTCGGACCAGCGCTCCGTGCGCTTCGAGGGTGAGCACTACCGGTTGGCCGGGGTCAAGCCCGGGCCGACCCCCGCACACGACATCGGAATCTGGCTCGGCGTGTACGGTCCCCGGCTGCTGCGGGCCCTGGGGCGCGACGCCGACGGCTGGATCCCCTCCAGCGGCTACGCCGATCCCGCCAAGCTCAGCGACATGCAGGCCCTGATCGACGCGGGTGCGGCCGAGGCCGACCGGGACCCCGCGTCGATCCGCCGCCTGTACAACGTGATGGGTACCGTCACCGACGGCGCGTCCACGGGTTTCCTGCGGGGCCCCGTCGAGCAGTGGGTGGAGCAGCTGACCGAACTGGTGCTGGTGTACGGGATGGACACCTTCGTGTTCGGTCCGGCCGAGGACCCGGTCCGGCAGGTGGAGCGGTTCGCAGCCGAGGTGGCGCCGGCGGTCCGTGAGGCGGTGCGCCGCGAGCGCGGCTGAACTCCCCAAAGTCGGACATATGTGAATCTACATCGTCAAGGTGGCGCTTATTCAGACAACAGGTCAGACGGTGGTGTCAAGGGTCAGCTTGCCGATGGTTCCCCGTGACCGGAGCGCCTCGTGTGCTCGGGCGGCCTCCGCGAGGGGGTACGACCCGCCCAGGACCGTCCTGAGGTGTCCCTCGGCCACCAGTGTGAACAGCTCGGCCATCGCCTGGCCCATCACGTTGCCCGGCAGCGTCCACACGTGCGGCAGCCACATGCCCCCCACCGTGGTGGAGAAGCGCATGAGGTTGGGAAGCTGCACCGGGCTGGGCGCCTCGCGCGAGGCCATCCCGTAGAAGGCCAGGCGGCCGAACGGGGCCAGGGCCCGCACGCTCTGGTCGGTGACCCGGCCGCCGACCATGTCCAGGACGGCGTCCACGCGCTGGCCGCCGTTGGCCTCCACCAGCGCCTCGGTCATGTCGGGCGCGGAGGAGTCCACTGCGGTGTCCGCGCCCAGTTCCAGGGCCAACGCGCGCTTTTCCTCACTGCTGGCCACGGCGATGACCCGTCCCGCGCCGAACCGCTTGGCCAGCTGGACGGCGAGGGTGCCCACGCCGCCGCCCGCCGCGTGCACCACGACCGACTCGCCCGGGTCCATGCGCACGGACTTGCGCAGCAGCACCCAGGCGGTGGCGCCCTGCACCACCAGGGCGAGGGCGTCCTCGTCCGAAGCCCCGTCGGGGATGTCGAAGCACATGTTGGGGTCGGCGGTGGCCTTCTCGGCGTAGCCGCCGCTGGAGGCCAGGGCGACGACGCGGCGGCCGTCGGAGGTGCGCCCGGCGATCTCCATGCCGGGGACCAGGGGCAGGGAGGCGGGGGACAGGTAGCTGTTCTCCGCCTGGTGCGTGTCGGCGAAGTTGATGCCGGCGCGGGTGACGTCGACGAGAACCTCGCCGGGGCCCGGCTCGGGGTCGGGCAGTTCGGCTGGGGTGAGGACCTCGGGTCCGCCGAACTCGGTGATCTGGATGGCGCGCATGGCGACCTTTCGTTCGTACGTTCAAACCGACCGGATGGTATGTTACCGGCCAGAAACCGGTGGAGCTGGAAGTGCGGCTCCCGGGAGCGTCGCGGAGGTGAGGGATCCGGGGTCTTGCGCACATTTACCTAACATTGTTAGGTGGGGGTGTCGCGAACCGATGGGGAGGACGCACGTGGACGCCGAAAGCGCAGTGAAGACAACGGCCGGACGGGTCCGGGGCACAGCCTCGCCACGCTCGGAGAACGGCGGGGTCACCGTCTACCGGGGCATCCCCTACGCCGCCGCTCCCTTCGGCGGGCACCGCTTCGCCGCCCCGGCACCCGCCCCTGCCTGGGACGGCGTCCGCGAGTGCACCTCTTTCGGGCCACCGCCCCCGCAGGGCAACCAGCTCCTCGGCGCCGCGCCCTGGAACCCGGAGACGTCCCTGGACTGCTTGTCCCTCAACGTGTGGACCGCCGCCCGTGAGGGCGACCGGGCGCCCGTGCTCGTGTGGATCCACGGTGGCGCCTACATCGTCGGTGCCGCCTCCGAAGCCACCTACGACAGCACCAGGCTGGCCGAGAGCGGGCTCGTCGTGGTCGGGATCAACTACCGGCTGGGCTTCGAAGGCTTCGGCCACGTGCCCGGCCGTCCCGACAACCGCGGTCTGCTCGACCAGGCCGCCGCCCTGCGCTGGGTGCGGGAGAACATCGCCTCCTTCGGTGGCGACCCCGGCAACGTGACGGTGGCGGGGGAGTCCGCCGGTGCCGGATCGGTGGTGTCCCTGATGGCCTCCCCACAGGCCCGGGGGCTCTTCAGGCGGGCGATCGCGCACAGTGTCCCCGGCGACATGCTCACCACGGACACGGCACGGTCCGTCTCCGAGCGGATCGCCGAGGCCGCCGGGGTACCGATGGAGGCCGAAGCCCTGGCCGCGCTGCCGCCGGAGAAGCTGCTGGAGGCCATCGACTTCGTGCTGGCCCACTCCTCGTCGAAGGAGTCCGGGGGAGTGCGCACCCAGCCCTTCACCTGCTTCGCGCCCGTGGTCGGCGGACCCGAGCTGCCCGAGGCCCCACTGGAGGCGGTCGCGCGCGGTGACGCCTCCGGGGTGGACCTGCTCATCGGCCACAACGCCCACGAGTACCGGCTGTTCACCGAGCTGGGCCAGAGCGTGGAGATCGACGGAGAGTCCGACCTGGCGGTGAGCGCCTCCCGGCTCGGCCTGGGCGAGGACGCGGTGGCCGCCTACCGTGAGGTGCACCCGGGGGCCACCCTGCGCGAGCTGTACGCCGCGATTCAGGGGGACGCCCTGTTCTGCGAGTACACCGCGCGCTTCGCCGAGGCACACGCCGCGGCCGGGGGCCGGGCCCACTTCTTCCGGCTGGCCGCGGAGAGCCTCGCCATGCAGGGGCGGCTGGGTGCCTGCCACGCCTTCGACCTGCCGTTCGCGTTCGGCAACCTGGACACCGACTTCGGGAGGTTCCTGCTCGACGGCGAGCCCGGTGAGGACCACAGGGCGCTGTCGCGGCGTATGGTCGCGGCCTGGCGCGACTTCGCCGCCACCGGCGACCCGGGATGGCCCGCCGTGACCGCCGAGGCCACCGCGGTCAAGGTGTGGAACACCGATGACCTGCTGCACGCCAGCGACCCCTCGCCCGTGCGCGCCCTGTGGGCCAAGGTGGCTATCGCCCCCAAGTAGGCGCGCGGCCCCGGGGACCACGCGCACCGAATCCGCCGAGCTCGTCCGAGGGCTGGCGGGCGGGGACCCGCCCCCGCCGCGCCCCGTCTGGTGAGGCACGGGCCGGTACGTCGGCGCCGACCTACCCCGGTGTTCTCACCGGACCTGACGGCGAGAGTAAAAAATCGAGAAATATCCAGGCTCGGACCTGACCTGACGGATGAGATGGGCACCCTCACAGGTAGGAACGGATGGCGCCGGTTCTTCGGGGCGCTCCGAAGGGGCGGTCTGCCAGGGGAAGGGCGCGGTCACCGGCGAGCACCATCCCACTGGAGGTGAGCGATGACCACGAACGTCTTCGTCCTGGGACTCGACGAGCAGAACCACGAGATCCTGCTCGCACTGCCCGCCGACCGCGACTACCGCTTCCTCCCGCTGCTGGGACTCGACGAGCTCGGCCAGGACCGGGAAGTGGACATGCCCGGCCTGCTCGCCCTGGCGACCGAGAGGCTGGACTCCTTCGAGGGCACGGTCGACGCGATCATCGGCTTCTGGGACTTTCCGGTCAGCTAGCTGGTGCCGCTGCTCTGCGGGGAACGGGGATTGCCGTGCGCGTCCCTGGAATCCGTCGTCCAGTGCGAGCACAAGTACTGGAGCCGTCTGGAGCAGCGGGCCGTCATCCCCGAGGCCGTCTCCCGTTTCGCCGAGGTCGACCTCGGCGAAACGGACAAACCGGAGGGGCTGTCCTATCCGCTGTGGGTCAAACCGGTGAAGTCGTTCTCCTCCGAACTGGCCTTCCGAACCACCGACGACACCGAGTTCCGCGAGGCGATGGAGGAGATCAGCGCGGGTGCCGGACGCCTCGGCGAGTCCTTCCAGTGGGTGATGGACCGGATACGGCTGCCTTCCGACGTCGCCGAGGCCGGGGGGCACGGCCGTGGTGGCCGAGGAGGAGGCCACGGGTGACCAGCTCACCGTCGAGGGCTACGTCCGCAACGGAGCTCCACACGTCTACGGGATCGTGGACTCCCACCGCTATCCGGGCATGTCGAGTTTCCTGCGCTACGAGTACCCGTCCCAGGTGTCCGAAGAGGTCGGCGACCGCCTGGCCGAGCTGTCCGGGCGCGCGATCTCCCGGGTCGGGCTGGACAACGTGACCTTCAACATCGAGTACTTCTACGATCCGCGGAGCGGCGCCATCAGGCTCCTGGAGATCAATCCGCGGCACTCCCAGTCACACGCCAGGCTGTTCGAGCTCGTGCGCGGGGTGTCCAACCACGAGATCTGCCTGAGGGTCGCCCTGGGGGAGGAGCCCGAGCTGGAACGCGGCGGAGGGTACGAGGTGGCCTCCAAGTGGTTCCTGCGCCGTTTCCGCGACGGCTTCGTCTCGGCGGTGCCCACCGAGGAGGACATCGCGCGCGCGGAGGAGAGGGCACCGGGCACGAAGGTGGAGGTCGTCGCGCCCAAGGGCCAGTGGCTCTCCGACCTTCCCATCCAGGACAGCTACAGCTTCGACCTGGCCCACGTGTTCGTGGGCGCCCGGGACTCCGCGGAGTGCGAGCGCAAGTACCAGGCCTGCGTGGAGGAGCTGCCCTTCACGATCCGAGACACCGACGAAGAGGACTGAGTACAGAGAGGAGCCGGTGACGATGAGAACCGTCAGCGAGCTGCCGAACGAAGTCCGCGAGGACGAGTACGTCCAGATCCCGCTCAGTGACGGCGTCCGGCTGGCCGCACGGATCTGGCGCCCGGTGGGGAGCGAGGAGGACCCGGTACCGGCGATCCTGGAGTTCATCCCGTACCGCAGGCGCGACCTGACGGCGCAACGCGACTCGATACACCATCCCTACATGGCCGGGCACGGGTACGTGTGCGCCCGCGTGGACCTGCGCGGCAGCGGCGACTCCGAGGGGGTGCTCACAGACGAGTACCTGGAACGCGAGCTCCTGGACGCCGAGGAGGTGCTCGCCTGGCTCGCCGACCAGCCCTGGTGCGACGGCCGTACCGCCATGATGGGTATCTCCTGGGGCGGGTTCAACGCCCTACAGGTCGCCGCACGGCAGCCCGAGAGCCTGCGCGCGATCGTGACGGCCTGCTCCACCGACGACCGGTACTCCGACGACGTGCACTTCATGGGCGGGTGCCTGCTGGGGGACAACCTGTCCTGGGCCTCCACGATGTTCGCCTACAACTCCTGTCCGCCCGATCCGGACCTGGTCGGCGGGCAGTGGCGGAAGATGTGGCATGAGCGGTTGGAGCACAGCGGCCTGTGGCTCGACACCTGGCTGCGGCACCAGCACCGGGACGAGTACTGGAAGCACGGTTCGGTGGCCGAGGACATGGACGCGATCCAGGTGCCCGTCATGGCCGTCAGCGGTTGGGCCGACGGTTACTCCAACTCGGTCTTTCGGCTGCTGCGGGGACTGAGGGTTCCCCGTCTCGGGCTGCTGGGACCCTGGTCGCACAAGTACCCGCACCTGGGCCAGCCCGGCCCCGCCATCGGCTTCCTCCAGGAGATGGTGCGCTGGTGGGACCGCTGGCTCAAGGGCATCGACAACGACGTGATGGACGCACCCGTCCTGCGGGCCTGGCTACAGGAGAGCGTGATGCCCTCCACCGCGTACGAGGACCGGCCGGGGCGCTGGGTCGGTGAGCGGGAGTGGCCGTCGCCGAACATCGTGTTCGAGTCGCGCTCGCTGGGATCCGGCCGTGTGCTCGGAGAGGGGGAGCCAGAGAGGAGGGAGGACGCCCTGACCCTGTCCTCCCCGCTGTCCACCGGACAGCACGCGGGCAAGTGGTGTTCCTACAACGCTCCTCCGGACCTGCCCTACGACCAGCGCGAGGACGACGGCGGGTCGATCGTCTTCGACAGCGTGCCGCTCGCCGAACGGTTGGAGATCCTCGGCTCCGTGATGGTCGACCTCGAACTCGCCGTGGACCGGCCCGACGCGATGGTCGCTGTGCGGCTGTGCGACGTCGCCCCCGAGGGGCATGCCACGCGTGTGACCTACGGGCTGTTGAACCTCACCCACGTCAGCGGTCACGAGAGGCCGGAGAAGCTGGTGCCCGGGCGCAGGTACCGCGTCTCGGCCCCCCCTCAACGGTGTGGCACAGGCGTTCCCGCCCGGACACCGGGTGAGGATCTCGGTCTCCACCTCCTACTGGCCGCTCGTGTGGCCCTCTCCCGAGCCGGTGACCCTCACCGTGTTCCAGGGGGAGCACACCCGCGTGCATCTTCCGGTGCGCCCCGCCGAAGGCGCCGGAGACGAGCGGCAGGTGGCACCCTTCGGCGAGCCCGAGGGCACCGCCCCCATCACGACGAGCCGGATCGAGCCGGGCGAGGAGCGGTGGGACCTGGCCCAGAACCTCGTGAACTACCAGGCCTCGCTGAACGTGGTCAAGGACCTGGGGACGGTGTGCTTCGACGACATCGGACTGGAGGTGACCCGGCGCGCGGAGGAGCACTACAGCCGGGTCGGCGACGACTACGACTCGGTCCGGGGCGAGGCGGCCTGGACGATGGGTTTCGCCCGCGGAGACTGGTCGGTGCAGACCAGGACCCGCACGGTGCTCACGTCCACGGCGACCGACTTCCACCTGCACGCGACGATCGACGCCTACGAGGGCACGAGGCGTGTGGCCACGAAGATCTACACCTCGGTGATCTCGCGGGACTGTGTCTGAGGCCGGCTGGGGCCACCGGCACCCGGTGCCGCGGGGCCGGGTGGTGTCCGCTGAGGGCGTCCCGAGCGCTGTGGAGCGGACCCGGGCGGTGACGGGAAACGGGCCCCGGTCGCGAAACGCGTCCGGGGCCCGGGCGGGAACGGGACGGGCGGGGTCTACCCGCCCAGGCCCGCGCGGCGCAACGCGTCGGCCATCGAACCCTGCGGTGCGGCACCGCCACCGTTGTTCCGGCCGCGTCCGCCGCCGTTGCCCCGGCGGCCGTTGTCGCCGCCCCGGCGGCGGTCGCCACCGCCGCCACCCCGGCCGCCGCGCTCCTCACGGCCGCCCCGGCCGCCGCCGGAAGGGGCCTCGTCGTCCAGGCGCATGGTCAGTGAGACGCGCTTGCGCGGGATGTCGACGTCCTGGACCTTGACCTTGACGATGTCGCCGGGCTTGACCACATCGCGCGGGTCCTCCACGAACTTGTGCGAGAGCGCCGAGACGTGGACCAGGCCGTCCTGGTGCACACCCACGTCCACGAACGCGCCGAAGGCGGCCACGTTGGTGACCACGCCCTCCAGGATCATGCCCTGTTCCAGGTCCGACAGCTTCTCCACACCCTCCTTGAAGGTGGCGGTGGTGAAGGCCGGGCGCGGGTCGCGGCCGGGCTTGTCCAGCTCGGCGAGGATGTCGTTGACCGTCGGCAGACCAAAGGTGTCGTCCACGAACTCCTCGGGGCGCACCCGCGACAACGCGTCCTTGTTGCCGATGAGCGAGGGCAGGTCGGCCCCCACCCGGTCCAGGATGCGCCGTACCACGGGGTAGGCCTCCGGGTGCACCGCCGAGGCGTCCAGCGGATCGTCGCCACCGGGCACGCGCAGGAAGCCCGCGCACTGCTCGAAGGCCTTGGGGCCCAGGCGCGGTACCGAGCGCAGCTCCTTGCGGGTGCGGAACGGGCCGTTGGCGTCGCGATGCGAGACGATGTTGCGCGCCAGGGTGGAGGTCACGCCCGAGACCCGGGTCAGCAGCGGCACCGACGCGGTGTTGACGTCCACGCCCACGCCGTTCACGCAATCCTCGACGACGGCGTCCAGCGAGCGCGACAGCTTGGCCTCGGCCAGGTCGTGCTGGTACTGGCCCACACCGATCGACTTGGGGTCGATCTTGACCAGCTCGGCCAGCGGGTCCTGCAAGCGGCGGGCGATGGAGGCGGCACCGCGCAGCGACACGTCCATGTCCGGCAGTTCCTCGGAGGCGTAGGCCGAGGCCGAGTACACCGACGCGCCCGCCTCCGACACCATCACCTTGGTGAGCTTGAGCTCGGGGTGGCGTTTGATCAGGTCGGCGGCGAGCTTGTCGGTCTCGCGGGACGCGGTGCCGTTGCCGATGGCGACCAGTTCCACCGCGTGGGCGGCGCACAGCCGGGCCAGGCTGTCGATGGAGCCGTCCCAGTCGCGGCGGGGCGCGTGTGGGAAGACCGTGTCGGTGGCCACGACCTTGCCGGTCGTGTCGGTGACGGCGACCTTGACGCCGGTGCGCAGGCCGGGATCCAGGCCGAGGGTGGCCCGGCTTCCGGCGGGGGCGGCCAGCAGCAGGTCGCGCAGGTTGGCGGCGAACACGTTCACGCCGTCGTCCTCGGAGCGCTGCCACAGCCGCATGCGCACGTCGATGTCCAACCGCACCAGGATGCGGGTGCGCCAGGCCCAGCGCACGGTGTCCTGGAGCCAGCGGTCGGCGGGCCGCCCACGGTCCACGATCTCGAAGTGGTGGGCGATGGCGTTCTCGTAGGTGCTGCGGGGCGTGGTGCCGTCGGGGTTCTGGGCGGGGGCCTCCTCCGGCTCCAGGGTGAGGGTGAGGACCTCCTCCTTCTCGCCCCGGTACATGGCCAGGACGCGGTGGGAGGGGAGGTTGGTGAGGGACTCGGAGAAGTCGAAGTAGTCGGCGAACTTGGCGCCCGCCTCCTCCTTGCCCTCGCGGACGGTCGAGCCCAGGCGGCCCTTCTCCCACAGGCGCTCGCGAAGGAGGCCGGTGAGGTCGGCGTCCTCGGCGAAACGCTCCACCAGGATGGCACGGGCCCCGTCCAGGGCGGCCTTGGTGTCGGCCACGTCCCCGGAGGGGTCGACGTAGGCGGCGGCGGTCTCCTGCGGGTCCTGGGCGGGGTCGGCCAGCAGGGTCTCGGCCAGGGGTTCGAGCCCGGCCTCGCGTGCGATCTGGGCCTTGGTGCGTCGCTTGGGCTTGTAGGGGAGGTAGATGTCCTCCAGCCGGGCCTTGGAGTCGGCCGCGTTGACGCGGGCCTCCAGCTCCTCGTCCAGCTTGCCCTGGGAGCGGATCGACTCCAGGATCGCGGTGCGGCGTTCGGCCAGCTCACGCAGGTAGCGCAGGCGTTCCTCCAGGGCGCGCAGCTGGATGTCGTCCAGCGCGCCGGTGGCCTCCTTGCGGTAACGGGCGATGAAGGGCACGGTCGATCCGCTGTCGAGGAGCTCGACGGCGGCGGTGACCTGGTGTGCGCCCACGCCGAGCTCCTCGGCGATGCGTTGGTCGATCGTGGGTGTCGCAGGGGTCGTCACTGGTTCAACGTCCACTCTCTGGCTGTTCGGTGCGGGGACATTCTGGTGCCGGGGGAGGACATTGTCATCCCGGCGGGATCCCGTGTCCCAGGTTCCCGCACTGTGGCGTTGCTCGTGCACGGGTTCCGTCGGGACGGTGCCACGAGCGCTCCGCGCCGACGAGCGGGCCCGGGCCGGAAAGGGGATCCCGCAAAGACGGCCGGTGCGGTGCCCTCGTGCGGAGGGCGGGGTTTTGCGGTTGAGCGGCCTCGGGGGAGGAGGGCCGGGGACGGTCGGCGCCCCGGACCCCTCGTTCCAGGAAAGCGGAAGGGACCGGTCGGCGGTAGCCCCTGTGGACAACCGCGCGGCGGCCCTTCGCGCTCGCGGACGGAACTGACGGGTCCCGGGTCAGCCGTCGGTCTCGTTCAGGTAGTCGGGGGCGTAGTACTCGTCGAGGGGGAGCGGGCCCCGGTAGCCCTGGCACATGCACTGGCGGTAGGTGGAGCTGGCCTGCCCGGTCCACCGTCCGGGGATGACCACCTGGGTCTGGCACCTCTTGGTCTTCTGGTCGTGGAAGACCAGGTGGTGGCCGCATCCGCAGAGCGGCTGGGGGTTCTGCGGGGTGCCCAGGGCTCTGGCCTGTTCCTGCTTCCGCTGCTGTTCGAGGGCTTCCCGACTCTGGCGTTTGGTCGCCAAACGTCCGACCAGGAACCCGCCGAGCGCGATCGTGGCTCCGAAGACCATGGAGACCGGATCCATCCGGCGACACCTCATTCCTTGATCCGCGACCCGCCCCGGATCCCGGGGCTTGCCCCCATTGTCACCCATTCCGGAATCCCGGCCGTGGGACGGAGGAGGATGCACGCCCCCGTCACACGGGGATACGCATCCACTACCTCGGGTGATGCAAAGAAATTTTTGCACGGGAAACTTTGCAAAGGAAGCTTTGGAATACGGTGGTGCCACCTCCCCGACACCAGGAGACCGAGATGGCGACCGAACCCTCCGCCCCCACCACCGCGCCACCGCGTGAAGAACGCCTCGGCAGGGCCTTCCACCGCTTCTGGGCGGCCGGAACCCTCACCAACCTCGGAGACGGCATGCTCGCCACCGGGCTGCCGCTGATCGCCGCCACCCTCACCCACGACCCCCTCGCCGTCGCGGGCCTGGCGGTGTCACGCTTCCTGCCCTGGCTGCTCGTGGCTCCCCTCACGGGCGTGCTGCTCGACAGGGTCGACCGCCTGCGCGCCATGACGGTCTCCAGCACGGTCGCCGCGGCCGCCGTGGCCGTCCTCGCCCTGGCGGTCGCCACCGGCCACGCCACGATCTGGGCCATGTACGCGACGCTGTTCGTGGTGATCTGCTGCGAGACGGTCACCGACCCGGTCACTCGGATCACCGTCTCCCGCATCGTGCCGGGCCGTCTGCTCGACCGGGCCAACAGCAGGCTGGAGGGCGGTCGCCTGGTCGCCCAGGAGTGTCTGTCCGCTCCCGTGGCCGGTGTGCTCTTCGCCGTCGCCGCGGTCCTGCCCGTGGCCGGGACGGCGGTGTCCTACGGCCTGTGCTCCGTGCTCGTGGTGACCGTCGTCGTGATGCTGCGGCGCACCCCCTCCCCGGCCGCCGCGTCCGAGGACGGGGGTGAGGCCGAACCGGACCAGGGGGTCCTGCGCTCGCTCCGCGAGGGCTTCGGCTACGTCTTCGGCCAGCCGCTGATGCGCGGCCTGGTGTTCAACAACGCCGGCCTCATGATCGGTATGCAGACGGCCACCGCCGTCCTGGTCCTCTACGCCCAGGACGTGCTGGGCGTTCCCGCGGCCCTGTACGGACTCTTCGTCTCCTCGGTCGCCGTCGGTGGCCTCCTGGGGTCGGTGTCCGTCTCCCGGCTCATCGCGGGCGTCGGCCGCAGGGCGGTCATGATGGGCGGTTACACGGGGGTGGGCTTGTGCCTGGTCGCGGTCGGCCTGCTGCCCAGCGCCTGGCTCGCCGCCGCGCTGTGGGGCCTGCTGGGCCTGTGCATGACGGTCTCCAACGTCGCCGGTTCGCTGTTCTTCCAGACCGTGGTCCCCTCCCGCCTGCGCGGGCGCGCCAGCTCCGCCAGCCGCATGCTCGGCTGGGGCCTGGCCCCGGTCGGCGCGCTCCTGGGCGGCCTGTTGGGCCGGATCGACCTGGCCCTGCCCTTCCTGGTCGGCGGCCTGATCGCCGTCGTCACGCCCCTGGTCTTTCGCGGGGCCGTCGCCGAGTGCGCCCGGCTCTCGGACGCGGCCGCCGCGGAGTTGGCCGCTGGCCACGCACGCTGATCCCCGGCCTGCCGCGCCGTCTGTCCGAGGTCATTCGGCCCGACCCTGCGATAACGCCTCGACCAGGTCCGGGAGAGATGACCTGTCCGAACCCGGCAGCGCGATGGTCATCTCATCTGGCACTTCTCGTGGACTGGGGGAACCAACGAAACTAGCTGAAAACGGTTGCGACCGGGAATGGTTCCGACCTTCTCCTTCGCAGGACGCTTGTTTTTCATGGACCTACCGGTATCGCGTCTGTCCTTTCCGGGCTCGGGTGCCAAAGCGAAGGCCGAGTAATTCCTGCAACGGTCTTCCTACCGAGGTCCGATATGATTCCCCCTATCCCCGACGGTGGTGATCTGCCGAGTGAACCCCGCCGCGAGGAAGGCCAGCAAAAGCGCCGCACAGACAATCAGTATTGCCTGCTGGATGCCGTAGAGCCCTCCGAGCAACCCCAGCAATGGCGGGCCCCCAAGGAAGGCCGCATAGCCCAGCGAACTGATTACAGACACCCTCGCTGCGGCTCTTTCGGGATCGTCCGCAGCCGCCGCAATTCCGACCGGGAATCCCATCGCGGCTCCCAACCCCCACAGAAGCGCTCCCACGAGAGCCCATGCAACCGCGTTGCTGAAAGCCACGACAAGTACGCCGCAAAGGGCCAGCCCGACTGAGACGCGAAGGACGCTAGCGCGGCCGACGCGAGCAACGAGAGCACCTCCGGTGAGGCGCCCCGCTGTCATTGTTGTCACGAAGGCGGCAAACGCAAGAGCTCCCGTGTGCTCGGCGGCACCATAACCGTCGACCAGAACATACGCGATCCATTCGTTGGCCGTGCCTTCGGTGAAGGCGAATCCCAGGACGCATATTCCGATAAGAAGGGTCCGACGTTCACGCCAGGAGGCTAACAGTACGCTTCCGGGCGCACGCGTGACATCGCCTGTGTCACGCGTATCCGCGCCTTGTGCAACCCGCCTGAGCGGAAAAGTTATCAGCACCAGCAGGCCTACTATGCCCAAGTTCTGACTCGGCAGAGGCACCGACATGCTCGCTAGAAATGCACCAAGAAGAGCTCCGGCCACGGTTCCTAGGCTGAGTGCGGCGTGAAGTCGCGGTAACAGGTTCTCGCTGCCGGTGAGGTGTGCTATACGTGAGCCAACAACGTTCATGCTGACTTCCCACAGCCCCATTCCCAACCCGATGGAAAAGAGTGCGGCCGCTGTGATAGGCCACGAGGCGACTCCCAGGCCGATGGCGAGCAGCAGTAGTCCTGTCGCCGCCAGAGAGATACCGGCGGTGATTCCCCGGCTCCCACCGAGACGTTGGACCAGGAGGCCTGCCGCGGGGAGCCCGGACACGGCCCCGGCGGACAGCCATAACAGAAGCAGCCCGAGTTCTGCCGTAGACAGGCTCAGCTCCGCTCCCAAGGCTGGCACGCGACTCACAAGTGCCGCGTACATCGCTCCGTTCGCCGCGAAAGCTCCATAGGCAGCCGCCTTGCTGCTGCTTACAGTCACGCTGGGCATCGCGGTCTCTCATGTATGGGCACGATGGCGCCGATTAATTGGACTTGTGTACTTCCATCGTAGGGCGAGAGAAATGCATAACGCATTTTCTTTGCCGAGCACTCTGGAACCCAGCGTAAAATCATCGCCGCACCGGTGCAACGCCTGAACGAGGCAAACCTTCCTCTGTCCCGCCGGAGCGTACCGGAAGCGATCGTATGACATGCGGTGATCAGCCGGTTCATCCAATAGTGGAAGGTCGAACGCCCCACGTGCTTCACGGCGCCCCCGTCGGCGCAAGCGGCGACGACGCCGCACCGAGTCCAGCAGTTCAGGGTAGGGGCGCAGCTCCATGGGGTGGCCGGTCGGGTGGCCAGCCAACCAGAGCCGGTGCCGGACACATGCCACCCGGTCACCGCTCATGTAGGTCTGAGGGCGCGAGGAAGACCCGTGCACATGCGCGCATCGTGGGCGGCCCGCCAACGGAAGACGTTCCTCGCCGTGGTACTTGGCCACGCGGTGGAATTGTACGGAGGGGACGTGCGGGGCGCGGGGTGAGAAAGCGATGAGGTTCCTCTGCCACAGTGTGCGGTCCAAAGCCGCAGGCGGAACTGACGCGGTGGCGGCCAGGCGGCGTTTCGCTGCGTTGCCGAGCGCTAGGTCGTAGCTGTCCAGTCCGGGGCCGAGTCTTTGGTGGTGGCGGGTGCCGTGCGCTCGGCGATGTGGTTGAGTACGGCACGGCGTTCCACACCGTTGGCCGTGGCCAGACGGGACGGGTAGGAGACGGTCGTCTCACCCTCCACCGGCGGGCCGAAGCCCATCGCGATGACGTGGTCGCGCTCCGGCCACGACCCCAACCCCGCGTGGATCCTTCGCCCCCAGCGGTGTTGTCGCGCTGGCCGCGCGAGGAGGGAAGCGGCCGGATCGGTCGCACACCCCCGAAACCGTAGGTGCGGGCCTGGTCGAGCGGTGCGCGTTGTCCGCGACCGTCCTCACCAGGGAAGCGGAGTTCGAAGCCAGGTGGTGCCGCGGTGGGCAGCGCTGCTACGCGCATGGACACCGTCGAAGGAGTATGGGTGCGCCAACGATGCCAAGAGAACTTTGCAACGGTCTGTTGGTAGAGGAGGCGCCGCATTACGGTGATGCCATGAGCGACGACCACTCCGACGCGGTCCCCGAGCACCCGGAACAGCTACAGGTAGACGCCCAGGCCCTGCGGGGCCTGGCCCACCCGCTGCGTGCCCGCCTCCTGGACGAGCTCGGGCGCAACGGCCCCGCCACGGCCACCATCCTGGGCCAGCGCCTGGGGGAGAGCAGCGGCGCCACCAGCTACCACCTGCGCCAGCTCTCCCGTTACGGGTTCATCGACAACGACCCCGGGCACACGGGCGGACGCGAGCGCTGGTGGCGGGTCCGGCCCGGCGGCTGGAGCATGCGTGGGCACGAGTTCCTCAGCGATCCGCAGACCCGGCTCGTCGCCCGGACCGTTCTCGACCGCTTACACCAGCAGAGG
Organism: Nocardiopsis sp. TRM 82005; assembly: GCF_056312425.1. NCBI lineage: Bacteria > Bacillati > Actinomycetota > Actinomycetes > Streptosporangiales > Nocardiopsidaceae > Nocardiopsis > Nocardiopsis sp. TRM 82005. The sequence continues at coordinate 29,234 of NZ_JBWDTQ010000006.1, forward strand.
CGGGAACGGTTCGATGACTGGGTCACGCTGGTCCTGGACAAGCCCGATCTGCCCGCGGTGCAACGCTGGAGGGGCGCCGCCACCGACTCCACCAGCCACGTCCGGATCACCCCGGAGGAGACCGTGGAGTTCGCCGAGGCGCTCCTCGACTTTCTTCGGCCCTGGGGCGAGCGCTTCCGGGACCGGACCCCCGAGACCCGCCCCGACACCGAGAGCGTCGAGCTCCAGGTCAACCTCTTCCCCGTCCTGCCCGAGGCCGAGGGCAGGACCGGCGGGACCGCTTCCGAAGAGGACTGACCCGGCCCGGCACCCGGGCGGCCGGGGCTCAGGCCCCGCGCAGCTTCTTCATCGCGGCCACGTCGGCGGCGTGCGGACCGGCCGGGCCCGGGGTCTCCAGGACGAGCGGTATCCCGGCGCTCACCGGGTGCCGGAACAACTCCCCGAACGGTTCAGCGCCGATGTACCCGGCGCCGATGTTCTCGTGCCGGTCCTTGCAGCTGCCGCACTCGGCCTTGGAGTCATTGCAGTGCACGACCTTCAGCCGGTCGGCGCCGACCACCTCGCCGAAGCGGTCCAGGGCCTCGCGCATACCCCGCGCCGTGGAGATGTCGTGTCCGGCGGCGAACATGTGCGCGGTGTCCAGGCACACACCCAGGCGCGGGTGCCACTCCAGCGCCTCCAGGTAGGCGGCCAGGTCGTCGATGGTCGCGCACAGCACCTGGCCCTGACCGGCCATCGGCTCCAGCAGCACCGGGGGAACGTCCTCGCCCAGCTCCTCCAGCAGCGGCATCAGCCGCTCACGGGTGCGCGCCAGGCCGGTCTCGCGCCCGCCCGAGACGGCCGAACCGGTGTGCACCACCGCGCCCAGCGCGCCGATCTCGGCCGAACGGCGCAGCGCGTGCTCCAGGGAGCGCACCGACTTCTGCGCGGTCTCCTCGCTGGGGGTGCCCAGGTTGATCAGGTAGGGGGCGTGCACGAACACGGGCAGGTCGGTGCGCTCGCGCATCCGCGTGTCCTGTTCGGGATCGCCTCCGTTGGTGGCCCACCCGCGCGGGTTGGACACGAACACCTGGACGGTCTCGGCGCCGATCTCCTCGGCGTAGGCCAGCCCCTTGGTGGCCATGCCGCCCGCGACCGGGACGTGGGCGCCGACAGGGGACAGGGGGCGCTGCTGCTCGCTGTTCTTCATCGCCAGCCAAGCCTAGAGGCCGCGGGGAGCGGTCGGTCCGTGCCGGTGCTCACACCGCGGCGCTTCGCCCCAGGGGGTTTGGGTAGGGCCTCTAGGAGACCCCGGCCGTGCGCCCCCCCCCGGGGGGTAGGGCTTCCAGCGGCGCTCCGCCGCAGGGGGTTGGTGGAGTGTGCAGCGGTGGCCCGCTCCAGGGGGGTTGGGTAGAGCGCGCAGCAGACCCCGACCATGCACCCGTAGGGCTGGCAGCGGTGCTTCGCCGTAGGGGGGTGGGGGAGCGGGGTTTTCTGGCGGCTTCCTGGACCCCAGGGGGGTGGGACCGACCGAGGGCGAGTTCGTCTGGCGAACTCAACTGAGGGAGATCCCTGGCCCCGGTCACCGTAGGAGTGGTGGGGAAAGCTGGGCGTCCGCTCCTGGGCCCGCCCGCCATGTGCGGGGGTAGCGCTCCCGGGAGCGGGTCCTGCACCGCCTGGAGACGGGGGTACACGAATATAGGACGCCGGTCACCGGGAAGCCCCTAGCTTGGGCGCGCGCCGTGCGGGGACAAGCAGGGTGCAGAGCATTCAGGCGGCGCTCCGCCACAGGGGGCTTTGGTAGAGCACCCAGCGGCGCTTCGCCGAAGGGGGTTGGGTAGAGCATGCAACGGCCACAACCACGCACCCGTAGAGCATCCAACGGCGAGTAACCAAAACTGTGGTGACGCGCCAGCCCGGGCCCTACGGGTGCGTGGTTGTTCGTCAGCCCGGGCCCTACCGGTGCCTGGTCGGGGTCTGCTGGAGGCTCTACCAACCCCCTTCACGTTGGAGGCCCCGCCCGAGATCACGGAGCGCCTGCGCACCCTCGGCTCAGGTCTGGCCGGGAAGCGGGAACACGTCGCCGACGGGGCCGGGGAACGCTAGTCTCGTGGCCGTGAACACCGAGACCGCGTACCCCACACTGTCCGACGTGACCACCGCCTTCGAACAGGTCTACCCGCCCGCGTGGGCCGCGTCCTGGGACGCGGTCGGGCTCGTGGCGGGGGACCCCGTCCAGCCGGTCGCGCGGATCCTGTTCGCCGTCGATCCGGTAGGCGCGGTCATCGACGAGGCTCTCACCTGGGGCGCCGACCTGGTCATCACCCACCATCCGCTGATGCTGCGCGGCGTCACCAGCGTGGCCGCCAACACGTCCAAGGGGCGGATCGTGCACCGCCTCATCCGTTCCGGGACCGCCCTGTACACCGCGCACACCAACGCCGACACCGCCGCGCCGGGGGTGTCAGACGCGCTGGCCCGCGCCGTCGGCCTCACCGGGCCGCTGCGGCCGCTGGACCCCGACGCCACCGACCCCGAGGGGCACCGCGGCATCGGCAGGATCGGTGCCCTGGAGCGGCCGGCGGTCCTACGCGAGTTCGCCGAGCAGGCCGCGCGGGGACTGCCCGACACCGCAGCCGGGATCCGCGTCGCCGGGGACCCGGACCGCCTCGTGACCAACGTCGCGGTGTCCGGGGGCGCGGGCGAATCCCTGCTCGGCGTCGCCCGGGCCGCCGGCGTGGACGTCTTCCTCACCTCCGACCTGCGCCACCATCCCGCCTCGGAGTTCGTGGAGGACCCTGGCGGTCCCGCCCTGATCGACACCGCCCACTTCGCCAGTGAGTGGCCCTGGCTGGCCGACGGCGCGGAACACCTGGCTGAGGCGCTCGGGCGCGCTGTCGGTCCCGATGGGGCTAACGTGGAGATCCGCGTTTCGACGACGGTGACGGACGCCTGGTCGCAGGCCGTCTCACACGTCTGAGAGCCCGCCGCCCCGCGGGGCGGACCGACCAACTGCACAGAGTTCAGGGCGCGGGCGGCATACTCGCCTTCCCCAGCCACCTCAGGAGACGTCACACGTGAAAGCCGAACCCGCCGCACAGGCCAGACTGCTCGACCTCCAGGAGTTGGACACCGAGCTCCAGCGCCTGGACCACCGCGCGCGGACCCTGCCGGAGGTCGCCGAGGCGGCCAGGCTCAGGGAGCAGGTGGACCAGCTCGACAGTGAACTGATCACCGCCCAGACCCGGGTCTCCGACGTCGAACGCCAGCAGCGCAAGGCTGAGAGCGACGTCGAGCAGGTGCGTGCCCGCGCCGACCGGGACGCCAAACGCCTTGATTCGGGACAGATCACCAGCGCCAAGGAGTTGCAGAACCTACAGTCGGAGATCGACTCCCTGAGCCGCCGCCAGGCCGAGCTAGAGGACGTCGTCCTGGAGGTGATGGAGCGCGCCGAGGAGTTCAACGCCGAGGTGGCCCGCCTGACCTCCGAGCGCGAGCAGACCGTGGCCAAGCACACCGAGGTGGTCGCCCGCCGCGACACCGCCGCCGCCGAGATCCAGTGGGACCGCTCCCGCGCGACCGAGAACCGCGCCCGCGTGGCTGAGGACGTCCCAGCCGATCTGCTGGCCCTCTACGACAAGCTTCGGGACCAGTACGACGGTGTGGCCGCGGCGCCGCTGCGCTACGGCCGCTGCGGGGGCTGCAAGCTGTCCCTGAGCACCGTCGAGCTCAACGAGATCAAGGCCACCGCCGCCGACGAGGTCGTGCGCTGTGAGGACTGCCGCCGCATCCTGGTCCGCACCGAGGAGTCGGGCCTGGGCGGCCAGGCGGAGCAGTGAGCACTGGCTGGGGTGCGCACGACACCACGCCGACCCGTCTCATCCTGCTGCGGCACGGGCAGACACCGCTGTCGGTGGAACGCCGCTTCGCGGGGCGGGGCGACATCCCGTTGACCGAGGACGGGCACGCGCAGGCCAAGGCGGCCGCATGCCGCCTGGCCTCGCGGTCGATCGACGCGGTGGTCTCCTCGCCGCTGCTGCGGACCAGGGCCACCGCCGCCCACGCCGCCGAGGTGCTCGGGCTGTCGGTCGAGATCGACGAGGGGTTCGTCGAGACCGACTTCGGCGTCTGGGAGGGGATGACGTTCGCCGAGGCCAGGGCCGACGCACCGGTGGAGGTGGACCGGTGGCTGGCGGACCCGAGGACGGCCCCGCCCGGCGGGGAGAGCTTCGACGAGGTGGCCCGGCGGGTGGTCGCCGCTCGGGACGCCCTGGTCGAGCGGCACCGGGGACGCACCGTCCTGGTGGTGTCGCACGTGACCCCCATCAAGGTGGTGGTGCAGCAGGCCGTGCTCGCTCCGCTGGAGGCGTTGTACCGGATGCACCTGGACACCGCGTGTCTGAACGAGGTGGACGTGTTCGCCGACGGGCCCATGGTGGTGCGTTCCCTCAACGACACCGCCCACCTGGGCTGAGGGTTCCCGAAGGGAATCAGGGCGCCCGCGAGGGCGTAGTATGGGGAATGAGGGGAGTCGGCCAGGCGGTCGCGGACCGCGCCAGGTGCGCGGGTTCGAGGAAAGTCCGGACTCCACAGGGCAGGGTGGTCGGTAACACCGACCCGGGGCGACCCGCGGGACAGTGCCACAGAAAGCAGACCGCCACCGCTTGCGGTGGTAAGGGTGAAACGGTGGTGTAAGAGACCACCAGCGGCCGGAGTGATCCGGCCGGCTTGGTAAACCCCACCCGGAGCAAGGTCAAAAAGGGAGCCTCAGGGTTCCTGCGCGGATGTTCGAGGGCGGCCCGCCCGAGTCCGCGGGTAGACCGCACCGAGGCCGTCGGCAACGGCGGTCCCAGATGGATGATCGCCCGGTCCCTCGGGATCGACATAATCCGGCTTATCGGCCGACTCCCCCTCCTCCAAGCCTTTGACCTGCGATGCGGCGAGCGAGACCCGGCCGTGTTCGTTCCCTGTTTGCTCCGGCGGATCAGCCCGAGCACAGGAGCACGTCGCTCGCTCCGTACCCGATGTCCTCGTCGTCGGGGAACGGGCCTTACCGGTCCTCCCCGTGGCCGGGGGCGGACTCCAGACCGGGACGCCCCTTCCGGGAAGACCCGTCGAGCACACGGTCGGGCGGGCACGGCCCCGGGACGCGGCACACCCCGGGGCTACGTTCCTACAGCCCGGCGGTGATGGCTTCCTGCCCTCGTGCACCGATAGATTGGCTCCTGCGCTCCCTACCCCGGGCGAGTTCCGGAGCGTGTACGCCCGTGGGCCGACGTCCGGGGTCGCCGGCCCACGGGGGTGTCCGCGTTCACGGGAATGGGTGACTCTTGTTCGACTCCACCGCCTTCTGGGTGGCTCTCTTCGGCCTGCCGCTCCTGGCCATCGTGGTGATCATCCTGCTCGCCTCCTACCAGGCATCAGGTGTTCAGCAGGACGGGCGTGACGACGCGCCCGACGACGACTCGTTCAGTAGCTGACCCGCGTCGCCCGCATCCGGCCTCGGGTGGGGCACCGGCTCGTCCACGTCCTGGACGCCCTGCACGGGCGCGAACTCACCCGTCTCGGCGTCCAGAAGGTGCACCCTCGCCGTCTCCAGGTCGTAGTACATCCCTGACAGCTCCAGCTCGCCCGACTCCACCCGTTCGCGCACCACCGGGTAGCCCATGAGGTTGCCGATCTGCTCCTCCACGTTGGCCTGGGCCAGGCGGCGCAGCGCCTCGGCGGCGGGCAGTCCCGCCAGAGCGCCGGTCTCCTCACCCGCGCGTACCAGGCTCCCCGAGCCGTTGGCCAGCCACCGGCACATGTGCGAGGTCCCCGCCTCACCCGACTCCAGGTGAGCCTTCTCCAGCAGCGCCTTCATCGCCCCGCAGTGCGAGTGGCCGCACACCACGATCGACGGCACCCGTAGGACGTTCACCGCGTACTCGATCGCCGCGCCCACCGACCCGTCGCCCGGGGCTCCCCGCGGCGGTACGAGGTTGCCGAGGTTGCGCATGGTGAACAGGTCGCCTGGCCCACTCGCGGTGATCAGGTTCGGCACCACCCGTGAGTCGGCGCAGGTGATGAACAGTGCGGTCGGGTACTGGCCATGCGACAGGCGGCTCATCACCGACCGCATCCTGTCGGCTGTGCTGGAGTGGTATTCACGGGCGCCGGCGGCCAGCAGACCCAACGGGTTGACCTCCCGGCCGGCGTCGCCGCGCATGTCCCACGGGGCCCACCCGCGGGCCAGCCCTCCGGGCGCGGTCTTGGCCGCGGGCGCCGAACGCGTGGAGCTGCGTGCGTACCACTTCTCGTGCACCTCGTCGATGTCGACGCTGCCGCCGGTGCGCTCGTGGTCCACACGCCAGGCGTGGATGGCCTCGAAGGCGGCGTGGTCCATGAAGTCCACGTGCAGGTCCAGGTCGACCTGCGCGCCCCCGGGGACGGTGCGCAGCACGTGCGCGAGCCGGGGCACGCCCAGGAAGGTGAGTGAACCGTGCACGGTGATGTGCACGCGGTCCGCGCGCTCCTCGGTGGTCACCGTCAACTTGGTGAGCCTGCGCAGGGACACGATCATGGCCAGCGCGAAACCGATGGACACCCCTTCCAGCAGGCCCAGGAAGACCACGCCGAGCAGGGTTACCAGGTAGACGCTGCCCTCGTGGTGGCGGCGCAGGTCGCGCAGGCGGGCGACCGAGACCATCTGCACGCCGATGAACACCAACAGCGCGGCCAGCACGGGCATCGGGATCAGTTCGACCACGTTCGCGAACAGCGCGACGAACAGCAGGATCCATACCCCGTGCAGGACGGTCGAGGCCGGGGTACGGCCCCCCGCGCGCACGTTGGCGGTGCTGCGCACGATCACGCCGGCCACCGGCAGCCCGCCCAGTGCGCCGCTGACGGTGTTGGCCGCGCCCTGCCCGCACAGCTCACGGTTGAGCATGACCCGGCGTCCGCTGTGCATCCGGTCCACGGCGATCGCGGCGAGCAGTGACTCGACGCTGGCGACCATGGCCACGGCGGCCACGCCCAGGGCCACGTCGTGCCACTGTCCGGTCTCGGGCAGCATCGGGCCGTTCCAGGCGTCGGCGAAGGAGTTTGGCAGGGCGACGGTCTCCATCTGCCAGCCGCTCATGGTGGCGATGACGGTCGCGGTGCCCACCGCCACCAGCGCGGCGGGCACCGTGGAGGGCCGCAGCCGTCCCAGGGAGGGCAGCTTGTTCCAGGCGAACATGATCGCGATGGTGATGACACCGACCGCGGCCGCCGGGGTGTGGTTGTGCGCGATCTGGTTGGGCAGGTCGGTGATGTTGGCCAGTGCCGAGCTCTGCGGTTCCCCTCCCAGGACCACGTGCAGCTGGGCCAGGGCGATGGTGACCCCGACCCCGGCGAGCATTCCGTGCACGACCGCGGGGGAGACGGCCAGGGCGGCCCGGGCGATGCGGAAGGCGCCCAGAGCGAGCTGGACCAGTCCGGCCAGCAGGGTGATCAGGCAGGTGACCCGCCAGCCGTGGGTCATGATCAGGTCGGCGACGATGATGGTCAGACCGGCGGCGGGACCGCTGACCTGGACCATCGACCCACCGAAGAGTCCTGCGACGATGCCGCCGACGACGGCGGCGATGATTCCGGCGATGAGCGGGGCGCCTGAGGCGACGGCGATCCCCAGGGACAGGGGGACGGCGACCAGGAAGACCACGAGTGAGGCGCCGACGTCGGCGGCGACCCCTCTGCGGTCGATACGGGCCCCGGGTGCGGCCGCGCTGGCGGGCGGCCTCTCGGGTGTGAATCCCTGGGCGTCGTTGCGCATGGTTACTCCGTTCGGGTTGGACCAGGCAGGTGATGCGTGGGCGCACGGGGACGACGGTGTTCGGGCCGGGGGATGTGCGTGGAGGCGCAAGAAGGCGGGGGATCTCCGAGGGTGCCTTCCCAGTCACTTATTGTAGTGAATCCTGAGCGTGCAGTGTTACAGACTGTTGTGGTTTTGGTAACCATTTTCCTGTTTTCACGGGTCTCCAGGGCAAACCTGGACAGAAGAAACCCCTGAGGTGATGGGTTTCTCTCATCGCCTCAGGGGTGTGAAGTGGTGACCTCCCTCGGGGTGCGCCCGGGGAAGCTCACTACCGTGCGTTACAAATGTCTGGAACGGTCACAAGAAGCGGCCGTCCTTGTAGCCGCCCTCGTAGTACTCCTGGTCGTATCCGCGCTGGTCGTAGGGCTCGGTCGGGTACTGCCCAGGGGCCTGCGGGACGTCGGGGCGGAGGCCCTCGTCAGCGGGCCGCCAGCCCTCACCGGGGTAGCCGCCGTACTCGGGCCGCTGCGGTTGGACATTGGACGGGTAGCCGCCCAGGACGTCGGAGTAACCGTCGCCGGGTCCGGCAGCCGGGGGTCCGAAGCGGTCACTCGGACCCGGGTAGCCGCCGTAGCCCGGGGGCACGTTCCCGCGGGCCTGCGCGGCGGGATAGCCGTCCGGGGGATAGGAGCCGTACGGAGGGCTCTGCGCCTCACCGGGGAACGCGGGCCCACCGGGGGAGTACGGGGGGCCGGACCGGTCCACGGGCCCCTGGTTGAACGGTGAGGGCACACCGGTCACCGGGGTGTTGGGTCCGCTCATCCCACCGGGGCCACCGGGTGCCCCGAACGCTCCGCCGCTCTCCTGGCCGCCCCACAGCGGCGGGTCGGGGTCCTGGTAGGCCCCTCGGGTGTGGGTGCTGCTGTCGTAGGGGGAGCGCTGGTATGTGCCGGGGTCGTAGTCGTTGCGGTTGAAGGAGTCGGTGTTGTAGGCCGGTCGGGTGTGGTTGCCGGTGTCGAATTCCGGCCGTCCCGGTCCTGGTGTACCGAGGTCTCCTCGGGTGTGGGTGCTGCTGTCGTAGGGGGAGCGCTGGTATGTGCCGGGGTCGTAGGAGGGCTCCGAGAACGACCGGTAACCCCCGGTCAACGGATCGGAGGCCTCACCGTAGGGGCGTGGGAGCGAACCGCCCGTGCCGGAGCCCGGTGCTGCGCCCAGGCTGCTCTGCCCGCCGCCGAAGCCCAGGTCCGAGCGCTGGTGCGCGCCGGTGTCCAGGCTGGACCATATCGGCGAGTCCACATTCGCCTCCGGTGCCGGCGTCGAGGGACGAAAGTCGGGGGCGAGGGGATCGTTGGCGGAAGGGCGCTCCGGCCCGCCCGGGAGCCCCGGGTAGTCCGAGCGGCTCATCGCCCCGCTCTCGTGGGGCGAGCGGCCGCCGAACGGGCCGTGTGAGCCGGAAGGTGCCCCCAGCGGGTCGCTGTGCGGGGGAGAGTGGGAGGAGCCGGGCGACCACGAAGCCGAACCAAGGGGGTCGTCGAGGGCCGAGGCCGCCGGTGCGGCGGGCTGCGGCGACTGAGGGAGCCCGTGCGTGGGCGGGGCCTGCTGGGTCGGGGCCGGAGCGGGGCGTTCGGAGTGCTCCTCCTGCTTCGGGGGCAGGGCGTGCCCACCATAGGAGCCCTGCCCGTGGCGTCCCGGCTCGGGCGCCTGGCGCTCCTGCTCCTCGGGGGCAGGAGGGGGGCTGTTCTGGCCGAGGCTGGCCAGCATCGCCAGGTCTGCGGAGGGCCCGGTGCCTCCGCCCCTGGCCGCGGGCATGATCGTGGTGGTTCCGGGCGGTCCCGACTCCTCGTCGTCGTAGTCCTCGTACCCCCCGTCGTCGTAGTCGTCCTCGTACTCGTAGTCGGTGACGTCGGGGGTCCTCCCCCCGCGCTCCTCCGGGGGGCCCGAGGAGCGCTGTGCCGGCCCGTCCTCGCTCAGGCTGGACCAGAAGTCGTTGTCGGACAGGGAGTCGTGGTCGTCGTCCCAGTCCTCTTCGCGTTTGCGCCTGCCCATGGGGCGCCGTTCCGCTCTGCCGCCACCGCTCGGGCGCGCACGGCGGGCGCGCCCCCGAGGCGCCGGTTCCTCGTCGCCCCGATCACGGCCACGGCCCCGTGGCTGCTCGTCGGCGCCCTCGTCGTAGTCCTCGTACTCGTCGTCGTAGTCGTCCTCACGGGAGCCGATACTCAGTGCGCGCATACCCAGCAACAGGAGCAGGAGCACGGCGAGGACGACGATGACGGCGATGATGATGATGACGGTTACGGTCATGTTGTACGCACTACCTTGGGGAGGTCAGCCGCGCCCGGATCGCACCGGCGGACCGGCCTGGCGGGGACCGGCCGGAGGGAGGCGGTGACCGCCTGGTTCCGCGGTAGTCCGGCGTGTCCGGCCTGCGTTGGCGGGGGGTCGCAGGCGGGCCGGTGCGGTTCCGGGTCAGGGCGCCGCGCGGCGAGTGGACGGATATCGGTCATCTGAAACGGGGGCGAAGGGCACAAGCCCACTGTATGCGTTGTCATGCGCTGTGTGCAGAGGGAGAAGGGAGCTTCCTCGGAGAATCCCCGTGACCCCGGAGTCGTCGGATCATCCTGGTTCTGGTCGAGGTGAAAAGCTAATTATGACCTATTTCACCTGTTGTTTGTGACCAGGGTTCCCCTGGCGACGGCCTGGTCGGCGATCGCCTCCAGGGACGCGCTCAGCGAGGCGCCCTCCGGCAGACCCAGCGGGCTCTCGAGCGCGTACACGGTGAACCGGTACTCGTAGGTCTGCTCGGGCTCAGGGCAGGGCGCGCTGTAGGTGGGCTCTCCGGCGCTGTTCTGGCCCTGCTTGGCGTCGGCGGGAACGGTGTTCTGGCGCAGTTCGACCAGCTGCGGGTCCAGGTCGTAGACCATCCAGAACACCTGAGCCTCCTGCGGCTCGTCCACCACCAGCGCGATCGATCCCGCCTCGTCGGGCAGCCCCGACCAGCTCAGCGGCGGTGAGTACGCCTTCTGATCCCCTTCGCCGTCCTCGGCACCGTCCCCGCCATCCCCGCCGGTTCCCTCCTGCCCGCCGCCATCGCCCGTCTCACCGCTGTCGCCGTTCTCCGCCTCCTCGCTGGCGCCGTCGCAGGCATAGGCGGCGGGAAGCGGCTGGCCCTCCTGCATCAGCGGGCTGGTGACGTTGATGTCGTCGGGCATGTCACCGTTCTGGCCGGGGGAGAGGATGCCGCAGCCCGTGGTCAGGACCAGTGCGGCCCCCGCCGCCACCGCGCCCGCGCGTGTACCGGGGGACATGTGGGCCGTACGCGGCGCACCGGTGATCCGGGGGAAGGTGAGGGCCGGGAACAATGGGACTCCTGCTGGACTTTCGGGCCGTGGAGGCGCAACTCGCTGTGACACCGACGCGGCGCTCGGGGGACACCCGGCGCTGGGTTCGGCGGAGGAACGCGCGGGCACCGCCACGGGCGCCGTCAACACGTTCCAGAGCGAACCCTACTGTGGCCAGGCGAGCGTTCGGTCTGCCGTCTCCGCTTCGCGGGCCTCCGCGAGGCACCCCGCTCTGTTCAGCCGGGAGAGAAGCGGGAGCCAGGGGACGTTTAACCACGAGCGTTCGTTCGTACGATCGGTAATCATGGGATGGTGCGGTTCTCCATCCTGGGGCCCCTTCTGGTCCACGACGCGACCGGGCGGCCCGTCACCATCGGCGGCGCGCGCCTGCGCACCCTGCTCTCCCTCCTCCTGCTCCGTCCCGGCCAGCGTGTCACCACCGAGGAGCTCACCGACGCCATCTGGGGGGACAACCCTCCCCTGGCCGCGGGCAACGCCTTGCAGGCCCTGGTCTCCCGCCTGCGCCGCGCACTGGGCGGGGAGGCCGTGATCGACGGCGACGCCTCCGGATACCGGCTGACCGTCGCCCCTGGCCAGGTGGACCTGGTCCGGTTCGAGACCCTGGCCAGACGGGGACGGACCCGTCTCACCGCGGGGAGGCCCGCCGACGCCGCCAGAGACCTGGAAGAGGCACTCGCCCTGTGGCGGGGGCCGGCCCTGTCCGATCTGACCGCGCACGGTCTGGCGGAGGACACCGCGCTGCGTCTGTCGGAAACCCGCCGCGCTGCCCTGGAGGACCACCTGTGGGCCCTGAACGATCTGGGACGGTACACCGAGGTCCTGCCCGAGGCAGAGGCCCTGGCCAGACGTGACCCGCACCGCGAGCGCCCTCTGGGGCTCCTCATGCGGGCCCTCGCCGCCACCGGTCGTACCGCCGACGCGCTGGCCGCCTACGACCGCTTCCGGGCCCATCTCGCCGACGAACTGGGCCTGGACCCCTCACCCCGGTTGCGGGACCTGCACTTGAGGCTGTTGCGCGGTGAACTCGATGCCCCCCACTCCGGGGAGCCGTCCCCCCAGGCCGGTGCGCCGCCCTCTCCGGGGAAGACCGGTTCCACCGGTTCCACCGGCACGTCCACCCAGCTCCCGCCCCTGCGGCTGCCCGACACCCTGACCAGCTTCGTGGCGCGTGAAGCCGAGGTGGACGCCGCCGTGGACCTGCTCACCCGCGGGCGCCTGGTCACTCTGCTGGGTCCCGGTGGGGCGGGCAAGACCCGGCTGGCGATCGAGAGCGCCTCCGCCCTGGCCGCCCGCGCACCGCACCTGCTCACCCGCGGCGGATGGTTCGTCGAACTCGCCACCAGGACGGCGGCGGACATCTCCCAGGCCCTGGCCGACGCGCTGGGGCTGCGCGAGCACGCCATGATCCAGACGCGCTCCACCAGTGCCGCCCCCGCCCCGCCCCTGGAGCGAGTCGTCTCCTTCGTCGGCGGCCACCCCGCCCTCATCGTCCTGGACAACTGCGAGCACCTCGTGGAGGACGTCGCCCGCGCTGTGGCCCCGCTGCTCGCCCAGTGCCCGCGCCTGCGGATCCTGGCCACCTCGCGCGAGCCCTTGGGCGTGCCCGGTGAGCAGCTCATGACCGTTCCCTCCCTGGCCCTGCCGCCGGAGGGCGCCACCGCCGAGCGGGCCGCCACCTATCCTTCGGTCACCCTGTTCGTCGAACGCGCCGCCGCCGTCCGGCCGGGCTTTCACGTCACCCCCGACAACGTCGCCCACGTCGTGCGCCTCACACGTGAGCTGGACGGCATGCCGCTGGCCCTGGAACTGGCCGCCGCTCGCCTGCGCTCCATGAGCGCCGGCCAGCTCGCCGAACGGCTCTGCGACCGCTTCCGCCTCCTCACCGGCGGCACCCGCTTGGCGCTGCCGCGTCACCGCACTCTGCGCGCCGTCGTCGACTGGAGCTGGGACCTGCTCGACGAACCCGAGCGCCGTCTGCTGCGCCGCCTGTCGGTCTTCGTCAAAGGTGCCACCCTGGAGGCCGTCGAACGCGTCTGCGCCGACCCCGGCACCGAGGGCGAGATCGGCGGACACGACGCGTGGGCGGTCCTGTTCGCCCTGGTCGACAAGTCCCTGGTGATCGCCGAGAACCCGCCCCGGGACGACATGCCGCCCCGCTACCGGCAGCTGGAGACCGTGCGCGCCTACGCCGCCGAGCGCCTGGAGCGCAGCGGGGAGGAGGACCGCGTCCGCGACGCGCACGCCCGTCACGTCCGCGACCTGTGGCGGTGGGCCGATCCGCTGCTGCGCGGTCCACGACAGCGGGAGCTGCTCGCTCGCCTGGACGCCGAGGCCGACAACTGTGGCGCGGCCGTGCGCTGGGCCGTCGACCGCCGTGACACCGCGCTCGGCCTGGACCTGGTCGAGTACACCCAGTGGTACTGGACCCTGGGCGGGACCTGGCGCCAGATCAGCCGTTGGTCCGAGGCCGTCCTGGACATGGTCGGCGACGAGGTGCCGGAGGGGCGCGCCGTCGCCTACGCCAGCTGCCTGTTCCACCGGTCCGCCGACAGGACCACCAACCAGACGGATGTGCTGGAGGGCATGCACCGGATCGAGAGCGTCCTGGAGGAGTCGGGGGAGTGGGCCGAGGAGCACCACATGATGGTGTACGGCCTGGTCTACAGGGCACTGGTCGAGGGCAGGACGGGTGCCACCTACGACCGTCTCGTCACGGCGACGGACCAACCGGATCCGTGGATGCGCGCCATGGTGCAGCTGCTCCTGTCCCTGCTCGACACCGTCTCCGGGCGCATCGGGCGGTCCATGGAGAGGGTGACCGCCGCTCTGGAGGAGTTCCGTGCGTGCGGTGACACCTGGGGTGAGTGCCAGGCGCTCGCCCAGGCGGTGGACGTGCACCGGTTCGGCGACCTCAAGCGCTGCCGCGAGCTCCTCACCGAGGGGGTGCGCATGGCCGAGGAAGCGGCGCTGCGCGGGATGGCGGCGATGTTCCGGGTCCGTCGCGCCCAGGTCCTCATCGACCTCGGCGAGCTGGAGGCGGCCCGTCGCGACCTGCACGAGCTGTTCGACTTCGGATGGCCGGTCGAGAGGGAACACATGGTGCTGCTGCGGCTGAGCGAGGCCCAGTGGCTGCGCGAGGCGGGCGAACTGGAAGAAGCCCGCGAGGTCCTGGACCGGGCCGGGGCCGACCTGGCTGGTCTGGGCGGGTTCTCCCCGGCCTATATCGAGGCGGCCTGGCGGGTGATGTACGCGACCGTCTTCTGGATGTCCGGCGACACGGAGAAGGCGTGGCGGGAGGCCGGGCACGCGTGGTGGCTGGCCGTCAACGGGCTGGGCCCGATGCGCGCCGAGATCCTGGACGTGTTCGCCGCGATGCTGGCAGAGCGGGAACCGCGCCGGACGGCCCTGCTGCTGGGCTACTCCGAGACGCTCCGCGGCGTGCCCGACACCGCCACCCCGTTCGTGGTGCGGGCTCGGGAGCGCGCGTGCCGCGAACTGGGTGAGGAGAAGTACACCCGCCTGGTCGCCGGGGCGCGGGCCAACGGCGTCGACCAGGCCTGCCGGCTCGTGGACGAGTGGTTGGCACCGATCGTCCCTGACACCGAGCCCCGCAGGGAGAACTGGCGCCTCTGAGCCGAAGGAGCGTCCGGGACGTCGCTTCCGCGGTCTTTGGCGTGCGCGGACGCGGACGACCGCGCCGCCTCAGGCGGGAGCCCGGGGCGGCGCGGTGCCGGCGGTCCGCCGACCGGCTCAGGTACGGCGCCGGTAGGCCCACACGGCCAGTGGGAAGAAGATCGCGGTGATGATCGCGGCCCACACCACGGTCCACACCACCGGACCGGCGGCCTCACCCGTGCCCAGCATCAGGGCGCGCATGGCGTCCACGACGTGGGTGACCGGGTTGTTCGAGGCCACCGCCTGTAGCCAGCTGGGCATGTCCTCCGGAGCGACGAACGCCGAACTGCTGAAGGTGAGCGGGAACATCAGGATCATCCCGAACGCCTGCACCGCCATCGGGGTGCGAACGATCATGCCGACGAATGCCGACATCCAGCAGAGCGCGAAGGCGAACAGCAGCACCAGGGCGGCGGCCACGACCACGCCGACCACGCCGCCCTCGGGGCGGAAGCCGATGACCATACCCACCAGCAGCACCATCACCACGGTGATCGTGTACCGGGCCAGGTCGCCGAGGATCGCACCTGTCAGCGGGGCCGAACGGGCGATGGGCAGTGACCGGAACCGGTCGAAGATGCCCTTCTCCACGTCCTGGCTCAGGGAGAAGCCCGTGCCCAGCGTGGCGAAGATGACCGACTGGGCGATGATTCCGGGCATCAGGAAGTCCCGGTAGGTCTGCCAGTCGCCCATCATCGCCTGTCCGAAGACGAAGACGAACAGGGTCACGAACATGACCGGCTGCAACATCAACCCCAGGACCTCTTCGGGGTTGGCCTTGATCTTCAGGATGCTGCGCCAGGCCAGCTGTAGACCGTTCCGCGCGGTGTTCAGCGGACTGATCCGCTCAGGAGTCACGGATGCCTTCCCCGAGTGGACCGACGCTGTCCGTGTCGTTACGGTGCTCATGCCCGGGTTTCCTCCTTCGCGGTCTTGTCCGTGCTCTCCTCCTCGGCGGTGTGCCCGGTCAGGGCGAGGAACACCTCGTCCAGGCTGGGTTTGCGCAGTGACAGCTCGGCGACCGCCACACCCTGCTCGTCCAGGCGGCGCACCACCTCCGGCAGGACCCCCGAGTCGGTGACCGGGACGCTGGCGAGCAGGCCGTCGGAGGAGGCAGGCGTACTGGTGACCGCCTCGATGATCCTGGTGGCCAGCGACAGCTGCCCGGCATCGACGGTGCGCATCTCCAGCACATGGTCGCCCGCCTGGTTCTTCAGCTCCTCGGGTGTGCCCTTGCTGATCACCCGGCCGTGGTCGAGGACCATGAGGTCGTCGGCCAGCTGGTCGGCCTCCTCCAGGTACTGGGTGGTGAGCAGGACGGTCACCCCGTCCTCGGCCAGCCCGCGTACCACGTCCCACAGGCCGTTGCGGCTGTGCGGGTCCAGGCCGGTGGTCGGCTCGTCCAGGTAGAGCAGTGCCGGGCGGCCGACCAGGCTCGCGGCCAGGTCCAGCCGTCGGCGCATACCCCCCGAGTAGGTCTTGGCGGGGCGGTCGGCGGCGTCGGTGAGGTCGAAGCGCTCCAACAGCTCCGCGGAGCGGGCCCGGGCGCCGGACCGGTCGAACCCCAGCAGCCGGGCGATGAGCACCAGGTTCTGGGTTCCGGTCAGGTCCGCGTCGACCGCCGCGTACTGCCCGGTCAGTCCGATCAGGCGGCGCACCTCGTGGGGCTGACGCACCACGTCGAACCCGCCGACCTCGGCGCGCCCCTGGTCGGGGCGCAGCAGGGTTGCCAGGATGCGAACCGTCGTGGTCTTCCCGGATCCGTTGGGTCCCAGGACGCCCAGTACAGCCCCCGCCCTGGCGGTCAGGTCCACGCCGTCCAGGGCTCGGTTGCCCTTGAACTGTTTGACCAGACCCTCCGCGCGTATGGCGTCAGTCATCAGCCCTCCATGATTTCAACGTCTGTCATCAAGTGTGACGAACCGGTCTGACAGAACGCTGACAAAACCTTGTGCACTGGTACGGAACGCTCCCCGATCCCGTGGAAAGATTTTCGAGGGCCAACGCCCTAGACTCGGGTGGGTGATGAACACCCCGCCGCACGACGCCGCCCCCACCCCCGGAGGGGCGCCGGAACCACCCGGACCCGGTACGGGGAGGAGCGCACGACTACGCCCGCCGCTGCGCCGCGTGAGCGGACGCGCGATCGGAGTGTGGACCGTCCGGCTGCTGTTCGCCAGCGTGTTCACCCTTGTCCTGTTCCTCGTGATCGCCTGGGGAGCCTCGTCGCTGGGCTGGGCGTGGGTCCCGGCGTGGGCGCGGGACAACGCGTGGTTGCTGCCGGTCGCCTACACGGTGTACGCCCTGCTCAAGGTGGCGATCGTGCCCTCCTGGCGCTACCGGGTACACCGCTGGGAGGTGGCCGACGACGTCATCTACACCCGGGCGGGTTGGATCAACCGCTCCTGGCAGCTGGTCCCGGTCAACCGGTTGCAGACGGTCGACCACACACAGGGGTGGCTTGAACGCGTGTTCGGCGTGGCGACGCTGGAGGTGCAGACCGCCTCCTACGCCGGATCGTCCACGATCGAGGGCCTGGGCGCGGAGGAGGCCCGCCGCCTGAGCGAGGAGCTGGCCGTGCGCGCCGGAGCACTGCGGGACGACGCGACCTGATGAACGGACACGACGAGAACCACGAACGTCCGGACAGCCCAGGCCCCGGCGGCTGGGTCGCGCCCGGTAACGCCCACGGGACACCGGACCGTGCCCCCGCGGAGGAGGGCCCGCGGCCCGAGGCGCCGATGGACACGGGCGAGCGGTCCGGCCCACCCCGCGACTGGTGGGGCGTACAGGAGGCGGGTGGTCCGGAGCAGGGCGGTGCCACCCTTTCGGGAACCGAACGCGCCCGTCGGCTCAGCCCCCGCAGCCTGGTCGTCGGACCCGTCAACCAGCTCAAGGGCCTCCTGCTGCCGATCGCCGTGGGCCTGGTGCTCGGCGGGTTCAACGCCTGGGTGCTGGCCGCCACGGGCGCGACCGTCGTGGCCCTGCTCGTGGGCGGTCTCGTCGCTTGGAAGACGACCCGCTACGAGGTCGCCGGGGACCGGTTGGAGATCCGCCGGGGACTCGTTCGCCGCTCCCAGCGCACCATCCCGCTGGAGCGGGTACGCGGTGTGGACGTCACCAGCTCCCTGCTGCACCGGCTGCTGGGCGTGGCCGTGGTCCGCATCGAGGCCGCCGCGGGGTCGGCGGGCGCCACCGAGGACGGCAAACTCGACGCCGTGGACACGGCTGAGGCGGAGCGTCTGCGGCGGGTGCTGCTGCACCGCAGGGCGGTGCTCACCGGTGAGAGCCGTGGGACGGCTGAGGCGCCCTCCGAGGAGGACACGGGAACGGGCGCCGAAGAGGGGCACGGAGGCGCCCCGAGGGAGGCCCCGCAGGACGACACCGCCACCTACTTCACCATGCCGCGCTCGTGGTACCTGTACGGGGTGTTGAGCCTGGGCTATCTGCTCACGCCCTTCGCGGTCCTGGCCACCCTCTTCGGCATGGTCCAGCAGGCGGCGGGTGAACTGGCCGCCGACTACTTCATGGACTGGGTGACCGGCTCCGACCGCGGGTTCCTGATGATCGCCGGGGTGACCTTCGCCGGCGCACTGGTGCTGCTGATGCCGGTGTTCGCCGTGGTCTCCTACTCCCTCACCCACTGGGGCTTCACCCTCAAGGGGCGCGACGGCTCCCTGGTCGCCGAACGGGGTCTGTTCACGCGCCGCAGCGTGACGCTGGAGAAGCGCCGCGTCCGCGGGTACGAGCTCCTGGACAATCCGCTCGAACGCACGCGCGGCGCGGTACGGCTGCGTGCCATCGTCACCGGGCTGGGCGACACCGCCAACCGCGCGGTACTGCTGCCGATCGGCCGCCGGGCGAGGGTCGAGGCGGTCGTGGACCGGGCGCTGACCCTGTACCAGGGGCGTTTGGACCGTCATCCGCGCGCTGCCCTGTACCGCCGCCTGACACGTTCCGTGGGGCCGTTCGTACTGGTCCTGGGAGCCGCCCTGGCCATGGACGTGGTGTGGCTGGCCTGGGTGGCCGGGGTCCTGGCCGCGCTGGGCGCCGTTCTGGGTGTGGACCGGTACCGCTCCCTGGGCCACGGCTACGACGGTGAGCTTGTGAGCGTGCGCTCGGGCTCCCTGCGCCGGAGCCAGGCGACGGTGGAGCGCTCGGCGGTGATCGGCTGGTCCTGGACGCAGACGCTCTTCCAGCGCCGCTCGTCCCTGGCCGACCTCCAGGTCACGGTCGGCGCGGGTACGGGCGGCTACACCGCACAGGATGCCTCGCTGGCGGGATCGGTGGCCTTCGCCGCGCGTGTCACCCCCGAGATGGTGCGCCCGTTCCTGGCCGACGCAGAGCCGTCCACACCGAAGGACCGAGGCCCGAAGCAGGGCTGACACACGGAAGGGGGGGGGGCCCCCCCGGGGGGCGCCCGCCCCTCCTCGAGTCGGGCATGCTCCGTGGAACACTCCCTGTTCGTCCTAGTCGTCCTTCTTGGAACCGAACATGATCTCGTCCCAAGAGGGCACCGAGGCGCGGCGGCCGCGGCCCTTGCGCTTGGGCGCGGAGTGGTCGGGGCCCCCGTTGGCGGCGGCCGGAACCGCGGCCGCGGGCGGCTGGTCGGCGGCACGGCGCGGGGTGCCGGTGTCATTGAGGTCGATGGTGGCCCGTCGGCGGGGCGCTGGACGCGGTTGTGCCGGGCCCTCGGCGGCGGGCGGTGCGGCTTCGGGTTCCGCGGGCCGCGCGGGACGGGCCTCCACCGGCCAGTCCGGTGCGGAACGGTACTCGGGGCGGCGAGGCCGCTCCATGGGGTCGGGCCGCCGCTCGGGCTCGGGGCGCTGGCGGCGCTGGTCGGCGGGCTCGGGCCGGGGCGCCGGACGCTCGGTGGTGCGCTCCATTGGCGGTTCGGCGCGCCGCTCCCGCTCCATTGGCGGTTCGGTGAGCCGTTCCCGCTCCGGTGAGCGGTGTTCGGCGGGTGCGGGGCCAGCCCCGTCGAACCGGTCGGTCTCGGTGCGCGACACCGGCGCCGAACGCAGCGGTTCGTTCGAGGGGGTGTCGAAGGACGGGCGCCGTGGAGCGGCGTGGCCGGGGCGGCGCTCGGCGGCTGACTGCGCGTCGAGACGGGGCAGGTCGGTGGCGGCTTCGGCGCGGCGCGGGGCGAAGGGCGTCACGTTGGCGCCGGGGGAGGGCACGGGTTCGGGGTCGGGTGAGGAGAACTGGGCGGCCTCCTCGTCGGCGGGGGCCACGCTGTTGTGTCTGGGCTCGTACAGCCAGTGGGCGACGCGCTCCTCACCGCGGTACAGGAAAACGAGCTTGAGCTGCCACGAGCGGTCCTCGCGCTTCCACGAGTCCCACACCGCGTCACCGGTCTCCAGTTGGTGCGCGCCGATCCGCTTGGTGACCAGTTCCTCCAGGGAGGGCCCGGGAACGGCATCGCCGTACGCGCGCACGCTGGCGCGCTGGGCCTGCTGGGCGATGTACTCGCGCTCCTGGAGGACGGGACCTTCGAACCATCGGACCCGCTCGATCGGTATACCGGAGATCTCGGAGATGGCCTCCGCGGTCTCGCCGGACCGGATGCGGGCCTGGATTTCCTTGGGGCGCAACGGATTCTCCACTTCGATCTCGTACTGGCCGAGCCGGGAGAACTGGCCGCGTACTGCGGCGCGGAGGCGGTCGTCGACGGGCAGCATGAAACGGGTTCCACGGCCGGCGCTGGCGAGCACCAGGTAGGTGCCGTCCTCGCTCACGGCCACGAGGCGAAGCTCGTGCATCGCCCTCCCTTTCGCGTCCCGTCGAGGATAGGTCCCACGACCACTCCCCGTGTTCTCCAAGTCTGGTCGGCCGACAACTGTTCGGCCAGTACCGCGCCCGGCATGTCCGAACTGTGTGCCCGCCTCCCGGTCCGCGGCGCGTGCCACGGTGGGAGATGCCCCGGGTGGTACCCGGAGCCCTCACGGTCGCTTCGCTGCCAATCTTGACACGCTGACCCTTCGGCGACCGGGAGCGATCGCGGGGGAATGTCGCCGATCCCGCACGAAGGCTCTGCTGCGATGGTATCCCGCTCACCTCGAATCACCCCAGGCCTGGGAAAAACTCCGATCTCGGACTGCCCTCGAAGCACATTGAGCCCCCAGTGCGCAAATCGACACCCCGGTGTGTGCCAGAGAGTTATACATCTTGTTTGGTGGCGTTATCGGGAGCCTGTCGCCCTTAGCCTTGGTTGTCCACATATAGGCGACATGTGATTTCTGGGGTTCGTGGGGCTGTCTGCACCACCACACGCCCATCCCGCTCTTGGCACCCGTGTCGCGCCCGTGCGCGCCCGAAGAAGGGGGACGACCGGATGGGTCGGACCGAACACCACGACGACCGCGAGGAAGGGGAGGAGGTGAGCGACAGGAAGCGGATCGACCTGAGCGCCTCCCAGGTCGTCGGTGCTGGTGCCGCGACACTGGCCGCGGCCACCGCCGCCTCCTTCCTGAACGTGTACGGCACGGTCATCGGCGCCGCCGGTATGGCCGCGCTCAGCACCCTCGTCAGCCCGCTGCTGCAGCACTGGTTCTCACGTAGCGGGGAGCAGGCCCGGCAACTGGCCGGAAAAGCCGCCGGCCGCACCGGGGCACGGGTCCCGCACGCCCCGGGGGCGCCGGTCGCCCCGGCTCCCGAGGGGATCTCCGAGACCGCGCTGCTGCGGGAGGTCACCGGCACCGGGAGCCTTCCCGAGGACCCCGACGCCACGCGGACCGACGCGTCCCGTGTCCTCGGCGGTACCGTGCGCATGCCCGTGGCCGGTCCGGACGCGGAGTCCGGTACGCGGAGGGGAAGCGGACGTCGCGGCTGGCGTTCCTTGGCTGTTCCGGCCATCGCGGTGTTCGTCCTGGTCATGCTGGTGATCCTGGTCTTCGAACTGTTCACCGGGCGTTCGCTGACCTCCTGGACCCAGGGCACGGACGAGGCGACCGCACCGACCCTGTTCGGTGGCACCACCTCCGCGCCCCCGGCCCAGGAAGGCGAGTCCGAGGATCCCGTCGTCCTCGAGGAGGGTGTCCGGCAGGAGGAGGGCGGTACCTCCGGAACTTCCGGTGCCGACCAGCGGCCCGACCCCACGCCCGGAACAGAGGTCCCCGAGGACGGCGACGCCACGGAGGAGGGCGACGGTACGGAGGAGGGCGACGGTACGGAGGACGGCGGCGCCGAGGTGCCCCCCGATCCCGCCGAACCGCCTGACGACGGCGTCGAGGCCCCCGAGGACTCCGGTGAGCAGGCACCCGACCCCGGGAGCGGCGGACAGGAGGCGGAGGGGGACGTCCCAGAGCCCGAGGCTCCCGCGCCTCCGCAGGAGTGAGCCGGGTCCCGCCCGCGCGGGACCCGCCGACCCGGCGGAGGGAGCATGCCCCGCTCCGCCCCGCCGTGAAGGAACCGGTCAGTCCAGGACACGCTCCAAGTAGGCGTTGCCGAACCTGCGTCCGGGGTCCACCCGGTCCCGCACCGCCAGGGCCTCGCCCAGCCTCGGATAGACCTCTTCCAGGTAGGAGCGGTCGCGGGTGTGCATCTTGCCCCAGTGCGGACGTCCTCCCACGGAGGTGAACACCGCCTCCAGATCGGCGAAGTAGGCCTCGTACGGGGTCCCCTGGTACATGTGCACCGCCACGTAGGCGGTGTCGCGGCCGTAGGCGGTGGACAGCCATACGTCGTCGGCCGGGGCGAAGCGCACCTCCACCGGAAAGCTCACCCGGTGCCCGCCCCCGTCCACGATGGACCGCACTTCGCGCAGCACGTCCACCAGGTGCTCGGCGGGTACCGCGTACTCCATCTCCACGAACCGTACGTCGCGTACCGAGGCGAACACCTTGTGCGAGGCGTCGGTGTAGTCGCGTGCCGACAGTGCCCGCGAGCTGATTCGGTTCACCGTGGGTACCGCTCCCGGGAAGCGCCGGCACACCCGGTTGACCCCCTCGAAGAGTGTGTTGGACAGGAACTCGTCGTCCAGCCACGCTCGGAAGGGCGACAGCGGCCGGGCCGGACCCGTGCTGATGTTGTTGCGCTTGGTGTTGGTGTTGTCGGTGTGCGGGAACCAGAAGAACTCGAAATGGTC
The DNA here is from genome assembly GCF_056312425.1 of Nocardiopsis sp. TRM 82005. Classification (NCBI taxonomy): domain Bacteria; kingdom Bacillati; phylum Actinomycetota; class Actinomycetes; order Streptosporangiales; family Nocardiopsidaceae; genus Nocardiopsis; species Nocardiopsis sp. TRM 82005. The sequence goes on from NZ_JBWDTQ010000006.1 coordinate 52,113, forward strand.
GTTGTCCGCGCGCAGCTCGGGCAGGCGTTCCAACACCTCGTCCAGCCGCATCGGCTCCTCCCGGGCGTGCAGCCGAAACGCCGGGCGCACCGCCATGGTCAGTGCGGTGACCACGCCGAACGCGCCCAGGCCCACCCGCGCCGCGTGGAACAGGTCCGGTTCGTGTTCCGCCGAGCACTCGACCACCGAGCCGTCGGCGAGCACCATCTCCATACCGACCACCTGGCTGGCCAGGCCGCCCGCGTCCCGGCCGGTGCCGTGGGTGCCCGTCTGCACCGCACCCGCCATGGTCTGCGCGGCGATGTCGCCCATGTTGGTCAGGGCCGCGCCGTGCCCGGCCAGCACGTCGTTGAAGTCGCACAGGGGAAGGCCCGCCTCGACGGTCGCGGTTCCCGCCCCCGGGTCGACCGAGCGGACCCGGGTGAGGGAGGTGGGGGACAGGAGCAGGCCGTCGGTGACGGCCACGTCGGTGAAGGAGTGTCCCGTACCGACCATGCGGACCCGCAGGTCCCCGGCTGAGGCCGAGGAGACCGCCGCGGCGACCTCCTCCGTGCTTCCCGGGGTCGCCGTACGCCTGGGGCGGGCCCGATAGGTGTCCGCCCATGTGTGCCACAACACATTTGCCATGCGGTGACATTACCGACCAGTCACTTGTGTGGCCAGAGGCGGGGATCGAGCGCGCGGTCCGGTAGGAGAAGGAGTCCAAGACCACAGGAGGCGGTTCCGGGAGGCCGCGCGAGCGGGTGCGAGAGAGCTGGTTTTATAGGGCGCATGAGCTACTACGACGCGTTTTTGCTGATCTCCTTCGGTGGGCCGGAGGGCGAGGACGAGGTCATCCCGTTCCTGGAGAACGTCACCCGCGGACGCAACATCCCCCGGGAGCGGCTCGCCGAGGTCGGCGAGCACTACTTCCTCTTCGGCGGGGTGAGCCCGATCAACCAGCAGTGCCGCGACCTGATCGCCGCGGTCACCGACGATTTCGCCGAAAACGGGATCGACCTGCCGATCTACTGGGGCAACCGGTTCTGGGCCCCGATGCTCACCGACACCCTCTCCCGGATGAAGGAGGACGGTGTGCGCCGGATCCTGGCGCTGCCCACCTCCGCGTACTGCAACTGGTCGAGCCGCACCGCCTACGAGGAGGACATCGCCAGGGCCCGCGCCGCTTTGGGCGAGGACGCTCCTGAGGTGGACCTCATCCGGCCCTTCTACGACCACCCCGGGTTCGTCGAGCCGCTGGTCGAGCACACTCGTGCCTCCCTGGACGCCCTGACCTCCGAGCAGCGCGAGGGCGTGCGCCTGCTCTTCTCCGCGCACTCCATCCCCACCTCGATGGCCGAGGCCAGCGGCGGCCCCGGCCACGGCTTCGGGCCCGAGGGCGCCTACGGTGCCCAGCTGGCCGAGGTGGCGCGCCTGGTGGTGGAGCGTCTTGACCGTGACTACCCCTACGAGCTCGTCTACCAGAGCCGTAGCGGTCCGCCCAGCCAGCCCTGGTTGGAGCCGGACGTCAACGACCGCATGGAGGAGTTGGCCGCCGAGGACGTGCCCGCCGTGGTCGTGATCCCCCACGGCTTCGTCTCCGACCACATGGAGGTCAGGTTCGACCTCGACGTGGAGGCCCGCGAGACCGCCAGGAAACTCGGCATCGCCTATGAGCGCGCGCTCAGCCCGGGCACGCACCCCGCGTTCGTGTCCATGGTGACCGACCTGGTCCGCGAGTACACGGACCGGACCGGGCCCCGGCGCCTGAGCTCCCTCTCCCGCTGCACCGACTGCTCGTGCCCGGCCTGAGGCGGTGACCGCGGCCGGGCCTCCCCGGCCGCAGCGAGGTCCGGCACGGGTTCTCCACGGCTTCGGGGAGGGGGTTTCCACTTCGGCGTGGAACGGCCCATCCTGGAATGGGCGGGACCGACCCGGAGCTGCCCTGCCGAAGGTGGGGCAGGGCACACCGCGTCGACATGTGGGAAGGTGGGTAAACACTGCTGACACCGCCCGGGAGCGGGCGGGGAAGCCGGTTGCCCGAGGGGCCGCCCGATAGGGTCTGCCCAGATCACAAGTCGACGTTCAGGAGTATGTGTCTTGGTTCGTTCCTGGTATGAACTGCCGGAATACGTCCGACTCCGCCGTGTCAACGGACTACGCCTCTCGCCGGACGGAACCCGTCTGGTGGCGCCCGTCAGCGGCATCGCCCCCGACTCCAAGTCCTTCCGCAGCGCCCTGTGGGAGATCGACGTCGTCCCCGAGGCCGAGGGCGGGCGCGCCCCCCGGCGCCTCACCCGCTCCGCCAAGGGCGAGAGCGGCGTCGGCTTCCTCCCGGACGGCTCGGTCCTGTTCACCACCGGACGGCCCGACCCCGAGGCCGGGCCGGAGGACAGGGCCGGGGCCTCCCTGTGGCTGCTGCCCGCCGACGGCGGCGAGGCCCGCCAGGTCGCCTCCCGGCCCGGTGGCATCGGTTCCTTCACCGTCGCCCGCGACTCCGGGCTGGTCGCCCTCACCTCCGAGACCCTCCCGCGCAGTGAGGACGAGGAGGCGGACAAGGAGGCCCGCAAGGCACGGGAGGAGGCCGGAGTCACCGCCATCCTCCACGAGGCGCTGCCCATCCGCTCCTGGGACAGCGACATCGGCCCCGGCCACCCCCGCTACCTCGTCGCGTCGCCGCCGGCCGACGACGACTCCCGCCTCGGCGACCTCAGAGACCTGACCCCCGACGCCGGGATGGCCCTGCTGGGCGCGGGCGGCGCGCTGACCCCCGACGGCGCCGAGCTGATCACCGAGTGGCAGGTGCCCACCGGCCGGGGCGCCCAGCGCTCCAGCATCGTGGCCATCGACACCGCCACCGGTGGACGCCGTACCCTGGCCTCCGACCCCGACCACGGGTTCAATGGACCGCTCGTCTCCCCGGACGGCCGCCACGTCCTGCTCACTCGCGATTTCGAAGGCGACTACGACGGCGAGCCCCGCGACCAGACCGCCTGGCTCGTCGATCTGGCCACCGGCCAGGGGCGCGACCTGCTCCCCGGCCACGAACTGTGGCCGAGCGAACTCTCCTGGGCCGCCGACTCCCGCGCCGTGTTCGTCGTCGCCGACGAGAACGGCCGTCGTCCCGTCTTCCGGATCGACCTGGAGGGCGGCGCGGTCACCCGCCTCACCGGCGGCCATGGTGCCTACAGCAACCTCAACCCGTCCCCCGACGGCCGGTACGTGTACGCGCTGCGCGATGCGTGGGACGCCCCGCCCGCGCCCGTGCGCATGTCCGCCGACACCGCCGACGGCCAGCCCGAGTACCTGCGCACGCCCGGGTCCGAGCTGACCATGCCCGGCACCCTCACCGAAGTCGAGACCACCGCGGACGACGGCACCCGCGTCCGCTCCTGGCTGGTGCTTCCCGAGGAGGTCTCCGCCGACTCTCCCGCCCCGCTCATGCTCTGGGTCCACGGCGGCCCCTACTCGAGCTTCAACGGCTGGTCCTGGCGCTGGAACCCGTGGCTGCTCGCCGCACGCGGCTATGCCGTCCTGCTGCCCGATCCCGCCCTGTCCACCGGCTACGGGCAGGACATGCTCCGCCGTGCCTGGGGCAAGTGGGGGCCGCGTACCTTCGCCGACGTCATGGCCATCACCGACGCCGCCGAGGCGCGTGAGGACATCGACGCCGAGCGCACCGCCATGATGGGCGGCTCCTTCGGCGGCTACATGGCCAACTGGATCGCCGGACACACCGACCGGTTCCGGGCCATCGTCTCCCACGCCTCCTTGTGGGGCCTGGACGCCTTCAGCGGCACCACCGACTACCCGCCGGTGTGGGAGCGCGAGTTCGGTACGCCGACGGAGCGTCCCGAGCGCTACACCCTGAACTCGCCGCACCTGCACGCGGACAGCATCCGTACCCCGATGCTCGTCATCCACGGGGACAAGGACTACCGGGTGCCCATCTCCGAAGGGCTGCGCCTGTGGCGCGACCTGCTGCTGCACGAGGTGGACGCCAAGTTCTTGTACTTCCCGGACGAGAACCACTGGATCCTCTCCCCCGGCAACGCCCGGATCTGGTACGAGACGGTCTTCGCCTTCCTCGACCACCACGTGCACGGAAAGGAATGGAGCAAGCCCGAGCTGCTCTGATCCGCCCGTGAACCGGCCGGGTGCCGCCCGCGGCTCCGGCCGGACCAGAGCGGGGGACGCACCCCCGCACACGACACCACGCCACGACCTGGAGGACACCCAGTGAGTACCACCGACGCCGCACCCGACCGGCAGAGCCTGCGCGACCTCGCCGTGAGGGTGGCAGCGGAGGCGGGGGAGCTCGCCGCGGAGGGGCAGGCGGGCATCACCGTGCTCGACACCAAGTCGAGCCCCACCGACGTCGTCACCAAAATGGACCGGGCCGCCGAGGACCTCATCCGGGCCCGGCTGCTCGCCGAACGCCCCGACGACGCCATCCTGGGTGAGGAGGGCGGTGACGAGGGCGGCACCAGCGGCGTGCGCTGGGTCGTCGACCCCATCGACGGCACCGTCAACTATCTCTACGGCGGTCCCGACTGGGCCGTGTCCATCGCGGCCGAGGTGGACGGCGTGGTCGTGGCCGCCGCGGTGAACGTCCCCCGGCGCGGCGAGATGTACGAGGCGGTGCTCGGCGGCGGAGCGCGCCGCGACGGCCACCCCCTCCAGGTCCTGCCCGCGGTACCGCTGGACCAGGCCCTGGTCGCCACCGGCTTCGGGTACTTCCCCGAGCGCCGCGTCCAACAGGCCAAGGTCCTGCTGGAAGTGATTCCGCACATCCGCGACATCCGGCGCGGAGGATCGGCCGCGGTGGACCTGACCGGGTTGGCTGTGGGCCGCTTCAACGCCTACTACGAGCGCGGACTCCACGCCTGGGACTGGGCCGCCCCCGGCCTGGTCGCCAGCGAGGCGGGAGCACGTGTGGGAGGACTGCGTGGAGGGCCGCCGAGCGAGGACATGGTCATCGCTGGCAGCCCGGAGATCTATGAGGCCCTGGAGGCGCTCCTGGAGCCGCTGGGAGCCGACACCGACGGCTGAGGTGTACGGGCCCGGACGCACGGAGGGCGCGGTGGGAGGTCATCTCCCACCGCGCCCCCCGGTCAGCTAGGCACAGGTGTCGACGCCGTTGCGAGCCGCAATGCGGTAAAGATCCTCTAGTTCCGACGCATGAGTGTCGGCGAGGAAGTCGTCTCCGTCGGCCTGAGCAGCCTGGAACGACCGATAGGTCTCGTTGATACGGACCTTGATCTCCGCGAGGAACTCGCCCATTGCACCTCTTCCAGGGGTTGGCACCGGAACACGGCCGTGTACCGGTGCGGAATCCGTTCGCGCACGCCGCAGCGTCCGCACGATCGAAGTAGTCACGTCCCTGTGACATGCGTGCGCGTCGCGGTCCGGCCTCAGCCGGTGTCCACGCGCGCATCTTCTATCTCTACCGCACTGTGATCCGTCTCAAACCACCACCTCCTTGGCGTGACTCCCCCCCGTGGTCGGAGCCGCCTTCCGCGGGATGGGAGGGCCCCTCTCGCGGGGCGTGTGCGGAAGAGCGCGGGTACCGACAGTCCGCGCCGCGCCAACCGTCGGACAAGGGTGTCTCACGACACATTTGCGCATGAGGGCTTGTGCTTACTTGTTTCTTATTCTTGATGTGTCAGATTTGAGATGTGCGGGGTTAAGTCGCTGCCGGCGGTTGGGGGATTCGCCGGCGGCGGCTCCCCGCGCGCAGGGGAGTGGTGGAGCTCCCGGTCCAGCGCCCGTGCCCGCACGGGGCGAGGAGGGCAGTCGGTTCGCGAAACCGCTGCGACGGGTTTACCGTCTCCTTACCCCGGATGTGAGACAACGGATGACGCGGCCGGGACCAAGAACGCCGCTGCCGGTGTGTTGGGGGATGCGCCGGCAGCGGCCCCCTTTCCCTCTCCCGCACCAACGCTTGAGAAGGACAACGTGCGCGTACTCGTGGTCGAAGACGAACGAGTCCTGGCTGACGCCGTGGCTGTCGGGTTGCGACGTGAGGCGATGGCCGTGGACGTGGTCTATGACGGGGACACCGCCATGGAGCACATCACGGTCAACGACTACGACGTGATCGTGCTCGACCGCGACCTGCCCGGCGTCCACGGCGACGACGTCGCCCGAGCCCTCGTCCGGGACAGCTACAACGGCCGCATCCTGATGCTCACCGCCTCTGACGGGGTCCAGGACAAGGTCGAGGGCCTGACCATCGGCGCCGACGACTACCTGGCCAAACCCTTCGCCTTCGCCGAGCTCATCGCCCGGGTGCACGCCCTGGGGCGCCGGTCGGCGCCCCCGCTGCCCCCCGTCCTTGAGCGCCACGGCATCATCCTGGACCCGGCCAACCACCGTGTACGCCGCGACGATCGCGAGATCTCCCTCACGCCGAAGGAGTTCGCCGTCCTGCAAGTGCTCATGCGCGCCCAGGGCACCGTGGTCAGCGCCGAGGGGCTGCTGGAAAAGGCCTGGGACGAGAACGCCGACCCCTTCACCAACGTCGTCCGGGTCACCGTCATGACCCTGCGCAAGAAGCTCGGTGACCCACCCGTCATCCAGACGGTCTCCGGCGCGGGGTACCGGCTGTGAGACGGGCGGACCGCCCCGAACCGGGACAGCTGGAGCCCGCCCGTCCCGGTGAGACCGGCACGTGGCGGAGCCTGAACGCCGCCGCTCCCGAAGACGGAGGGCGCTCCGCGGCGGCCGCCCGGGTCTACCGCTTCACGGACAACCTCAGCCTGCGCGCGCGGCTCACCCTCATCTACGGGATGCTGTTCTTCGCGGCGGGATCGGTCCTGGTCCTGGTCAACTACCTGATCGTCGCGGTCCTGCTCAACGCGCTCCTGGACGAGGACAGCGCCTCGGAACTGATCACCCACCGCTACCTCATCGACGAGGTCCTCACCCACGTCACGAGGTTCTCGCTGCTCGCGCTGTTCCTGGTGGGCCTGTTGGCGGTGGCCCTCGGCTACGCGGTGGCCGGAAGGGCGCTGTCCCCGTTGCAGAAGATCACCCGCATCGCCCGCCGTCTGTCGGAGCGATCCCTGCATGAGCGCATCGCCCTCTCGGGGCCGGATGACGAGATACGCGAGCTCGCTGACACCTTCGACGGCATGCTGGAGCGCCTGGACCGTGCCTTCGACGGTCAGCGCCGCTTCGTGGCCAACGCCTCGCACGAGTTGCGCACACCGCTGGCGATCAACCGCACCCTGCTGGAGGTGGCGCTCAGCGCCCCCGACGTCTCCTCCGACCTCAAGAGCGTCGGGCAGACCCTGTTGGAGACCAACGCCCGCCACGAGCGCCTCATCGACGGCCTGCTCTTTCTCGCCAGGAGCGACCGCGAACTGGAGGTCCGTGCCAGGGTCGACCTGGGTGAGGTCGCCGGGACGGTGCTCAGCCAGCTGGACGGCGAACTGTCCGGGTCCGGTCTGAACCTGCACCGCGACCTGCGCCCCGCCCCCGTGGTCGGAGACCCCGTCCTGTTGGAGCGGCTCGTGGGCAACCTGGTGGAGAACGCCGTCAAGTACAACGTCGAGGGCGGCGAGCTCACCGTCCGCAGCGGCATGTACGAGGGCACGCCCGCCGTCCAGGTGGAGAACTCCGGCAAGGTCATCCCCGCCTACGAGATCGAGGGTCTCTTCGAGCCGTTCCGCCGCGGCTCCGGCGACCGGATCGGCTCGGGCCGCAGCTCTGGTCTGGGCCTGTCCATCGTCCGGTCGGTGGTGCGCGCGCACGAGGGCGTGGTGACCGCCTGGCCGCGTGCCGGGGGCGGCCTGGTCGTCACTGTCTGCCTTCCCGTACCGAAGTAGTTTCACCGGGCCAAGCTGCATACAACCACACTTCGTGGTATCTATACGTGTCCGAAGACACGCCCACCCGTGTCACGGGTGCCGAACTCGGGTGGGTATGCTTCCCCGGGCGTGGACACGGAGGGAATGCCTCCTGACGTGGGCATGTCTTGGTTTTCGCCCACACGTGGGGGAGCGCTCCGCGTTTTGTCCGGAATGGGCGGAAACAAGTTTGCCAAGGTCTACGAGGCGCCCGGCGTTGGGTAGTACACAGGGAACCGGCCTTTGGGTGGCGACCGCGCGTGGCCGCCTTCGGTCACGACTCCGTGAAAGTACTGCTGACCTGTGGACAGTGGCCCGGGAGGGGACACAGTCCGCCGACATCGGGAAAACTCATCGGCCGAATCGGGCACAACGAAGGTCTCTCAAGCGTTACACCCGCGCGACGAGGCACTGAACGAGGGGGATGGAGTTAGCAGAGATGGCCACCGACTACGACAGCCCGCGCAAGACTGACGAGGACATCAACGAGGACAGCCTCCAGGAGCTGCAAGCGCGGCGCGTGGACAAGGGAACCGGCACGATCGACGTCGACCCCGACGAGGTCGCTGAGGGCATGGAACTGCCCGGTGCCGACCTGTCGGGCGAGGAACTCGCGGTGCGCGTACTCCCGCGTCAGGCCGACGAGTTCACCTGCTCGCGCTGCTTCCTGGTGCACCACCGCAGCCAGCTCGCCGAGCAGCGCGCCGGTCAGCTGGTCTGCAAGGAGTGCGCCTGAGCGGACGGGACGGCCCCTGATCCGTCCCGTCCCGACGGCTCTCGCCCGCGCGGGCGGACAACCGCGCCTCTGTCCGCGGGCTCACCACCCTGGAGCCCCGCGGAAACGACGGCGGACGGCCGACCACACCCTCGGTGCGGTCGGCCGCCCGCCGTCGTCATGAGTGCGGTGTGCCCCGGCCTCAGACGTCCAGTTCCCTGGGGCCGGCGCCGACCATCTTCGCGCGGGCGGCGCGCACGGCCAGCACCCGGGCCACCTCCGTGCCGACACCGGCCATCACGGCCCAGCTCAGCGCCTGGCCGAGGCTGATGTCAGGGGAGTCCACGTCCGTGGGCGGCTCCTCACCCGTCACACGGGCCCAGGTAAAGTTGAGTGCCTTGCGCATGACGTACTGCGCCGCGAACCCGGCCACGAGACCAGCGAGCGCCGGGCCGATGTCACCGCCGTCCTTCTTAGCCATCGAATCCTTCACCGTTTCCGTTGGGTGTGGGGGATGCGCGCTCGGCGCACACCCTCCCGTAGGTACGGGGAGATCCTTTCATGCCAGCTCTTCGGACGCGGGGCCGATCAGGGCGTGCCAGCGCGCCCGGTAAGGGCGTTCGCCTCCTCGGGCGAGGTCCCGAAACCAGGAGCGATCATGGTCCGAAGAGCATTACCATTGCCCCCATGACCAACCGCTCTCATTCCTTCCGCATGCCCGACAAGCCTTCGCTGGACGGTATCGAGGCGAAGTGGGTCGACGTATGGGATGAGTCCGGCGTCTACCACTTCGACCGCACCCGCAGCCGCGAGGACGTCTACTCCATCGACACCCCGCCGCCCACGGTCTCGGGTTCGCTGCACATCGGCCATGTGTTCTCCTACACGCACACCGACACCGTCGCACGCTTCCAGCGCATGAACGGCAAGGCCGTCTTCTACCCCATGGGCTGGGACGACAACGGTCTGCCCACCGAGCGCCGCGTCCAGAACTACTACGGCGTGCGCTGCGACCCCTCGGTCCCCTACGACCCGGACTTCCAGCCGCCCGACAAGCCCAACCCCAAGCGGCAGGTCCCCGTCTCCCGGCGCAACTTCATCGAGCTGTGCGACACACTCACCGCCGAGGACGAGAAGGTCTTCGAGTCCATCTGGCGCCGACTGGGCCTGAGCGTGGACTGGCGCCACACGTACGCCACCATCGACGACAACTCCCGTACCGCGGCCCAGCGGGCCTTCCTGCGCAATCTGGCCCGCGGTGAGGCCTACATGTCCGAGGCGCCCACCCTGTGGGACGTCACCTTCCGCACCGCCGTCGCCCAGGCCGAGCTGGAGGACCGCGAGCGACCCAGCGCCTACCACAAGATCGCCTTCCACAAGCCCGACGGTGCCCCGGTCCACATCGAGACCACCCGCCCCGAGCTGCTGGCCGCATGTGTCGCCCTGGTCGCCCACCCCGACGACGAGCGCTACCAGGACCTGTTCGACACCACCGTGCGCACCCCGGTCTTCGGTGTCGACGTCCCGGTCAGGGCCCACCGCCTCGCCGACCCTGAGAAGGGGTCGGGCATCGCCATGATCTGCACCTTCGGCGACACCAACGACGTCACCTGGTGGCGCGAGCTCCAGCTGGAGACCCGCCCCGTCATCGGCTGGGACGGACGCATCATCGCCGATCCGCCCAAGGGGCTGGAGAGCGGTCCCGGCCGCGAGGCCTACGACACGCTCGTCGGCGCCACCGTCCACACCGCACGTGAGCGCACAGTGGACCTGCTGCGCGAGAGCGGCGACCTGGTCGGTGAGCCCACGCCGATCACCCATCCGGTGAAGTTCTACGAGAAGGGCGACAAGCCCCTGGAGATCGTCACCACCCGCCAGTGGTACATCCGCAACGGCGGGCGGGACGAGGGCCTGCGCCAGCGGCTCGTCCAGCGCGGCCGCGAGCTCACCTGGCACCCCGAGCACATGCGTTCCCGCTACGAGAACTGGGTCGAGGGCCTCAACGGCGACTGGTTGGTCAGCCGGCAGCGCTTCTTCGGGGTTCCCTTCCCCGTCTGGTATCCGCTGGACGCCGACGGCAACCCGCGCTACGACGAGCCGCTCCTGCCGACGGAGGACCAGCTGCCCGTCGACCCCAGCTCGCAGGTGCCCGAGGGCTACACCGAGGAGCAGCGCTGGCAGGCGAACGGGTTCATGGGCGACCCCGACGTCATGGACACCTGGGCGACCTCCTCGCTGTCCCCGCAGATCGCCTCCGGCTGGGAGCGCGACCCGGACCTGTACGCGCGGGTCTTTCCCATGGACTACCGGCCGCAGGGCCAGGACATCATCCGCACCTGGCTGTTCTCCACCGTGGTCCGGGCCCACTTCGAGAACGGCACCCTGCCCTGGAGCACCACCGGCATCTCCGGCTGGATCCTGGACCCGGACCGCAAGAAGATGTCCAAGTCCAAGGGCAACGTCGTCACGCCGTTGGCTCTGTTGGAGAAGTACAGTTCCGACGCGATCCGCTACTGGGCGGCAAGCGGACGGCTGGGCACCGACACCGCCATGGACGAGGGCCAGATGAAGGTCGGCCGCAGGCTGTCCATCAAGATCCTCAACGCCAGCAAGTTCGTCATGTCCGTGGCCGGCGAGGGCACCACGGCCGACCCCGTCCGGGTCACCCAGCCGGTGGACCGGGCGATGCTGGCCGCGCTGGCCGACGTCGTGGATGACGCCACCGCCGCCTTCCAGGCCTACGACCACACCCGGGCCCTGGAGCGCACCGAGCGCTTCTTCTGGGACTTCTGCGACGACTACCTTGAGCTGGTCAAGACCCGCGCCTACGACACCGAGTCCGCCGAGGGCGCCTCTGCCCGCAGCGCGTTGCTCATCGCCCTGGGCGCCCTGCACAAGCTCTTCGCGCCCTTCGTGCCCTTCGTGGCCGAGGAGGTCTGGAGCTGGTGGCAGGAGGGCTCGGTCCATGCCCAGGGCTGGCCCGAGGCCGCCGAGTACCGCTCCGCGGCCGCCGGCGGTGACCCGGCCGTCCTGGCAGCGACCGCTGAGGTGCTGCGCGCCGTGCGCAAGGCCAAGTCCGAGGCCAAGTTGTCCATGCGGGCCGAGGTCGAGCACGTCAGGGTGTCGGGCAAGCAGGCCGACGCCGCCCGTGCCGCCAGCGGTGACATCGTCGCCGCCGGCCGCGCCGCAGGGGTCGACTTCCATGCCGCCGACGACGCCGATCTCACCGTCGAGGTGACCCTGCCAGAGGCCGCGGGGGAGTAGAGCCTGTCTGACGGTGCCTGCTCACTCCTGGGGGTGCCGTTCAGGCGCCCGAACCAGGAGGGCCGCGCGGGGGCGGTGCCGGAGACGATCCGGCCCGCCCCCGTCGTCGCGTTCCGGTGGCGCTGGACACCGGTCCAGCGCCCGGGGAGCGATAGGCTCGGCCAATGTGAGTACCACATCCTTGGAAGGCGGACGGATCCCTGTCACGGTCCACCGCCTGGACCCCGGCCTCCCCCTGCCCGCGTACGCCCATTCCGACGACGCGGGAGCGGACCTGCACACCGCCGTCGACGCCGTACTGGACCCCGGCGGGCGGGTCACGGTCCCGACCGGTCTGGCGATCGCCCTCCCAGAGGGGTACGCGGCTTTCGTGCATCCGCGCTCGGGCCTGGCCGCGCGCAGCGGACTCACGATCGTCAACGCGCCGGGCACGGTCGACGCCGGATACCGGGGCGAGATCAAGGTGACCCTGCTCAACACCGACAGGGACACCCCGGTGAAGCTGGCCCGGGGGGACCGGATCGCGCAGCTGGTCATCCAGCGCGTGGAACGTGCGGTGTTCGTCGAGGCGGACTCCCTGCCGGAGTCGTCCCGGGGAACGGGCGGTTTCGGTTCGACCGGGGGCCACGCCGCGCAGAGGTGACGGCGCCCCGAATCCCCGGTGCCATCCCGGGACCAACGTAAAGCGAAGAGGTGAAGGCGTGTTCGGACGCCGCCGCAAGAAGCGGGACGAGAAGACTGAGGGACCGGGGACGGAGGCCGAGCCAAGACAGACGGGCGCCGCCGGAGCGGTCTCCTTCGGCAACGAGATCGTGCCGGAGGGCCCCTTGGAACAGCCGGACAAGGAGGCTGACCGCTACCGCGCCACCGGGCCGTGGGACTCCACCGAGGACGCCCCCGAGGCCAAGCGGATGGACCTGGGCAGTATGCGCCTGCCCATGGAACAGGGCACCGAGATCCAGGTCAACGTCGCCCAGGACGCCCAGAACAAGCAGAAGATCATCGGCGTGACCCTGGCGCTGGGCAAGAGCGCGTTGCAGGTGCAGCCCTTCGCCGCGCCCAAGTCCTCCGGCCTGTGGGACGAGATGCGCGAGGAGCTGCGCGAGCAGGTCGTCAAGCAGGGCGGCAAGGTCGAGGACCACGACGGCACCTTCGGCCCCGAGCTCAGGGCCCTGGTACCGGTCAAGGGCCGCAAGACCGAGGACGGCAAGCAGCTCGCCCAGCGGGTGCGGTTCATCGGCGTGGACGGCCCGCGCTGGGTGCTGCGCGGCGTGATCCGCGGAGAGGGAGCCTCCAAGCCCGAGGTGATGTCCGAGGTCGAGCAGCTCTTCGCCAACATCGTGGTGGTGCGCGGAGACCAGCCGGCGCCCCCGAACGAGCTGCTGCCGATCACCGTGCCCAAGCAGGTCCAGGAGCAGATGGCCGAGGCGGCCAAGAAGCGCGCCGCCCAGGAGGCGGCCCAGCGCGGCAACGCGGGCAGCTCGCCCAACGGGGCAGCGCCCGGCGGCCAGACCGGCAGTACCTCGAACGGTTCCGGCTCCGGGGACTCCTGAGCCCCGCCCCGCCGGGAATGTGCCGGGGGCACGCGCCCTCTTCCGTAGTCTGTGCCTCATGACACAGACGACGCGAAACAGCGTGCCCCGGCCACTCCCGGAGGACTGGGAACGCGCCCTGGCGGTGGTGGCCCATCCCGACGACCTGGAGTTCGGCAGCTCGTCCGCGATCGCCCGGTGGACCGGGCAGGGCAAGGACGTGGTGGAGCTACTGGTCACCAAGGGCGAGGCGGGGATCGACAGCATGGCTCCCGAGGAGTGCGCGCCGCTGCGCATGGCCGAGCAGCGCGCCTCGGCAGCGGCCGTGGGCGCCGCCACCGTCGAGTTCCTGGACTTTCCCGACGGCACCCTGGAGTACGGGTTGCCGCTGCGCGCCGCACTCGCCGCCGCGATCCGGCGCCACCGGCCCGAGGTGATCGTCTCCATCAACTTCCGCGAGCACTTCGGGGGCGGAGGCGGGTTCAACCACGCCGACCACCGGGTTCTCGGACCGGCCCTGCTGGACGCGGTCCGCGACGCCGCCAACCGGTGGGTGTTCCGTGAGCAGCTCGACGATGGCCTGCGTCCCTGGTCGGGTGTGCGCCTCGTAGCCTTCGGCGCCTCGCCCAGGGCCTCCCACTACGTGGAGTTGGACGAGGCCGACCTGGCCGCGGGCGTGGCCTCGCTGGACGCCCATGAGGTCTACCTGTCCAACCTGGCCGGATTCGACCAGAAGGCCTTCCTGCCCCGGGCCGCCGCCCAGGCCGGGGAGTGGGCCGGTGTCCCGCTCGCCACCGCCTTCGAGGTGTTCGAGGCCTGAGGTCCCGGAAGGCCGGGGAGAGGGGGCGCGCCCCGACCGGCCTCAGGGGGCCGGGCCCGGATCCACCGGGTCGGTGACGCGGCCCAGGAACAGGACCGCCTCGCGGCGGCGCAGCACGAACACGAACGGCCGGTCCACCGTGAACCGGACCGGTCTGGCGGGTGCGGCCGCGGACATGAGCATCATCGCGGCGGTGGCGGCGGCCCCCTCCGCGCCCTTCTCGTCGACCCTCAGGACTGACTGGTGCAGGATCTCGTCGGCCCTGAGCGGCTCCGGGCTGATCCCGTCGAAGCGGGCCTCGTCCGTGGCCATCCGGTACACGCCCACGGCCGCCAGCGGTGCGAGCAGGGAGGTGTCGGTCTCCACCCGGAAACGCGGCAGGGCCAGTTCGACCTGTTGGGAGGAGCGCCTGCGGTACAGGTCCGCGAGCACCTTCGCCGACACCGGAGCGGGAGCGGTGGTCCGCTCGTCGGGCAGCAGCACGTCCAGGGTCAGTTCGTGCTCGCCTTCCAGACTCACCATGCTCCATCCCCGTGCCCGTGCGTGGGGTAGGCGGGCCGACCTGTGCATGGTGGGGGCCCGGCGCCGTCCGGACGGGGTGTGGAAGGGCCTGTCGCGGGTCCGTGCGGGGTCGAAGGGATCGGGCCAGACCACCTTCACCCACAGCGCGTTGACCAGCAGCAGCCTCAGACCGGGATGGACACCGCCCGGTGGCAGCAGCTCCTCGATCAGGCCGCGGGTCACGTCCGCCACCTTGCCGTTGACCCGGGAGCGGACCCCCTCGGAGTCATGCTCGAAGTCGGCGTGCTCGATCTCGGCGCCGGCGCGTTCGCGTACCCGCGCCTCGAACTCCGGCAGGACCTCCAGGCCGACCGGTACGTACAACCCGTTCAGGGTGGCCAGACCGGGTCGGGAACCGGCGGCCACGGCCGCGTCCAGGGCTTCCAGCTGGCCCTTGGTGTCCGTTCCCAACAGCGCCTCCAACTCGGCCAGGGTGCGGCCCGCGGCCCCGGTGGTCAGCAGCCCGAGCACCGTGCCCACCGAGTGGGGAGACCACACATGGGACTCACCGGCCCGGGACAGGGGCCGGTCCAGGGCGGCGGCGAACTCCAGGTGGTCCCGTCGCGGGGACGTGTTCGGCTGCATGGGTTCCTCGCTCGCTCTCGGCTCCGGCGGCTCTGGCCGCCAGCGTACGGAGTCCGTCGAAGGACCGCCAGGGAGCGCCACCGCGTGAGAAGCCGCACGTGACACGACGGGCCGGAGGGGACAAAGGAGGGCGGAGGGTGTTCAACCGGACACCGTTCGTGTCCCTGAGTTGGTGACAGGTCGCATAGTCTGGGGCATCATGGCGGGCGGACCCGCGGGGGAGGCCCGCGCGGCGACGGCCGAGAGCGACCCCACGACCGAACCAAACCGGAAGCAGGGTAACGGGACCTGCCGCCTGAGGGCGGGGCTTCCAGCCCTCATGGCTGAATCCGTCGTTACCAGACCCAGCCATCACCAGGAGGTGACCTTGATGGCTACGTTCCGTACAGGACAGCAGACCGACCGGGCTGTGCTTCCTCAGCAGTCCGCTCTCGAATTCGAACCAGCAGGCACCCTCGGGGCCAAGGGCGAAACGGGGCTCGGAGGCCGCGACACGGTACCCGGTGCGGAACATGGTCGAGGGGAGACCGCTGGCAGCGCACCTGTCGCCGACGGCGTCACCCCCACCCCCGAGGTCGGGGAGGAGGGGCGTGAGGCCCACACCACCGTCCGAACGATTGACTCGTATGTGCTCGTAGTCGATAGGCACGGCATACCGTTGCAGTCCCGCCACCCGGCCAGAGCACGCGCCCTCCTGGCGAAGGGACGTGCCGTCGTCACACGCCATACGCCGCTCATGATGCGGCTGAAGGACCGCACCGCCTTCGGCACCCGCGCCGTTCCCGCGGATATGCCCCCGGAGGGCGTGGAGTACCAGTACGGCACCCCGCATGGTTACGAGGTGCGCGAGTACCCGCTCACCAAGTGGGAACGTACCTGTGCTCACTGCGGCGTTACGAACGTGCCACTGGACACCGATCACATTCGTCCCCGCTCACGGGGCGGCACGAACCGGGTGTCCAACCCGGCCCTGGCCTGCGTGCGGCGCAGTCAGGCCAAGGGAAGCCGGCAGGTGGAGGGGTTCGCGACCAGCCTCCGGATCCTGGCGCAGGCCCAAGCGCCGTTGCGGGATACGGCAGCGGTCGACTCGACCCGATGGGCGCTGTGGCGCGCCCTCGATGACCGTGCACCCGCGCACGTCGGTAGCGCTGGGCGCACGAAGTGGAACCGACCCCGCAACCGGTCGCCCAGGTCCCACACGCTGGACGCCTTGGCCGTCGGCAAGGTCGAGACCATCGCCCGAACCATGGGTGCCGTCCTGGTCACAGGTTGTACCGGACGCGGGTCCTATGCCTGCACCCGTCCCGGCAAACACGGGTTTCCGCGTCTGCGTCCGCCGCGTACCAAGGGCTTCTTCGGCTTCACCACCGGCGACCTGGTCCGCGCCGTGGTGCGCAGAGGCAGGTACACGGGTACCCACACAGGCCGTGTCGCGGTGCGCGCCACCGGAAGCTTCAACGTCACAACCGCCTACGGAACAGTCCAAGGCATCGGGCACGAACATATCCGCCCGCTCCAGCGTTCGGACGGCTGTGCCTACACCACCGGGAAGGAGACGGGCGTTTCCTCCTCGGCCTGAGGCTCGGGATTTCACGCCCAACGAACAGATGACTGAGAAGCAGCGGGCAGCGGAGGAAGCCGCCTCGAAGGCCGAGGCGGACGGCCGGTCCGAGGTACCCGCGGCGTCGGACGGCTCCGCTCCCCGGGGCGAGGCCCCCGAGCCGGAACGGGAACCCGGGCGAGAGGGCGCCGGGGACACGCCGGTGGTCACCGAGGACACGGTCGAGGAACTCGTGCGCTCCCAGCTGTCCAAGGCGCTGGGCGGCAAGCGCGGCATGGTCGAAGCGGCCATGCCCACCCTGGCCTTCACCGTCTCCTACATCCTCACCTCGGAACTGAGGCTCTCGATCGGCCTCGGTGTGGCCGCGGCCCTGTTCCTGGGGGGAATCCGGCTCCTACAGCGTTCCTCGGTGCAGTACGTGGTCACCAGCCTGTTCGGCATCGGCATCGCCGCCGTCTTCGCCATGCGCAGTGGCAACGCCGCCGACGCCTTCCTGCCCGGCATCGTCTACAACGCGGTCTACGCCGTGGTGCTGAGCCTGTCGGTACTGGTGCGCTGGCCCGCGATCGGGCTGATGATCGGTCCGTTCATCGGCAACAAGGAGGACTTCACCTCCTGGCGGTCCAACCCGGCCGTGGTCTCCCTGGCCTCACGTCTGACCTGGCTGCTGGTGCTGCCCTGCGTGATCCGCGTGCTCGTGCAGTACCCGCTGTGGATGGCCGAGACCTACGGTTGGGCCGACACCTTCGGTCTGCTCGGCCTCTCCAAGATCGCGATGGGGTGGCCGCTCCAGGTCGCCGCGTTCGCCGCGATGGTGTGGGTGCTGGCCCGGGGCCGCACCCCCCTGGCCGAGCGCGAGGAGGAAGCCGCCGCCCGGGCGGACGACGGCTCCCAGCCCGCGGGCTAGAGCTCCTCGTCCGGTGGCGCCATCAGGGCCTCCAGGGTGTTCAGCGCCGCGGGGTCGGCCAGGAACACCACGGTGTTGCCCACTGACAGGGTCCTGCCGGGGTCGGGAGGGCGTACCCCGCCGGGGCCGACCACCGCCACCAGGGCCACGCCCTCGGGCAGGGCCCCCGTCAGCCCGCTCTCCGATTCGCCCGCGAACGGGCTCTCGGCGTGCAGTACCGACTCGGCGATCTCCGCACCCGGTAGCGGAGGCAGGGTCCCCTCCTGGGCCATGTCCTCCTCCGGAGCGCCCTCGACCAGGTCGGCGATCAGCCGCGGCGGGGAGACCGCCAGGTCCACACCCCAGGACTCGTTGAACAGCCACTCGTTGTCGGGGTCGTTGATGCGGGCGATCACCCGGTCCACCTCGAACTCGGTCTTGGCCAGCAGGGACACCACCAGGTTGACCTTGTCGTCGCTGCTGGCCGCGACCACCACGTCGAAGCCGCCCAGGTTGGCGTCCTCCAGGGTGGCCAGCTCGCAGGCGTCGGCCAGCAGCCACTCCACCTGGGGAAGGTCGTCCACCCCGATGGCTCGTGTGTCCCGGTCGATCAGCAGCACGTCGTGGCCGCTGCCCGCCAGTTCCGTGGCGATGGAGCGGCCCACGCTCCCGGCGCCCGCGATGGCGATCCGCATCTCACCCACGCCCCGTCTCGTCGTCGTGCAGCCGCTCGGACAGCTCGTCCAGGTCCCTGCCGCGGGCGACCACGTGCAGGACGTCGCCCTCCTCCAGGGAATCATCGGAGCGGGCGAGGACGATCCGCCCCAGGCGGGTCAGGTAGACCACCCGTATCGGAGCCCGCTCCTCCAGGTCGGCGACGCGGCGTCCCGCCCATCCCGGCGGCAGGGTCAGCTCGTTCATCGCCAGGGTCCCGGACGCGTCCTGCCACTCCGGGCCCACGGTGAGCTGCCCGTCGCCCGGCACCATGCGGCGCAGGACCGCGTCGGCCGTCCACCGCACCGTCGCCACGGTGGGGATGCCCAGGCTCTGGTAGACCTCGGCGCGGCGGGGATCGTAGATCCGTGCGACCACGTGCTCGACCCCGAACGCCTCGCGCGCGACCCGCGCGGAGATGATGTTGGAGTTGTCACCGTTGCTGACCGCCGCGAACGCCCCCGCCCGGTCGATCCCGGCCGAGAGCAGGACCTCCCGGTCGTGGCCCGCGCCCCTGATCGCGTGCTTGGCCACGGAGCCGCGCAGGCGCCGGAACGCCTCGGGGTCGTGGTCGATCACCGCCACCGTGTGCCCCAGGTCCACCAGAGTGTGCGCCAGCGTGGAACCCACGCGGCCGCACCCCATGATCACGATGTGCACCTCGCCCGCACTCCCGTCGAGATAGCCGCCGCCGCGCATGCCGCGCGTACCTGCTCCCACCTTGGCACAGACGTGTCCGGCGTGTGTGCCGGACCCCGGACCGTCCAAGGAGAACACAGGCGGTGTGTCAGTGCCGCTAGATTGGGAATGGTTGGTGGCTGTGCGTGCAGGGTCACCCGTAAGCGCGACCCGACCACCCCTGAGGACACCGCCATGACCGGCCAGGAATTCGAACTTACCGTTGACGACGTCGCACACGGAGGCTGGTGCGTGGGGCGCCACGACGACCAGGTGGTCTTCGTGCGCCACGCCCTGCCCGGGGAGCGGGTCCGCGTCCGCGTCACCGAGAGGACCTCCCGTTTCCTGCGGGGCGACGCCGTCGAGATCCTCACCGCCTCCCCGGACCGGGTCGAGGCCCCCTGCCCCTTCGCCGGGCCGGGTAAGTGCGGCGGCTGCGACTGGCAGCACGCCTCGCTGGAGGCCCAGCGCGCCCTCAAGGCCAGGGTCGTCGCCGACCAGTTGCGCCGCATCGCCGGGATCGACCGCGAGGTCGTGGTGGAAGAGCTTCCGGGAACCCCCGACGGTCTGGGCTGGCGCACCCGCGTGCGCTTCACCGTGGACTCCGACGGTCACGCCGGGCTGCACCGTCACCGCTCCCATGAGGTCGAACCCATTGACCGCTGCCTGATCGCCCACCCCGGCGTGACCGAGCTCGGTGTGACCGACGTGAGCTGGGAGGGCGCCAAGGACGTGGAGGCGGTGGCCTCGGCCAGCTGTGCCGACCGCGCCGTCGTCGTCACCCCCACCGGGGCCAGGATGGGCGCCCTTCCCGAACTGGGCGCCTCCAGCGCGGTGCTGCGCCGGTTCAAGGGCGGCCGGGTCCAGTCGGTGCGTGGGCGCCGGGGCGTGCGCGAGAACGCGAACGGCCGCGAGTACCGCGTCAGCGCGGGCAGTTTCTGGCAGGTGCACCCTGCCGCCGCGGAGGTCCTCACCACCGCGGTGATGGACGCCCTGGAGCCCAAGCCGGGCGAGACCGCCCTGGACCTGTACTGCGGTGCGGGCCTGTTCACCGGCGCGCTGGCCGAAGCGGTGGGCCCCGAGGGGCGCACCATGGGTGTGGAGAGCGGTACCCAGGCCGTGAGCGATGCCCGGTACAACCTCAAGGACATGGAGCAGGTGCGCATCGAGGAGGGTGACGTGGCCGCCCAGCTGCGCGAGTGGGCGGACGTACGCGCCGACGTGGTCACCCTGGACCCGCCCCGGGCCGGTACGGGCGCCGAGGTGGTGCGTTCCCTGACCGGGACGCGCCCCCGCAGGGTGGCTTACGTCTCCTGCGACCCCGCCACGCTCGCCCGCGACCTGGCCACGTTCGAGCGGGCCGGCTACCGGCTGGTGGACCTTCGCGCTTTCGACGCCTTCCCGATGACCCACCACGTGGAGTGCCTGGCGGTGCTGGAGCCCGTCCACCCGGCTCGCCGCCACCGCGACTGACCCGACCCCGGAACGATCCTGCCCCCCGGCGGCACTGTGGCGCACCGGCAGTGCCACCGGGAGCAGGGCCTTCGGGCCCGCACCGTGCTATCGGCGGGCCGGGCGCGCGCCCGGGACCCGCAGGATCGCCAGTCCCAGAGCGAGCACGGCAAGCCCCGCCCACGACACGGCGGGCAGGTGCTCACCGACCACCACCACGCCCAGCAGCGCGGCCACGGCCGGTTCGGCCAGGGTCAGCGTGGTGGCCACTGACGCGGAGGTGTGCCGCAGCCCGTTCCCGAACAGCCGGTAGGCCAGGAACACGGTGAACACCGCCAGGTGCAGGGCCACCAGGGAGCCCCCGACCGTGGCCAGCCAGGCAGTCCCCGTGGCCAGTACCACCGGGAGCACGGCGAGCCCGCCGCCCGCGAACATCGTGCCCATCACGGCGCCCGAGGGGTGGCCCCGCTGGATGAGCCGCTCGGCGACGAGCGTGTAGGCGGAGTAGGACAGCCCGGCGAGCAGGGCCAGGAGTACTCCGGCGGGACGTACCGCGGACTCACCGCCGGTGAACTCCGAGCCCAGCACGAGCACGGCACAGCCCAGTACCGCGGCCAGGGTGGCCGCGGCCCAGCGTGCCGTGGGCCTGGCCTGTCCGGTCATCCAGGCCAGGAGCCCGGCGAAGACCGGTGCGCTGCCCAGCGTGATCACCGTGGCGACCGCGACGCCCGCCTGTGCCACGGCCGGATAGAAGGACAGCGGGTATCCGGCGACCGCCAGGGTGCCCAGGCCGAGTACCCACCGGGTGGGCGCGTCGCTCCGAACGACCAGGGTCGATGAGCCTCGTCCGGTGAGGAACAACAGCAGGCCGCCCAGGACCAGGCCCGCGGAGCCGATGGCGGCCGCCGGTGCACTCGCGGGAGCCAGGGAGCTGGCGGTGCCCGTGGTCCCCCACAGCACGGCCGCGGCCAGGATCGGCAGCGGGCCCCGAGCCAGGGCGGTGACGGTGGAGGTCCGGGAGCCGGACGCGGGAAGGGAGTGTTCTGACACGGTCGTGGATCCTTCGTCGTCGTGTGTTTCGGGACATGGCGAAACGGGCGCACGACGACAGGCGGCCCGGCGGATGAGGCCGGCAGGCCGCTGCCTGGCCCTTCAGGGAGAGGGGAGGGTGCGCCCGGTCAGGCGCACAGCGGGGGAAGCACGACGTGCCAGTACGGGTTCTTCATGCCTTCCATCCTATGACCGGACATATGTGCTGGGATCCGCGGGTGCCCGACGGAGCGGACACGCGGGTACGCCGGGGCCCGTGGCAGGGCGGCGCGGCCTCAGGCGCACACGGAGTCCTGCGAACTCATGTCGACCATGGACTCTCCGTAGCCGAGCTCGGGGTACAGCCTGTCCCAGTCCTCGGACACCGCGGGCCCGGTGGAGGTCTCCTGGAGGCGTAGCCCCAGCAGCTCCGCCAGGTCGAGGGTGCTTCCACGGGGCGCGGACAGCCTCTCCCAGTTCTGCGCCAGGACCCGGCTCACCCGCTCCTCGGGGATCCCGGCCAGCTCACGGGACACCTCCAGGTCCACCGGAGACGGCCGGTAGGGGAACAGGTGCATGGCGATGAAATCCAGTTCCTCATAGTGGGACAGCCCCTTCCCGGTACCGCTCAGCCAGGCCGACAGCACCATGCGCGCCTGGCCGGTGGCCTGGCACCGGTGCTGCTCGTAGGGTGAGGGCAGGTCCAGGGCGACCCGGCTCACCCTGCTCACCAGGTCGGACCGCCAGTAGTCGCGATCCATTCCCATACGGCCATAGACCACCACGTCCCGGTCCGGGGGAACCTCCAGGTCGCGTCGGTAGGAAGAGCTGGCCTGCCACACCACGGGCATACGGTCCTCCGGGACCTCGGGCAGCAGCGCCATAGCCGGGGCCAGGGCCTCTTGCCAGTGGTCCACCCACGGCTCGAAGCCGGGCAGCGGGCAGTAGGTGACGCGCTCCCTGGTCTGGCAGGAGGGTCCGTGCGCGCCGTACACCTTGCTGTCGGGGACGGGGGTTTCCATGGAATGGGCGCCGCGGCCGTGGGCGACGGTTCCCACGGCACCGGCCAGCAGCAGGGTGACCGTCCCCAGGCAGACCGCGCGGAGGGTGCGGCGCCCCCGCGCGGCCAGGGCCAGGAACACCAGCAGGGCCACGACCAGGACCGCGTAGACCAGGTAGAGGGCGGCCACCTCCGTGACGGAGGGCGCACGCACGTTGAACGGGTGCATGGTGACGCGGACAGCCCACTCCATCTGGGACACGGCGTTCTGCGGACCGGTTCCCGACAACACGATGCCGTACAGCCAGTAGGCGGGCACGGCCAGTGCGGACACGACCAGCGGAAGGTACGAGCGCGTCCACGCCACCAGGGCGACCGACAGCAGTGGTCCCGCGGCCGCCAGGAGGAAGGGGGCCGGGTAGGCGGTCGGGCTCAGCGTGCCCGGCAGGGGAGACGCGGACAGCCGGTAGCACAGCCAGGCCAGGGCCGCCATGAACACCGTGGTCACCAGGACGGACGCCGCCATCAGCGACAGGAGGCGGCCGTTCCGGCCCAGGGAGGGCACCAGCGCAGCGGAGTAACGGGCCTCACGCATGGCGGGGAAGGCAACCACGGCGAACATCACCGAGCCCACGGCCAACGCGAGGGTGTCGACCCCGCTGTACCAGTTCTCCATCGTGTACAGCCCCCCGGTCCAGCCCGTGCCCAGGATCAGGCCGGCGCCCAACGCGGTGCCCGGGACGGCGAGCGGGCTCAGGAACAGGCGCACGGTGTTGAACCATGTCAGCCGGGCGAACGTGGTGGGCCGCGTCCAGCTCACCGGGGGCCCTGTTCCATGCCGGTCAGCAGCAGGTAGGCGTCCTCCAGGGTGGGCTCGACGGGTTCCAGGGCGTGCCCGGGCGCGGTGCGCGTCCCCTCGGCCGTGCCGGCGGGGGTGAGCACCCGGTAGCGCCCGTCGGCCAGCCGCCAGGCGGTGTATCCCTCGCCGGGGTGGCCGTGGTGTTCCCACACGTGCCCGCGCGCCCGGTCCACCAGCTCTCCCGGGGTGCCGTCGAAGGCCACCCGGCCCGCTTCCAGGCACACCACGCGCTGGCACAGCGCGGCCACGTCCTCGATCTGGTGGGTGGACAGCACCACGGTGCTGCGCACGGCCAGTTCCGAGACCAGGCCGCGGAACCGGATGCGCTGCTCGGGGTCCAGGCCGATGGTCGGCTCGTCCAGCAGCAGCACATCGGGATCGCCGAGCATGGCCGCGGCCAGCCCCAGGCGCTGGCGCATACCACCGGACAGGCGGCGGATCCGGCTGTGCCGACGGTCGAGGAGGCCGACCCGCTCCAGGCCGCGGCGCACCTCGTCGTGGCGGGACCGGCGTCCACCCAGCTCCTTGAGCACCGCCATGTAGTCCAACAGCCCGAACGCGGTGAAGTACGGGTAGAACTCGGGGGTCTGCGGCAGGTAGCCGAGGCGGCGCCGGATCTCGACCCGCTCGGTCGCGCGTTCGGGGTCGCGCCCGAGTACGCGGACCTCTCCGCCGGTGGCCTCCAGGTCGGTGGCCAGGCAGCGCAGCAGGGTGGTCTTGCCCGCGCCGTTGCGTCCCAGAAGCCCGGTCACCCCGGGCCCCAGGTCCAGGTCGACGCCGTTCAGGGCGGTCCGGGTGCCGTAGCGACGCACCAGTCCGCGCAGGTGGACGGGGGCGGTCGTCGTGGTCGTGGTGTTCACGCCTCCCTCACCCGCCACAGGATGGTGAGGAGCAGGGCGGCGAGCGCGCCCGCCCACCACATCTGGGCCTGGGGGGTGAGCAGTTGCAGCGGTGTGGCGTCCTCAGAGGTGACCAGGACGCCCAGGGAGAGCAGCCACAGCAGCCCCACGACGGTGCTGGCCGTGCCCAGGGGCAGCCAGCGGCTGAGCACGAGCGAACCGGCCACGAGGGTGAGCGCGGGCAGCAGCCAGAACGCCGACGCCCAGAGCGTGTGCGCGGAGGGCAGCAGCAGCGCGGCCACCGTGCACAGGGCCAGCGCGGGAACCAGTACCGCGCAGGTGCGCAGGAACAGCAGGCGCTGCCCGGCCAGCGGGGTGACCGATGTCAGGGTGTGGGCGGGGTCCACGCCGCGCCCGTAGGCCAGGGCCACGCCCACCAGCGGCACGACCGGTGCGGTGAAGGTGAACATCAGCGATCCGCGCGGCAGGTGGTGGGCGGCCAGCAGGGCGGCGGCCAGCACCGCGATCGTGGCCAACAGCCAGGCCCGGTACAGGCTGGGGGTGGCGGCGAGCAGTTTGGCGGGCCCCTCTCCCAATCCCAGCGAGGACAGCAGCGCCTCGACCGGACCGCGTCGGGGGCGGTCCACCACGTCGCGCAGACCCGCCCAGCTCTCCGCGAGCCAGGTCTCGTCAACGGGCAGTAGGTCACGGCAGGGTGCGCAACGGGTGATGTGTGTCTCCACGGACATGGCGGTGACGTCGTCGGACTGGTGGTGGGCGTATGCGTGTGCTTGGGCAGGGGTCAGGTGCCAGCTCATGTCAGTGCCTCCCGTAGCCGCGCCTTGGCGCGCATGACCCGTGTTTTCACGGTTCCCTCGGGGATCTGGAGAATCTGCGCGGCCTCCCGGACCGTGAGTCCGTCGAGCACGGTGGCCTGGATGGCCGAACGCAGCTCGGGCGAGAGGGAGTGCAGGGCGGCGCCCAGGGGGCCGTGCTCGATGTTGAGCAGCACGGTGTCCTCCGCGGACGCGTCGCCGATGGTCTCGTAGTCGGTGTCGCTGTCGGCGATCCAACGGTTGGCGCGCTTGCGCAGCTGGGAGATGAGCTGCCGGATCGCGATGGTCCACAGCCAGGCCCCGGCGTCCGTGTCGCCGGGACGGGGGGTGAAGGAGCCCGCGTTCTTCCACACGGCCAGGAAGGTCTCCTGGAGGGCTGCGTCGAGTTGGTCGTGGTCGGAGCAGCGGTAGCGCAGCCGCGCGCGCAGCCAGGTCGCGTGTCTGCGGTGCAGGATCTCCAGGGCACGGGTCTCACCTGCGGCGACGGCTGCCAGCAGCACCGGGTCGGTGCTGTCGGGACCGTAGTCGGGGGTGCGGCGGCGCGCACGGCGGAGCAGCTTCACGTGGAGGGCTATCGCGGTAGGGGTATGGTTCGGTTCTACGGGGGAGGGCGCTGTCGCGTCTTTTCCACGGTATCCGCGCGGCGGTTTCGGTCTGGTTCCCGCTGTGGGAGAAAATGGGGCTTATGCGCCTGAGGATCTTCCTTGAGCCCCAGCAGGGGGCCACCTACGAGGACCAGCTCGCCGTCGCCAGGGCCGCGGAGGACCTGGGGTTCGACGCCCTGTTTCGTTCCGACCACTACCTGCGTATGGGGGACCACGTCAGCGGTCTTCCCGGGCCCACCGACGCCTGGATCACCCTGGCAGGGCTGGCCCGGGACACCACCCGTATCCGCCTGGGCACGCTGATGAGTGCTGCGACCTTCCGCTACCCGGGCCCTCTCGCCATCTCCGTGGCCCAGGTCGACCGCATGAGCGGCGGCCGGGTGGAGTTCGGCTTCGGCGCGGGCTGGTTCGAGGAGGAGCACACGGTCTACGGGATCCCCTTCCCGGCCACCGCCCGAGAGCGCTTCGACCGCTACGAGGAGCAGTTGGACATCATCACCGGGCTGTGGTCCACCCCGGTGGGCGAGACCTTCCGCTACGAGGGCAAGCACTACCGTCTGTCGGAGGGGCCCGCGCTGCCCAAGCCGTGGCAGGGTCCGCGGCCGCCGGTGCTGATCGGCGGGACCGGGCCCAAGCGCACGCCGCGCCTGGCCGCCAAGTACGCCGACGAGTACAACGTGCCGTTCGCCTCGGTCGAGGACACCTCGGCCGCCTTCGAGCGGACCCGCGCCGCGGTCAGGGCCTCGGGGCGCGGCGCCCCGATGGCCTACTCGGCCGCACAGGTGCTGTGCGCCGGCAAGAACGAGGAGGAGGTGGCCCGGCGGGCCGAGCGGATCGGCCGTGAGGTGCCGGAACTGCGGGAGAACGGGCTGGCGGGTACCCCGGACGAGCTGGTGGACAGGATCGGCCGGTTCGCCGCCGCGGGCGCGGAGTGCATGTACCTACAGGTGCTGGACATGTCCGATCTGGACCATCTGGAACTGGTCGCGTCGCAGGTCGCGTCGCAGCTGGACTGAGCCGAGTCCCACAGGGGTTGTCCGGGCGTCGGCGGGGTTCTGGAGGGGGTGAAGGCGAGGCGACGGGTACTGCGGCCGGAGGCCGACCGCTGAGGGCTGTGGCGGGCGACGGCGTGGGTACGGGTCGTCTCACCGGAGGTGCCCGCCTTTGGGGGGCGCCCGAACACGGGGCGAAGCGGAACCCCAAGGAGGCACTGTCAGGGGGGGCGGCCGTGCGCGGGTGGCGCCCGTCCGATAACTTGATATCGAGATACAAGTTAGGTAGCTTGATATCAAGATAAGAGTGGGGCTTCCCCCGGCCTGCTCCCGGTTCGGGCGTGTGAAGTTGACCGCTTGACGGCGCCCGGACCCGAACATCGTGGGCGCCCGCGACCAGCGGACCGCCCGGCCGGTGGCGAATGGTGTCGCCACAGGTCACGGCGGTCCTGATGGAGGCCGGAAGGCAGGCGGAGGCCACCCCCGCGGCCCTCCGCCCCCGGCACCCGGTCAGGGCGGCCTCAGTAGGTCCCGCACCCGTCCCATGAGGCAGGATGCTGGGAGCAAAGTGGCGAGATCAGGAGGCAGACACCGTGTCCGCGAACAGCTTCGGCGCCCGTGACACGTTGCGCGTTGGCGACGAGTCGTATGAGATCTTCCGTCTGGAGGCCGTTGAGGGCTCCAATCGGCTTCCCTACAGCCTGAAGGTACTGCTGGAGAACCTTCTGCGCACCGAGGACGGTGCGAATGTCACCCCCGAGCACATCAGGGCCCTGGGCAACTGGGACCCCAGCGCCCAGCCCAACCAGGAGATCCAGTTCACCCCCGCGCGGGTGATCATGCAGGACTTCACCGGCGTCCCCTGCGTCGTCGACCTCGCCACCATGCGCGAGGCCGTACGCGACATGGGCGGCGACCCCGACAAGATCAACCCGCTCGCCCCCGCCGAGCTGGTGATCGACCACTCCGTCGTCGTCGACCTCTTCGGCAGCCCCGACGCCTTCGAGCGCAACGTCGAGATCGAGTACGAGCGCAACTACGAGCGCTACAAGTTCCTGCGCTGGGGCCAGACCGCCTTCGACGAGTTCAAGGTCGTTCCGCCCGGCACCGGCATCGTGCACCAGGCCAACATCGAGCACCTGGCGCGCGTCACCATGAGCCGGGGCGGTCAGGCCTACCCCGACACCTGCGTGGGCACCGACTCCCACACCACCATGCAGAACGGCCTGGGCATCCTGGGCTGGGGCGTGGGCGGTATCGAGGCCGAGGCCGCCATGCTCGGCCAGCCGATCTCCATGCTCATCCCGCGCGTGCTCGGCTTCAAGCTGAAGGGCGCGCTCAAGCCCGGCACCACCGCCACCGACCTGGTGCTCACCATCACCGAGATGCTGCGCGAGCACGGCGTGGTCGGCAAGTTCGTCGAGTTCTACGGCGAGGGCGTCGCGTCCGTGCCGCTGGCCAACCGCGCCACCATCGGCAATATGAGCCCGGAGTTCGGCTCCACCGCCGCGATCTTCCCGGTCGACGACGAGACCATCCGCTACATGAGGCTGACCGGCCGCTCCGAGCAGCAGGTCGCCCTGACCGAGGCCTACGCCAAGGCCAACGGCTTCTGGCACGACCCGGCCGTCGAGCCCGAGTTCTCCGAGTACATCGAGCTCGACCTGGCCGACGTGGTCCCCTCCATCGCCGGCCCCAAGCGCCCGCAGGACCGCATCGCGCTGTCGGAGGCCAAGAGCACCTGGCGCCACGACGTGCACAACTACGTCGACGACGAGGTGGACGAGGCGAGCGAGGAGTCCTTCCCGGCCTCCGACTCCCCGGCGCACATGGCCAAGCCCGGGGGCGAGCGCCCGCACCGCCCGGTCCAGGTCACCATGGCCGACGGCACCGAGACCGAGGTCGACCACGGCGCCGTGGTGATCGCCGCGATCACCTCCTGCACCAACACCTCCAACCCCTCGGTCATGCTGGGCGCCGCCCTGCTGGCCAAGAAGGCGGTGGAGAAGGGCCTGTCCCGCAAGCCGTGGGTCAAGACCTCCATGGCCCCCGGTTCCAAGGTCGTCACCGACTACTACGAGCGCTCCGGCCTGACCCCGTACCTGGACAAGCTGGGCTTCAACCTGGTCGGCTACGGCTGCACCACCTGCATCGGCAACTCCGGTCCGCTGCCGGAGGAGATCTCCAAGGCCGTCCAGGACAACGACCTCGCGGTCTCCGCGGTCCTGTCCGGCAACCGCAACTTCGAGGGCCGGATCAACCCGGACGTGAAGATGAACTACCTGGCCTCGCCGCCGCTGGTGGTCGCCTACGCGCTGGCCGGGTCGCTCGACGTGGACATCACCACCGAGCCCCTGGGCGTCGGCCAGGACGGTGAGCCCGTCTTCCTGGCCGACATCTGGCCGAGCGCCGAGGAGATCCAGGAGGTCATGGACTCCGCGATCGCCTCGGACATGTACGAGTCCGCGTACTCGGACGTGTTCGCCGGCGACGAGCGCTGGCGCTCGCTGCCCACGCCCACCGGCAACACCTTCGAGTGGGCGGACGAGTCCACCTACGTCCGCAAGCCCCCCTACTTCGAGGGCATGGGCGCCACCCCGGAACCGGTCACCGACATCACCGGTGCCCGCGTCCTGGCCAAGCTGGGCGACTCGGTCACCACCGACCACATCTCCCCGGCCAGCGCCATCAAGCCGGGGACCCCGGCTGCCGACTACCTCAAGGCCCACGGTGTGGAGCGCCGCGACTTCAACTCCTACGGTTCCCGGCGGGGCAACCACGAGGTGATGATCCGCGGCACGTTCGCCAACATCCGCCTGCGCAACCAGCTCGCGCCGGGCACGGAGGGCGGCTACACCCGCGACTTCACCCAGCCCGAGGCGCCTGTGTCGTTCATCTACGACGCCGCGCAGAACTACGCCGAGCAGGGCACCCCGCTGGTCGTCCTGGGCGGTAAGGAGTACGGTTCGGGCTCCTCGCGCGACTGGGCGGCCAAGGGCACCGCCCTGCTGGGTGTGCGCGTGGTCATCACCGAGTCCTACGAGCGCATCCACCGCTCCAACCTGATCGGGATGGGCGTCCTGCCCCTTCAGTTCCCCGAGGGCCAGTCCGCCGACTCCCTCGGCCTGACCGGTGAGGAGTCCTTCTCCATCACCGGCGTGACCGAGCTGAACGAGGGCCGCGTCCCCGCCACGGTGAAGGTCAGCACCGACACCGGTGTGGAGTTCGACGCCGTGGTGCGCATCGACACACCGGGCGAGGCCGGCTACTACCGCAACGGCGGCATCCTGCAGTACGTGCTGCGCCAGCTGATCGCCGAGTAGGCCGGTTCCGCGTCAGACGCGACGCACTCGGGGCCGCCACCGTCGGATGACGGTGGCGGCCCTTCGCCGTGCGGAGCCCTCACGTCGTCCAACGGAAGGTCACGGAAAGATCTCGAAATGGTGATTGGCCTCGGAGGGCGTCGGGTAGCGGCCTCGACGAGGACGAAACGCAAGCGATGACGAAGGAGCCGGCTCAATGTCAGAGATCATCGAGGCAGTGGAAGTCGACGTTCCGGTCACCGCCGCCTACGCGCAGTGGACGAGGTTCGAGGAGTTCCCGGCCTTCATGGAAGGGGTGGACAAGGTCGTCCGCTCCGGTGACGGGCACATGGTCTGGACCATCGAGATCGGTGGTCAGAAGAGGGACTTCGAAGCCGTGGTCACCGAACAGGTCTCCGGTGAGCGGATCGCCTGGAAGACCACGGACGGCGTGACCCATGCGGGTGTGGTGACCTTCCACCACCTGTCGGACACGAGCAGCAGGGTCACCCTCCAGCTCAGGACCGTCCCGGAGGGCGTGGTCGAACAGCTCGGCGACAAGCTCGGGCTGGTCCAGGCTCGGGCCAAGGGCGACATGAAGCGTTTCAAGACCTTCGTCGAGCCCGCGGAGGCCGTCCGCTCCTCGTGAGGTCTCCCGGATTCGGGCTTTGCCGGCCCTCGTGCCGCCAGGCGGCACGGCGGCCGGAGCCATGTGCGAGGCCGCACCGTTGCGGGCGCCTCCCCGGGCGGAGCTCCCACACGCGGACTCCCGGCACCGTCGCGTGGTACCGGGATTCCGTCCTCTGGTCGGAAGGTGTCAGTAGGCGCCGCTCTTGACACTGTGGGAGTGGGCGCCGTGGTGGCTGGCGTAGCTCCAGGACGCCTCGTACCAGGACCCGCCGTGGCCGGCGTACGAGGTGACCTCGTGGTGGTAGGCCCCACCGTGACCGGCCACGCTGGTCTGTGACGAGTAGTAGGCGTCCGCCGCGGCCACGGCCGGAGCGCCGAACGCCAGAACGGGCGCGGCGACGGCGGTGAGTGCGACTCGGTACAGGGTCTTCTTCTGCATGGCAGTGGGCTTCCCTTCGTGCGCTTCGGGATCGTTCCCGCTTCCCAGCCTGGTACTGGGGGAGGCCAAGAAGGAACACTGGGAAGCTGTGCAAACTCCAAAATCGGGACATTGTGCACAATAGTGTGCGTGGGAGCTTGCGCCCGGCACCGGAGCCGCCGTGCTGGTCCCGCGTGGGATCCAGGGGTGTCGTGGCCGTCCGGTGCGCCCCGGTGTCCGTGCGAGCGGCTCCGTAACCGCTTCCACGTCGACGAATGTCCGTAAACCTCTGCTATGCCCGGTGTCATCGGCTTCCCGTGTCGACTTTCCCTCGCCTGGTCCCGCCGGCCCTTTCCCTGCCCCGGCCGCGGCGCCCGCCGGGCAGCCGCAGCTGAGGACACGGTCGCCGTAACGGGGCGGTATCGGATGTGCGCGTGGGAGAACATTCGGTCCCGGGGCCATCATCTGTCCACACGGAGCGGAACTTCGGTGCCCGCCCATGTCCCCGGGTTCGGGTTGGCCGAAACGTGGCTATAGTTCCCACGGGCCCGTAACGGGGTCCGGGGGAAGCGATGATGATGGATACGGGGTGAACCGGTGGAGGACCTGGACGGCCAGGGCGGTACCGGCGAGGCGGGTCGGCCCTCGGGTCGAACGGCGGGGGACTACCAGCTGGTGCGATCCCTGGGGCGGGGCGGTTTCGGTGAGGTCTTCCTCGGTGAGACCCCCGACGGCGACCGGGCCGCCGTGAAGGTGCTGCACGCCAGCTGGGCGGGTGATCCCGAGATGCGCCGCCGGTTCACCACCGAGGTGGAGCAGGCCCGGCGGGTGAGCGGCTTCTGTATCGCGGCGATCCTGGACGCCGATCCCGAGGCCGAGGAGCCGTGGATCGCCACGGAGTACATCGACGGTCCCACCCTGCAAGACGCGGTGGCCAAGGGCGGGCCCCGGGCCGGAGCCGAACTGCACAGGCTGGCCGTCTCCACCGCCACCGCGCTGGCCGCGATTCATTCCGCGGGGGTCGTGCACCGTGATCTCAAGCCGGACAACATCATGCTCGCCTCCGATGGTCCGCGGGTGATCGATTTCGGGATCGCGAAGGCGGTGGAGTCGACTTCGGTGACCGCCAGTGGTGTGGTGGGCACCATCGGGTACATGGCGCCCGAGCAGTTGGAGGGTATGCGGCTGAGTTCGGCGGTGGACATCTTCTCCTGGGGTTCGGTGATGGTGTTCGCCGCCACTGGTCAGGAGGCCTTCCCTGGTCCCACCCAGGCCTCCCGTATCGCCCGTATCCTGGGAGGAGAACCCGACCTCGGCGCCCTCACCGAGCCGCTGGCCGGGATCCTCCGGACCTGCCTGGACAAGGATCCCGACCGCCGTCCCGACGCCACCACCCTGCTCAACCAGCTGATCAGCGCGCCCGCCGACGGCGGCACCCGTGCTTCAGCCGCGGCCACGGAGGCGGCCTCCCCGGGCACGGGGCCCGCCGAGAGCGCGCCCGACGCGCGCACCCGGGTGGGTACGGACCCGACCCGGGTCGCCTCCGACACACCCGCGCAGGTGGCCCCCACCCGTGTGGCGGACCCCCAGGTCCAGGTGGACCCGACCCGCGCCTACACGCGAATGGCGTCCGGAGGCACCTCTTCCTCCGCTCCCCCCGCGGCCAGCCCTTCCGCCGGTCTGGCGCCGCCCCACACCCCTCCGCCGTACTCTCCGCCCTCTGGGGCTTCCGGTGCGCCGCCGCCCTACTCCCCGCCTTCCGGCGCTCCTGGTACGCCTCCGCCGTACTCCCCGCCTTCCAGTGCTCCTGGTACGCCTCCGCCGTACTCTCCGCCCTCTGGGGCTTCCGGTGCGCCGCCGCGCTACTCCCCGCCACCCGTGTCGGGGCCGGTGAACGAAGGCCCCGGCGCGCTGTCGCCACACCAGGCCGGTGTGCCTCCGTACCACTTCCAGGGCGTCCGGTTCACCGACCCGCGCGACCTGGCCGCGGCGATGCAGCAGGACTGGAGCGCCGCCGTCCAGGTCTTCAACGACCCCGCCGAGCGGGCCGCCCTGGGCGCCTGGTTCATCAACGACCTCGGCGACACCGTCCTGGACCGGTCCCTGTTTCGAGGGCACGCCAGCAGTGACGCCAACCTGGCGGTGGCCTCCTTCGTCTCCCAGCTGCGCCCCGACCTGCCGCCCGTCTTTCGTGGCCGGGGCGCCACCGTGGCCGAACTGGGCGAGATGTTCACCGACCCGCGTCCGCTGCTCACCGGCGCGCCCCTGGCCAACGAGATGTTCCTGATGGCCCGCCCGAGCGTGCTCCGGGTCATGGGCGCCCACCACGGTGACGACTCCGGCGAGATGACGCGGCTCGCCGAGCAGCTGGAGGAGGCCGAGCGCGCCGCCAACGACTTCCAGGAGCAGCTGACCGGCGAGCTGGAGGGATGGCGCACGGCGCGCGTCAACGTCAACACCGCCCTCATCCTGGCCTTCCTGCTGCACCCGGAGCGTTTGGTACCGCCCGGTGACGGCGGTGACGCGGGTGTGGGGGAGTGGGTGGACATCCTCTGGAGCCGCGTCCAGCGCGCGCCCGCACCCGTCAACGCCGGATACGCGGCGGTGGTCTACGGCACGCTGCCGACCATGCAGGCGCTGGCCGAACAGCGGCGGCACTGGGAGAAGCGCCACAGCGAGGTCAGCGCCAAGCACGACTCCCTACGGCGGCGGGTGCGGCTCCAGGAACGGTTGGTGCTCGCCCTGAGGATCTGCCGGTTCGCCATCCTCGGTATCCCCATCGGGCTCGTGACGGGCATGGCGATGAACGGCGACATGGAGGAGGTCACCGGCCTGCTGCTCGTCGTCGGCGTGCTCGGCCTCGGCGGAGCCATCCTGATGGAGATCACCGTGCGGATCGTCTCCGGCGGACCGGCTCGGCGCAACCTGCGCTACGGGGAGCTGAACGGAGTGGCGTCGCAGTTGCCGCAGTTGACGACGGGCGTCAGCCGTATCCATGGCGACCTGCGCAGGGCCCGGGAGATCTGCGGGCTCTGACCCGCGGGCAACGCACAACTGGAGAGGGACGACCGTGGACGACCTTGGTCGTACCGTAGGCGGCTACCGGCTGACGCGTTCGTTGGGGCGGGGCGGTTTCGGTGAGGTCTTCCTCGGTGAGCCCTCCGGCGGCGGTCGCGCCGCCTTGAAGGTGCTGCACGCCGGCTGGGCGGGTGAGCGGCTTCTGTATCGCGGCGATCCTGGACGCCGATCCCGAGGCCGAGGAGCCGTGGACCGCCACGGAGTACATCGACGGTACAGGTACAGAAGACGTACCGGACCTGGAAGAGGGGGGTCGGGCATCACGGGGGAGTGTTTTTCCTGCTCGGTCCCGGGTTGGGGAACACGGATCTCCACGAGCTCCTTTTCGTGACCCGGACCCTGGCCTTCCTCCGCGGTGCGGCGTTCGTGGCCCTGTTCATCACCGACGCGAACCAGCACGGCGACAGCGTCATGCGTGCGCGCCGGGTCGCCCGGCTCCAGGAGCTGCCGAGGATGTTCCCGGCACTGAGCGCCGGGCTGCGGGTCATGTACACCGACCTGGGGAAGGCCAGGAAGATCTGTGCCGGGCCGCCGCGGCACCCGGACTGAGGAACGTGCGGCGCGGGCGCGGAACCGAATGATCCGGATACCGCTCACCCGCCAGGGTTGTCGACCACCACGTCGGCGTGCCCCAGGGGATGGTCCTCGCGGTGGAAGGCCTCCTCCTGCTCCGCCCAGGTGCGCCGGTGGGGGGCGTAGACGGCCGAGTCCCACCGGGCGTCCAACCGCGACGAGCGCTCGTCGTCGGGCGCGGCCACCCACACCAGCAGGTCCAGGAGGCCGCGCACGGCGGCGGCGCCTGATCCGGACCCCTCCACGACGAGGACCCCGCCCGCGGCCACGTCGTCGGGCAGGGCGGTCCACTCCGGCGCGAACGCGTACCGTTCCCAGTCGTAGCGCCGCCACGCCGCCCGCTCCCCGCGCGCGAGCGGTTCCAGGACCCAGCCCCGCAGCAGCCCCGGCGCCTCGGCCAGGCCCTCCCACCCGGGATAGAGGTCCTCCATGGTCAGCACACGGACCGCCTCGCTCCGCGCGGCCAGCGCCGCGCACAGCTCTTCGGCCACCGTGCTCTTGCCCGCGCCCGAGCGCCCCTCGACGGCCACGACGCGGGCGCGGTCCGCGCCGGTGGAGGGCACCGCCTGAGCCAGGAGGTCCGGCCATCCGCGTTCGGCGGTGCTGATGCGTGGTCTGGTCACGTTCGGACCCTAACGCCATGGGCGCGAAGTTTCGGCCCGCGTTCAATGCTTGTAGCATTCCTCGCAACAGCGCTGATGCGCTGAGAGACCACCGACACAAAGGGGCAAGCTGGTGACCGAGGCCACGGTGACGCCGGGATCCCAGTCCGCCCTGCGCCAGGCCAACGAACGGCGGGTCGTGGACGTGCTGCGCCGTGACGGGACCTGTACCCAGGCCGAGCTGTCCCGGAGCACCGGCCTGTCCGCGGCCAGCGTCTCCAACATCGTCCGCGGCCTGCGCGTCGCCGGGGCGGTCTCGGTGCGCGACACCTCCTCCAACGGCCGCAGGGCCCGGGCGGTCACCCTGTTGCGCCCGCCCGGGACCGTCGTGGCCATCGACTTCACCGTCGACCGCATCCGCGTCGCGATCGGGAGCAGCGACGGCGACATGCTGGCCCGCGAGGAGATCGACTACGACGTGGCCTCCGACGCCGAGCGCGGGATGCGGCGCGCCGCCTGGCTGACCGAGACCACGCTGATCCGCTCCCGGATCGACCTGGGCACCGTGTCCACGGTGGTGGTCTCCGTTCCCGGCCCGGTCGACCCCGGCACCGGCGAGGTCAGCCACATCTCCTGTGTGCCCCGCTGGGCGGGCGTCCGCCCGGCCAAGGCTCTGGGCGAGCGGCTGGGCCTGGAGGTCCTGGCCGAGAACGACGCCAACCTCTCGGTCCTGGCCGAGCAGTACCAGGGAGCGGGCGCGAGGGCCGAACACGTGATCAACCTGGTCCTCAGCGAGGGTGTGGGCGCGGGCATCATGATGTCCGGACGGCTCTTCCGAGGTGCGGGCGGCACGGCGGGGGAGATCGGGCATATCGCGCTGGACCCGCGCGGACAGGTGTGCCGGTGCGGTAACCGCGGCTGCCTGGAGACCTTCGTGGGAGCCAACTACCTGTTGGACATGCTGCCGCAGAACAACGGCGTGGCCAGCGGCCCCGCCCCTGTCCGTGTCCCAGACATGGTGTCGGCGGCGCTGGAGGGCGACCCGAGCAGCCGCCGCGTCATCGCCGAGGCGGGCACCGCACTGGGGCAGGGCACCGCGATCATGGCGAACCTGTTCAACCCGGACCGGGTGATCGTGGGCGGAGAGCTGGCCGAGGCGGGGGAGCTGTTGCTGGACCCGATGCGCCGGGCGATGGAGCTGGGTTCGCTGGGCAGCGCCCTGGAACGGCTCGACCTGGTGCCGAGCGCGCTGGGCCGGGACGCGGCGCTGTACGGCGCGCTGCGTATGGCCGCGCAGCACGCGGACTGAATCCGGACGGCCCGGGTTCCGCCTCACGCGCCACCGCTGACCGCGGTGTCCCGCGCCGGTCCTGAGGTCCGGGCCGGATCCGACGGTGGCCGGGCCACCACCGGTCGGTGTCCGCACGTAGGCTGACAGGGCGACGAACGCCAGGTCAGCGCCGGAGCGGGACC
This sequence comes from Nocardiopsis sp. TRM 82005, assembly GCF_056312425.1. Taxonomy (NCBI): domain Bacteria; kingdom Bacillati; phylum Actinomycetota; class Actinomycetes; order Streptosporangiales; family Nocardiopsidaceae; genus Nocardiopsis; species Nocardiopsis sp. TRM 82005. Next base: position 88,949 of record NZ_JBWDTQ010000006.1, read on the forward strand.
GGGTTCGGTAAAAAATCGGGACACCCTCACACGAGCTCACATGCCAGGATCGCCGCTGTGGCCTGGGGTTCCGCTGCCTTCATGGAGTGAACGCAATTCTTGTGATGTTTCGGTTATGTGTTCAGTAGTTGACGACAAGGTAGCGGCGGGGTTTGACTTCACTTCACCACTCGCGAGTTTCACCGTTCGTATCCCCCGTCATGAGAGGCCCAGCCTTGAACGCACGACGCTTCACACCGAGCCGCACGGCCGCCGGCGGTTTCGCCGCCGTCGGCGCCGCTCTCGCCCTTCTCGTCTCCGGCTGCGGTTCGCTCACCAACAGCGGTGACGACGCCGATCGCGAGACCCACACCATCGAGGAGGGCTTCCACGTCGGCCTGCTCCTGCCCGAGTTGCAGACCGCACGCTACGAGGCCTTCGACAAGCCCTTCTTCGAGGAGGAGCTCGCAGAGCTCTGCCCGAACTGCGAGATGTCCTACGCCAACGCCGACCAGGACGTGGACGAGCAGCAGACCCAGGCCCAGGCCATGCTGACCGACGGCGTGGACGTCCTGGTCCTGGACGCCGTCGACTCGGCCGCGGCGGCCGGGACCGTCAGCGAGGCCAAGTCCCAGGGTGTGCCGGTGGTCGCCTACGACCGCCTCGCCGAGGGCGGCGTCGACATGTACGTCTCCTTCGACAACCAGCGCGTCGGTCAGGTCCAGGCCCAGTCCCTGCTGGAGGCCCTGGAGGCGGAGGGCACCACGGGAAAGGGTTCGATCGTCATGATCAACGGTTCTCCCAGTGACCCCAACGCCGCCGACTTCAAGGCCGGCGCCCACGAGATCTTCGACGAACAGATCGAGATCGGCCAGGAGTTCGACACCCCGGACTGGTCGCCCGACGAGGCCAACGCCCAGATGGAGGGCGCCATCACCTCCCTGGGCCTGGACGAGATCACCGGTGTCTACTCCGCCAACGACGGCATGGCCTCCGGCATCATCTCCGCCCTGCGCAGCGCGGGCGTGACGGTCGAGGACCTGCCGCCGGTGACCGGCCAGGACGCCGAGTTGGCGGGCATCCAGCGCATCATCGCCGGTGAGCAGTACATGACCGTCTACAAGGCCATCCAGCCCGAGGCCCAGATCGCCGCCGCCATGGCGGTCTCCCTGGCCACCGGCGAGGACCCGCAGCTGGGCGAGCACAAGCTCACCGACGTCGAGGACGCCGCCGGCGACGTGGTTCCGTCTGTCCTGCTGGAGCCTGTCGCGGTCACCGAGGGCAACGTCGGCGACACCGTGGTCTCGGACGGGATCTACAGCATCGAAGAGATCTGCACTGACGACTACGCCGACACCGACTTCTGCCAGGAAGCCCTCTAGGAACCGGTGCGACGGCCCGGTCCGGGACGGGCGGGCACCCGCTGTCCGCCCGCCCCGGACCGGGACGAGAGAAGAGAAACGAACGCATGAGCACACCAGTCCTGGAACTGTCCGGGATCTCCAAGACCTTCGGCGCGGTCCGCGCCCTGAGCGACGTCGACTTCCATGTCGGTGAGGGCGAGGTCGTCGCTCTGCTCGGTGACAACGGCGCCGGAAAGTCCACCCTGGTCAAGGTGATCTCCGGAGCCCACCCCGCGGACAGCGGCGGTGTCATCACGTGGGACGGCAAGCCGGTCAGCATCGGGGCCCCCGCCGACGCCCAACGCCTCGGAATCGCCACTATCTACCAGGACCTCGCCCTGTGCGACAACCTGGACATCGTCGGCAACCTCTTCCTGGGCAACGAGAAGCTGCACTTCCCCGGAACCCTCGACGAGGTCGAGATGGAGAGCAAGGCCAGGGAGCTGCTGGACTCCCTGTCCGTGCGGATCCCCAGCCTGCGTGTTCCGGTCGCCTCCCTCTCCGGCGGCCAGCGCCAGATCATCGCCATCGCCCGCTCGCTCCTGGGCAAGCCGCGCGTGGTGATGCTCGACGAGCCCACAGCGGCCCTGGGCGTCGCCCAGACGGCCCAGGTGCTCGACCTCATCGAGCGCCTGCGGGACCAGGGCTTGGGCGTGCTGCTGATCAGCCACAACATGGCCGACGTGCGGGCGGTGGCCGACCGGGCCGTGGTGCTGCGGCTGGGCCGCAACGCCGGAGACTTCCCCATCGCGGAGACCAGCTACGAGGAGATCGTGGCCGCCATCACCGGTGCCGCCGACAACCCGGTCAGCCGCCGTTCCGAGCGCACCGGCGCCTCGGCCCTGGCCACGGAGGACAAGTGATGACCCAGCAGACCCCTGTCTCCAAGGTGCCCGCGCAGGGCGGGGCCGAAGCGGCCGAGCCCAAGTCCGACCCGCGGCTGCTGACCACCGCGGCCTCGCCCAGGGGCTGGCTCGAGGCCCTCAAGCGCAACCTGCGCGGCGGCGAGTTGGGGCCGATCCCGGTGATCATCGGCCTGTTCCTGATCGCGGTCGTCTTCCAGTCGGCCAACGACCGGTTCCTGTCACCGCAGAACCTGTCCAACCTGACCGTGCAGATCGCCGCCATCGGCCTGATGACCACCGGCGTGATCATGGTCCTGCTGCTCGGCGAGATCGACCTGTCCATCGGCTCCGTCGCCGGACTCGCCGCCGCGGTCCTGGCCGTCCTGGCGGTCAAACAGGGTATCTCGGAGTGGGCGGCGATCGGGATCGCCCTCGCCGTCGGCCTCCTGGTGGGACTGGTGCACGGCTTCGTCTTCGCGAAGCTGGGGGTGCCGGCCTTCGTGGTCACCCTCGCGGGCTTGCTGGGATGGCAGGGCCTGCACCTGAACCTGATGGGTGCCGACGGCACCATCAACACCAGCCCGAGCGGGCCGATCGCGCTCCTGACCCAGACCTACTTCGTGTCGTTCATGGGCTGGGCGATCGCGGCGGTGGCCCTGGGGATGTACGTTCTCTCGGTGGTCCTGGTGGAACGGCGCCGCCACCAGGCGGGCCTGCCCTACAAGCCCCCGTTCGAGGTCGCCTTCCGGGCCGTCCTGCTCGCCGTACCGGTCCTCGGCGGCGTGTGGGTGCTCAACCAGTACAAGGGCGTTCCGCTGGCCCTGCTGATCTTCGTCGGCTTCGTCGTCATGCTCGACCTGGTCCTGCGCAAGACCCGCTACGGCCGCATGGTCTACGCCGTCGGCGGTAACGCCGAGGCCGCCCGGCGCGCCGGCATCAACGTGGACCTGATCCGCATCTCGGTGTTCGGCATCGCCTCCGCCCTCGCCGCACTGGGCGGGATCATGCTCACCTCGCGCAACTTCGCGGCGAGCGTGTCCACCGGCGGCGGCGAGGAACTGATGATGGCCATCGCGGCGGCGGTCATCGGCGGCACCAGCCTCTTCGGCGGCCGCGGCAACGCCTACTCCGCCCTCCTGGGCGGTCTGGTCCTCGGCGCGATCACCTCCGGCCTGCTGCTGCTCCAGATGGACACCTCGGTCCGGTTCATGATCACCGCCGCCGTCCTGCTGATCGCCGTCATCCTGGACGCCGTCTCCCGGCGCGGTCGCAAGACCCACGCCAGGGGAGGCGCCTGACGGGCGGATACGACCCACCCCGGGGCGGCCGACGGTGCCTCACTCCCCACCGTCCCCGTCCGCTCCCACCCGGTCCGGCGCCCCAGGCGCCGGGCCGGGTCCGTTCGCACCCGCGATCCCCCGAGAGGCGGCGGGCGGAGTCCGAACGGAGAGACACGCGCAAGGCCCTCGTGGCAGGAGCCGGACAGCCGGGACTTCAGCTCGCCCCCGGTCTGCTGGCCGAGGGCTCTGAGGTGACACTTGGTCAGCGCCGCCGGACCGGAGGAGAGGCACGCTGCCCGAGCCATCCCACCTTCCTATCTTCTGATTCCGGTCGGGATGGTCGGGATATAGCGTCGTGGGCTGTGCCCTCACAAACCACCGCCCTCCCCGCCCTCGCCTCCGCCCCGGACCTCGCGGAGCTCTTCTCCCCCACCGGCCACGGGGTGCTCGGCGAGGGCGACCTGTGGACGTTCGTCCTCGTCACCGTGCTCGCGGTCGTCGCCGGCGCCGCTGTGCAGAGCACCGTCGGCCTCGGCCTCGGACTGGTCGCCGCCCCCGTCATCTCCCTCCTCGACCCCACTCTCATGCCGGGGGCGCTGCTCGTCGCGGTGATCATCCTCCCGATGCTCACCCTCCTACAGGAGCGGCGCCACGTGGACTGGCGCGGCATCGCCTGGGGACTGCCGGCGCGGCTGCCCGGGACCGTCCTGGGAGTGTGGGTGGTCGCGGTCCTGGAACCCCGGGCCCTGGCCGGAGCGGTCGGGGGTATGGTGCTCGTGGCCGTGGCCCTGTCGATCTGGTCACTGCGGGTACGCATCACCCCGGTCTCGCTCGTGGCGGCGGGGACCCTGTCCGGCTTCGCGGGTACCGCCACCTCGATCGGCGGCCCTCCCATGGCCCTGCTCTACCAGTACGAGGAGCCTGCCAGGGTCCGCGCCACCCTGGCCGCGTTCTTCCTCTTCGGCGGCGCGGTCTCCCTGGCCGGACTGACCCTGGGAGGCCAGATGGACATCCGGACCGCCGTTGTCGGTGCCTCCGCGATCCCCTTCGTCGGTGCCGGATTCCTCGTCGGCAACGTGCTGCGACGACGGATCGACGCCACATGGCTGCGCATCGCCATGCTGTGTGTGGTGTCCGCCTCGGCGCTCGGCCTGCTTGGCCAAGCGGTCCTCGGATAAGCCGCCTCACCCGGACAAACTGCTTGCGAAACCGAGTAATGTACGCGAAAACCCGGGCGGAATCCGGAGCTGTGACGGTCATCGGGCGGAAGGGCCGCCCAGAGTGGCCTGACACGGATTCCACAGTCCGGGCGGGGCTGGGTAGGACCCGTGGACGTACGCCCATAAACTCGGGTATGTATACCTGCCGGTAGCCAAACCCGGCCCACGTCAGGGGCCCGGGGAGGCAAACTCAACGGACACGCTGGACGAGGGGACTGACGAGACAGTGGCACTGTTCGAGTCGATGCACAATCCGGAAGCGCTCAAGAAGCTCCCGGCCGGTCAGCTCCCTGCGCTGGCACAGGAGATCCGGGACTTCCTGGTCGACTCCTGCTCCCAGACCGGCGGGCACCTCGGCCCCAGCCTCGGCGTCGTCGAGCTGACCATAGCGCTGCACCGGGTCTTCGACTCACCGAAGGACCCCATCCTCTTCGACACCGGCCACCAGGCCTACGTGCACAAGGTCCTCACCGGCCGCCACGACTTCACCAACCTCAAGTCCGAGGGCGGCCTGTCCGGCTATCCCTCGCGCTCCGAGTCCGAGCACGACTTCGTCGAGAACTCCCACGCCTCCACCTCCCTGTCCTACGCCGACGGCATGGCCAAGGCCAACGAGGTTCGGGGCCACAAGGACCGCACCGTGGTCGCGGTCATCGGCGACGGCGCCCTCACCGGCGGCATGTCCTGGGAGGCCCTCAACAACATCGCCGCGCGCAAGGACCGCCGCCTGGTCATCGTGGTCAACGACAACGGCCGCTCCTACTCGCCCACGATGGGTGGACTCGCCGACCACCTGGCCTCCCTGCGCATGGCCCCCGGCTACGAGCAGGCTCTGGACCTGGCCAAGACCACCCTCAACCGCACCCCCGTGGTCGGCCAGCCCATCTACGAGGCGTTGCACGGCCTCAAGAAGGGCCTCAAGGACGCCATCCAGCCCCAGATGATGTTCGAGGACCTGGGCCTGAAGTACCTCGGACCCATCGACGGCCACGACGAGCAGACCCTGGAGAGGGCGCTGCGTCGTGCCCGCGACTTCGGCGGCCCGGTGATCGTGCACTGCCTCACCCAGAAGGGCAAGGGCTACGCCCCGGCCGAGAACCACGACGAGGACCAGTTCCACGCCCCCGGCCCCTTCGACGTGGCCACCGGCCAGGCCAAGCCCGGGCCCAAGGTCGTCAAGTGGACCTCCGTCTTCGCCGACACCATGGTGGAGCTCGGCGCCGAGCGCCAGGACGTGGTGGCCATCACCGCGGCCATGCTCCACCCCACCGGTCTCAACAAGTTCGCCGAGTCCTACCCGGACCGCACCTTCGACGTGGGAATCGCCGAGCAGCACGCCGCCACCGCCGCCACCGGCATGGCCATGAACGGCCTGCACCCGGTCGTGGCCGTCTACGCCACGTTCCTCAACCGCTGTTTCGACCAGGTACTCATGGACGCCGCCCTGCACCGCCAGGGCGTCACGTTCTGCCTGGACCGCGCCGGAGTCACCGGTAACGACGGCGCCAGCCACAACGGCATGTGGGACATGTCCATCCTCCAGGTGGTCCCCGGACTCCGCCTGGCCGCGCCCCGCGACGCCGAGCGCCTGCGTACCCTGCTGCGCGAGGCCGTGGCCGTCGAGGACGCCCCCACCGTCGTGCGCTACCCCAAGGGCGCGGTCGCCGAGCAGGTGGACGCGGTCGGCAAGGTCGGCTCCATGGACCTGCTGCGCCGCGCCGGCGACAACGGCCACTCCAAGGACCTGCTCATCGTGGGCGTGGGCTCCATGGCCCAGGTCGCCTGCGAGGTCGCGGACCGGATGGCCGCCCAGGGCCTCGGCGTCACCGTCGTCGATCCCCTGTGGGTCAAGCCGCTGGACGAGGCCCTGGTCGCCGAGGCCGTCGAGCACAGCGTCGTGGCGGTCATCGAGGACAACGGCCGCACGGGCGCCGTCGGCGACGCTGTGGCCCGGTTGCTGCGCGACCACGACGTCGACGTGCCGGTGCGCACGTTCGGCATCGCACAGGAGTTCCTGGACCACGCCAAGCGTGACGACATCCTGCGTGAGCAGGGACTGACGTCCCAGGAGCTGTCCCGCAAGCTCACCGAGACCGTCTCCCGCCGTACTGACGCGACCACCGACGAGTTGGCCGACGAGACCGCCTGAGCGGACACCGGCCACGCGGCCGCCGGCCGACACCGGCAGCCCGGGAGGGCCCCGGGCTGCCAGAATGGGTACATGGCCTCTCGCGAACCTGAGCAGCAGCCCACCGAGGACGTCGAACCGCTCCGCGTGGCCGTGATCGGTTCCGGTCCGGCCGGCGTCTACACCGCCGACGCCCTCACCCGGCAGCAGCGCGTGCCCGTCCGGGTCGACGTCATGGACCGCCTGCCCACCCCCTACGGGCTGGTGCGCTACGGCGTCGCGCCCGACCACACCAAGATCAAGGGCGTGGCCCGGGCACTGCGCGGGGTTCTGGAACACCCCCACGTGCGCTTCGTCGGCGGGATCGAGTTCGGCACCGACCTCACCCGCGCCGACCTGGCCAGGACCCACCACAGCGTCGTCTACGCCACCGGAGCCAGCGTGGACCGACGCCTGGGGGTGCCGGGGGAGGACCTGCCCGGCAGCGTCGCCGCCACCGACTTCGTCAACTGGTACTGCGGCCATCCCGACACCGAGCTGGAACGGTTCGTGCTCGACGCCGAGGAGGTCGTCGTGGTCGGGGCGGGCAACGTCGCCCTGGACGTGGCCCGCATCCTCGCCAAGACGGCCGACGAGCTGCGCCACACCGACATCCCGCAGCCGGTCCTGGACGCGCTCGCCGCCAGCCGCGTGCGCACCGTGCACCTGCTGTCCCGCCGGGGCCCGCTCCAGGCCAAGTTCACCGCGCCCGAGCTGCGCGACCTGCTCGCCCTTCCCGGCGCGGACGTGGTCGTGCGCGCCGACCAAGTCGACATGGACCCCACCGCCGTGGGTACCGGGGCTCCCGAGCTGCGTGATGTCTCCCGTGCCGCGCGCACCAACCTCAGGCTCCTGCGGGAGCACGCGCAGCGCCGGCCCCAGGGGCGGCCCCGCGCCGTTCAACTGCACTTCTGGGCCCGACCACAGGAGTTCCTCGGCGAGGACCGTGTGACCGGTGTGCGCGTGGAGGCCACACGCCTGGACGACGACGGGCGTCTGAGGGGAACCGGCGGGACCACCGATCTGCCCGCCGGGATGGTGCTGCGCTCAGTGGGGTACGCGGGCGTCCCGCTGCCCGGGGTCCCCTTCGATCCCGAGGGGCGTACCGTCCCGCAGGAGCAGGGCCGGGTCCTGGACACCGACGGCCGCGTGGTCCGGGGCGACTACGTCGCCGGGTGGATCAAGCGGGGCGCAACCGGGGTGATCGGCACCAACAAGTCCGATGCCGCCGGGACGGTCCGCTCCCTGCTGGAGGACGCTGAGACACTGCGTGCGGCCGCCCCGGACCTGGTGCCGCTTGAGACGGTGCTGGACGAGCGCGGGCTCGCGTACAGCGGCTACGAGGACTGGTTGCGCATCGACACCGCCGAGGCCGATCAGGCCGTGGAACTGGACCGGGGGGAACGGGTCAAGCTTCACGGCTGGGAGGCCTACCGCAGGGTGCTCAGGTGACCTGGTCGGGGTCGGCGTCGTAGGTGTTGCAGCCGCCCATGGTCGGTTCCGACCAGCCCTGGTCCAGCCAGAACGCCCGGTTGCCGGCGCTGCCGTGTGTGTCGAGGTCCCCGCCGTTGTTGAGGTTGGCGTTGACGGCCTCCAGCGCGTTCTCGTCCGCGCCGGTGAGCCCGCGCAGGCCCACCCCGGCCATGCACTCGGCCTGGAGCTCGGTCCGGCGGATCGTGTCCAGTTCGTCGTTCTCGCTCTCGGCGCTCCAGCGCAGTTCGTGTGAGATGTTGAGGATGCCGGTGACGTGCTGCACGTGGTGGCCGTACTCGTGCCCCATCAGGGCGAGCCAGACGTCCTCGCGGTGCTGGGAGGGGATCTGGGCGCCCATGTGGCGCACGCTGGGCAGTACGACGGTGATACGGGCCAGGTCGCTCTCGTAGTAGGCGAGCGTGTAGCCCTCCTCGGTGTCAGCGTCGGGGGAGTCCCGGGTGACGGTGAACTCGGGGGTCTCGCCGGACAGGCCCATCTCCTCCATCGTCGGTGCCCACAACTCGTCCAGACAGACTCCGGCGGCGGTCGCGAACTCCTCCCAGGATTCGTCCGAGCCCATGTCCAGCTCTGGGACCTGGCAGTCGACCGCTTCCGGCCTGGCCGCGTCGTAGAGAGGATGGCCGACCAGGTCGACCTCCACCTCGTTCGGCCGCGCGGCCAGCCGGTCGTCGTAGAGCTCGGACAGGTCGGTGCCGTTGGGTTGGGGCTCCTCGCGGGGGGTGGTGACGACCATGAGGATGCTCGCGGCCAGTGCGACGAGGGAGATCACGGCGGCCACGGAAGAGCCGATCATGACACCCAGGCCGCGGCGGCGCGGCCGCGCCGCCGCGTAGGGCTGGCCCCACGGCTGGCCCGGCTGCTGCCACCCGGCTCCCGGATGCGCGCCGGGCTGGACGGGGCGGGGGCCGGTGAAGGGCGGTGCTTGGGGGACGGCGTTGTGGGGCACGGGTGTCCCCGTCGCCCGCACGCCGTACGCGCCGGGGGATCCAGGGGCGCCGGGGGAGTGCTGAGGGCCGGGCGCCCCGTAACCAGGCCGCCCGTACTGGCCGGCCTGACCGTACGGGCCGGGCTGGGCGCCCTGGCCCGGGCCGGGGGCCGGGGCCCCTCCCCGGACCGGAGGCCGCGCCGTCTGCGGGTGGGGAGGGCGCTGGTGTTCTGTGGGGCGCTGGTCGTACGGCGGGCCACCAGGCCCACTGGTTCCGTCGCCACTGGTTCCGTCAGGGCCGCCGACGGGTCGGGGGTCTCCGGGGTCGGGCTGTTCGGGACGGGGGGCCTCGCCCCCGGGCCACTCACCGCCGGGTCGGTTCTCCACGGGGTCCATCCTCGCTATCGTGCCGCAGCACGCCGGGCTGGGCCGCATCCGCCTGGGGCGAATCCGGCAAGAGTCACAGACCTCCAGTATGGGGCTTAATCAGGCGGACTTATGGTAACCGAACTACTACTTTCCGGAGGTTGATAGCGCACCCCGAGGCCTGTCAGTACGTTCTGAAGCTCGGACTCGAAGAGTGGTTCCATGGCGCGCATCACGAAGTTCAGATGTTCGAACACCTCCATGCACACGACCCCGTACAGCCGCACCCAGCACGTGCTGAGCACCATGACCGCCTCCACCGGGATGTGCGGGGCCGAGAAGCCGCAGGTGTCGGCGAAGGCGCGTAGCTCGCGGGCCAACTCGGGCGTGATGCGGTCCCCGTCGGGCAGCGGGAAACGCTCCTCGGTCAGCAGTCGGTCGAAGAGCGTGTAGAAGGTCGCGCCGAAGCGCCGCCCGGCCTCCAGTGCCGGTGTGATGTCGGTCTCGGGGGCCAGGCGCACGCGAGGGCCGAACATGGTGGCGAACTCGGCCCGGTGCGTGACGGCCCAGGACCGGAAGGCTCGCAGCGAGGTGAGGATGCGCAGGTCGGTGTCCTCGGCGGGCACGCTGGCGTCGGCGGCGGCCACCGCGCCGGCCAGCTCCCCGAACATGTCCGCGGTGATGAGGACCAGCAGCGAGTCGATGCCCGAGACGTAGCGGTACAGCCCCGGGGCGGTCATGCCCATCTCCCGGGCGATGGCGCGCAGGGACACCCCGGCGGCTCCGTGCTCGACCAGGTGCTGGCGGGCGATCCCCTTGATCTCCGCGAGTGTGGCCTCGCGCACACGCTCGCGGCGGCTCGGCTTCCCGGCACCCAGGCCCAGCTGCGGTTTCGTCATCTGCTGCGGTACACCCCGTCTCAGGCGCCGGGTCAGGGCGCCGTGGTCCTCGTCGACGATATTGACATCGTAATGCCCGCACGTTTTAGTGAACACCGTTAGCAAACACCGTTAACGGGTGTGAGGCCCGTTTCCTGAAGGGGCGGCGTATGCCGACACGTACGGGGTTTTTCGGGCGGATCGGGCTGGGGGCCCACCGCTTCCGCTGGGCGGTCCTGGTCGCCACCGCGCTCTTCGCCGTCTTCGCCGCCGTCTGGGGCTCGGGGGTCTTCTCCGACGTCAGCGAGAGCGGGTTCGAGGATCCCGACTCCGAGTCCGCGCGGGCCACCCGCGTCCTGGAGGAGGAACTGGGGCACGACGACGTCGACATCGTCGCCGTCTACCGCAGCGACGAGCTGAAGGCTGACAACCCCACCTTCGCCGCGGCCGTCCAGCGCATCGCCGACGGTATGCCCGAGGACGCGGTCGACGACTTCGACCTCTACCTCGACGAGGAGCTCGGCGAGACCGAGCGCGGCATGCTCGTGGCCGAGGACATGCACGCCGTCTACATCCCCGTGACCCTCAGCGGCCAGTCCCACGCCGACCGCCTCCACCAGTACGAGGAGGTCGCCGAACACCTGTCCTCCAGCAACCTGGAGACCTACCTGGGCGGTTCGGTCGCCATCGAGCACGAGCTGTCGGAGACCGCCGAGAGCGACGTCGTCCGCGCCGAACTCATCACCCTGCCGATCCTGCTGGTCCTGCTCATCGTGATCTTCGGCGGCCTGATCGCGGGCCTGGTCCCACTCGCGGTGGGAGGTCTGGCCATCCTCGGCTCACTGACCCTCCTGCGGGCCCTGACCCACGTCACCGACGTGTCGGTGTTCGCGATCAACGTCTCCACCATCCTGGGTCTGGGGCTGGCCATCGACTACGGGCTGTTCATGGTCAGCCGCTTCCGCGAGGAGCTGGGCCGGGGCCGGGGTACGGCCGACGCCGTGCGCCGCACCGTCGACACCGCCGGGCGCACCGTGGCCTTCTCCGGCGTCACCGTCGGCATCGCCTTCGCGGGACTGCTGTTCTTCCCCCAGCCCATCCTCAAGTCGATCGGCTGGGGCGGTATCGCCGTCGTGGTGTTCGACCTCCTGGCCGCGCTCGTCTTCCTGCCCGCGCTGATGGCCGTGGTCGGCCACCGGATCGACAGCCTCAGACTGCCGCTGCCCCGCCGCACCGTCACCGGCACCGTGCACGAGAGCGCCGGGGCCTGGTGGCGTCTGGCACGCACCGTCATGCGCGGTCCCGCGGTGTCCCTGGTCGCGGTCGGCGGCATCCTGCTGGTCTTCAGCTCCGGCCTGTTCTCCACCGAGCTCGGCTCCACCGACCAGCGCTACCTTCCCTCCGACGCCGGAACCCGGATCGCCACCGAGTCGGTGTCGGAGGACTTCCCCGCGGGCGGTCTGGGCAGGCTCAACGTCGCCGTGCTCGGAGAGACCACCGGTGGGGCCCTGGAGGAGTACGCCGGGCGCCTGGGCGACCTGCCCGGGGCCTCCCTCGCCAGCGTGGAGCGCACCGGCGACGGCATCGCCCACGTCATGGTCGCCTACGAGGGCGACTCCGACTCCCCGGAGGTCAGCCGGCTGGTGAGCGGCGTACGCGACGAACCGCTTCCCGAGGGCGCGCGGGAGAGCCTGGTCGGCGGCGTGGCCGCCATGCAACAGGACAACGTGGCGGCGATCGTCGACGCGGCGCCCATGACCGTGGGATTCATCGCCGTGGCGACCCTGCTCCTGCTGTTCCTGGCCTTCGGGTCGGTGGTCCTGCCCGTCAAGGCGGTGCTCATGGGCGCGCTTTCCCTGGGTGCGTCCCTGGGCGTGGTGGTCTGGGGCTTCCAGGAGGGCGCCTTCGCCGAACTGCTCGGCTTCGACGCCGTGGGCACGATCGACCCCACCTACCTGGTGCTGATCACCATCGTGGCGTTCGGCCTGGCGATGGACTACGAGCTGTTCCTGCTCAGCCGCGTGCGTGAGGAGTACCTGCGCACCGGGGACAACACCCGCTCGGTGGCGGCGGGGCTCCAGCACACCGGGCGGATCATCACCAGCGCGGCGATCCTGCTGATGGTCGTGCTCCTGGCGATGGGCACCTCGGGCCTGCTCTTCCTGAAGATCATCGGCATCGGCCTGGCCATCGCGGTGCTCGTGGACGCCACCCTGGTCCGCGCGGTGATGGTGCCCGCCACGATGCGCCTGCTCGGCAGCGCCAACTGGTGGCTGCCCCGGCCCCTGCGCTGGCTGCACGACCGGATCGGCATCTCCGAGGGCGGCGACACCGACGGGGCCCCCGCGGCCGCGCACGACGCGGGGGAGAGGCGGCGGGAGCATGCCGGGGTGTGACCGCTCCTCCGTTACCGGGCCCCCGGACCCCCGGGCGGGCCCGGGTCACGCGTCGAAGAGCTGGTCGATGTGGGAGATGGTGGCGACTCGGTCGAGCCAGGTGTCGAGTTCCTCATGAGCGCGGCATTCGCTGACGCGCTTGTGCGCTTCCTCGGGTACGTCGATACCGCGTGCGGAGAGGAAGCGAAGAATGGCCTTGGCCTCTCCCCTGGCTTCCAGGCTCTCGGTCCAGGCGCTGCTGTACTCGTACGTGTCAGTCATCATGAGTTCCTCCAGTGCCATCTGTCCCTCGGTCCTCGCGAGCAGGTTCAGGGTGAATCCGATGTACTTCGTGGCCCTCTCCTGGTCGATCGAATCCAGGCCGTGTGCGGGGCTTTCAGCACGTCCATATCCTGACCGCCGTGTGCGGCGGCGGACAGCACGCCCAGGAACGGGTGCCGCCCGACCTCCTCGGGATCGGTGATGACCGGGATTCCGGACGGTCCCACCACCAGGGGACGCAGCACGAAACCGGGGTGGCCGAGGGGGATCGGCCCGGCGTACCAGTCGGCCACGTACTTCGGCCAGGTGAAGTGTTTGCGCTCCTTCTCGTCGCGCTGGACCTCCACGACGACACCCATCAGCTTGTCGAGGGGGTCGGTCGGGCCGGGGCCGCGCAGCATGACCGCGACGTCGGAGCGGCGCTCGACGGGGTCCACGTGGCCGAGGTCGCACGAGGTGACCGCGCTTCTGCCGTAGTCGGGTGCGACCACCCCGAGGTCTCGCAGGAAGCCGACGGCTATCTCGGGAGCCTCGGCGAACAGCTCGGCGTAGACCTGGTGTTCAGCGGAGATTGCCACGAGCCGGACATTACACAGAGTCGCCAGGAGGGCCGAACATGTCCAGGCAGCAGAGCAGACCGCTGGTCCTGCACGTGGGGGGCGACGAGCTCGTCGTCCGGCGCCGCTACGAGGCCGAGAGCATCGTCAACGACATCCTGATCGCCCTGTGGTTCATCGCCGGAAGAGCATCATGTTCTCCTCCGAGGCCTGGACCACGGCGGGCACCTGGTGCTTCCTCGTCGGCAGCGTCGAGCTGCTGATCCGCCCGATGATCCGGCTGTTCAGACAGTTCCACATCCGGAGAGTCCGCTCCTCCGGCCGGGGCCCGGCCGGAGGGGAGTCCTCCCAGGACTTCTGACCGGGACACGAGACGGCGGGCCGGGAAGGACTAGAACGCCTTCGGGTCGCCCTCGTGGAACCGCTTGCCGTTCACGGCCTCGGACACCCCGGCCTTGTCCAGGTACGGGGTGATGCCGCCGGTGTGGAACGGCCAGCCCGCACCGGTGAGCAGGCACAGGTCGATGTCGGCGGCCTCGGTCACGACACCCTCGTCCAGCATGATCCGGATCTCCCGGGCCAGCGCGCGCAGCGCCCGGTCCAGGATCTCGCTCTCCTCGGACGGCTTGTCGCCGCCGCTGAGGAGCTTCTTCACCTCGGGGTCGATCGTGAGGTCCGGGGCGAAGATCTCCGTCTTGCCCGCCTTGACGATCTCGGCCAGTTCGGCGGAGACCGCGAAGCGGTCCGGGAACGCCTCGTGCAGGGTCTCGGACACGTGCAGCGCGACCGCCGGACCCACCAGCTGCAGCAGCATCAGCGGCGACATCGGCAGGCCCAGGGGCGCGACGGCGCGATCGGCGGCCTCGGGCTCGGTGCCCTCGCTGACGGCGGCCAGGACCTCACCCATGAACAGGGTGAGCAGGCGGTTGACCACGAACGCCGGGGCGTCCTTGCACAGCACCGCGGTCTTCTTCAGCGTCTTGGCGGTGGCGAAGGCCGTGGCCAGGGTCGCCTCGTCCGTCTCCTCACCGCGGACGAGCTCCAGCAGCGGCAGGACCGCGACCGGGTTGAAGAAGTGGAAGCCCACGACCCGCTCGGGGTGCTTCAGATCGGCGGCCATCTCGGTGATCGACAGCGAGGAGGTGTTGGTGGCCAGGACCGCCTCGGGGGAGACCACGGCCTCCACCTCGGCGAACACCTGCTTCTTGACCTCCAGCTTCTCGAACACGGCCTCGATGACGAAGTCGGCGTCGGAGAAGGCGTCCTTGGTCAGCGAGCCGGTCACCAGGGCCTTGAGGCGGTTGGCCTTGTCGCCGTTGATCCGGCCCTTGTCCAGGAGCTTGTCGATCTCGCCGTGCACGTAGGCCACGCCCTTGTCCAGGCGCTCCTGGTCCAGGTCGGTCATGACGACCGGTACGTCCAGGCGGCGGGCGAACAGCAGCGCCAGCTGACCGGCCATCAGGCCGGCGCCGACCACGCCGGCCTTGGTGACCTTGCGGGCCAGCGACTTGTCCGGGGCGCCCGCGGGGCGCTTGGCGCGCTTCTGTACCAGGTCGAACGCGTACAGCCCGGCCTTGAGCTCGTCGCTCATGATCAGGTCGGCCAGCGCGTCGTCCTCGGCGGCGAAGCCCTCGTCGCGCGTGCGGGTCTTCGCCTCGGCGACCAGCTCGACCGCGCGGACCGGGGCCGGAGCGGCGCCGTGCAGCTTGCCCTCGACGGTGAACCGGGCCATGTTGACCGCGTTGTCCCAGGCCTCGCCCTTGTCCACCTCGGGGCGCTCGACCACGACGTCGCCCTTGACGACCTTGGCCGCCCAGCGCAGCGACTCCTCCACGAAGTCGGCGGGCTCGAACATCGCGTCGGCGATGCCCATCTCGAAGGCCTGCTCGCCCTTGGTCATCTTGTTCTGGGCGAGCGGGTTGTCGACGATGACCTTGAGGGCCTTCTCGGCGCCGATCAGGTTCGGCAGCAGGTAGGTGCCGCCCCAGCCGGGGACCAGGCCCAGGAAGGCCTCGGGCAGCGCGACCGCGGGAACGCCCGAGGAGATGGTGCGGTAGGTGCAGTGCAGCGCCACCTCCACGCCGCCGCCCATGGCCGCGCCGTTGACCAGTGCGAAGGTCGGCACGTCCAGTTCGCCGAGCTTGCGGAACACGTCGTGTCCCAGCTTGCCGATGGCGTGTGCCTGCTCGCGGTTCTGGAGCGCCGGGACGCCGGTCAGGTCCGCGCCCACGGCGAAGATGAACGGCTTGCCGGTGACGGCCACGGCCACGATGTCGGTGCGTGCCTTGGCGGCCTCGATCGCCGCGTCCAGGCTCAGCAGCCCACCGGGGCCGAAGGTGTTGGGCTTGGTGTGGTCGTGCCCGTTGTCCAGCGTGATCAGGACCGCGGTGCCCGCACCGTAGGGGAGTTCGACGTCACGGGAGAGCGCTTTGGTGACGACCTCGTCGCTGAAGAGCTCTGAAAGAGAACTGTGACGCGAAGCGTCTCCGTTGAGGGTGGTGGCGGGTGACGGGCGGGATTCCTCGATCGGCATGCTCACTTGCCCCCCTCGTAGTTGGTGTTCTCCCACAGGATGGTTCCGCCCATGCCCATGCCGACGCACATGGTGGTCAGGCCGTAGCGGACGTCGGGGCGCTCGGCGAACTGGCGCGCGAGCTGCATCATCAGGCGCACGCCCGAGGAGGCCAGCGGGTGGCCCACGGCGATGGCGCCGCCCCACGGGTTGACGCGGGCGTCGTCGTCGGCGAGGCCGAAGTGCTCCAGGAAGGCCAGCACCTGCACGGCGAAGGCCTCGTTGATCTCGATGAGGCCGATCTCGTCCATCGAGATGCCCTGGCGGGCGAACAGCTTCTCGGTGGCCGGGACCGGGCCCACGCCCATGACCTCGGGGTCCACACCGGCGAAGGAGAAGTCCACCAGGCGCATCCTGGCGTCCAGCCCCAGGTCCTCGGCCACGTCCTCGGCGGCCAGGAGGGCACCGGTGGCGCCGTCGTTGAGGCCGGCGGCGTTGCCGGGCGTCACGTTGCCGTGCGCGCGGAACGGGGTCTTCAGGCTCGCCAGCGACTCCATGGTGGTGCCGGGCCGCGGGGGCTCGTCCTGGGTGGCCAGTCCGTAGCCCTGCTCCAGGGAGCGGACCAGGACCTCGACCAGGTCGTCCTGGAGCTTGCCGTCGGCGTAGGCCTTGGCGGTCTTCTCCTGGCTGCGCACCGCGTAGGTGTCGGCGCGCTCCTTGGTGATGGACGGGAACCGGTCGTGCAGGTTCTCGGCGGTGTTGCCCATGACCAGCGCGGACGGGTCCACGAGCTTCTCGGACAGGAAGCGCGGGTTGGGGTCGACCCCCTCTCCCATGGGGTGGCGTCCCATGTGCTCGACACCGCCTGCGATAACCACGTCGTAGGCACCGAAGGAGATGCCTGCGCCGGAGGTGGTGACGGCGGTGAGCGCACCGGCGCACATGCGGTCGATGGCGTAGCCGGGGACGCTGCTGGGGAGTCCGGCGAGGATCGCGGCGCTGCGCCCGATCGTCAGGCCCTGGTCGCCGATCTGGGTGGTGGCGGCGATGGCGACCTCGTCGACGCGCTCCGCGGGCAGGCCCGGGTTGCGGCGCATCAGTTCGCGGATCACACGTACGACCAGGTCGTCGGCACGTGTCTCGGCGTAGAGGCCCTTGCCAGACTTGCCGAACGGGGTACGGACCCCATCGACAAACACGACATCGCGGGCAGTTCGCGGCACGATTGCCCCTCCTTCTCCAAGGGGTGAGTGGACTGTTCCGTCCATGCTACTCGCCAGTAACAACTTGTGCGAGCGACGCGGCCGGAACTTCGGCCAGGGATGGAAGTCAGGGTGGATCCACCACTATCGGCGGTTGCCCCGTACTCCCGGTGCGCGGTTGGCTTGGCGCGGATTTCATGAGGAAAACGACACCGGGGGAGATCCGTGGCAGATACGGACAGACCGAACACGCGCCACTCGGCGATGCTCCGCACCGCGCCCAGGGCACCCCTGCGCCGACTGTGGGAGCACGCCCGGCCGCACTGGCGCGTGCTCCTCCTGGGCGGGGCGCTCACCTTTCTGGGCGGCGCCACCAGCCTGGCCCAGCCCCTCGTGGCCAAGTACGTCATCGACGCCCTCGGCGCGGACGAGCCCATCCTCGGCCCGGTCCTGGTCCTGTCCGCCGTCATCCTCAGCGGCGCGGTCATCGGTGCCCTGGGCGCCTTCCTGCTGGAGCGCACCGGTCAGAGCGTCGTACTCGGGGTGCGCCGCAGCCTCGTGGGCAGCCTGGTGCGGCTGCGCGTGGCCGAGGTCGACCGCCTCAGGCCCGGCGACCTCGTCGCCCGTCTGACCGCGGACACCACGCTGCTGCGCACCGTCGCCACCAGCGGCATCACCAACCTGTTCACCAGCGCCGTGCTGCTGGTCGGCGGCATCGTGGTCATGGCGGTGCTCGACTGGTTCCTGTTCCTTGTCGCCGCCGGGATGGTCGTCGTGGTCGGACTGCTCATGGGCGTGGTCCTGCCCAGGATCGGTGCCGCGACACAGGCCGCCCAGGCCGCGCTCGGCGAGATGGGGTCGCACCTGGAACGTGTCTTCGGAGCCTTTCGTACCGTCAAGGCATCCTCCGCCGAGGAGGCCGAGACCGCCCGTCTGGACGCCGCCGCCGTGGAGTCCTGGCGCAAGGGCGTGGCGGTGGCCGGGTGGACGGCCGTGTCGGGCACCACGGCCTGGCTGGCGGTCAACGTCGCCTTCCTGGCCATCCTCGCCGTCGGAGGGGGCCGTGTGGCCGCCGGAGAGCTGCCCGTCTCCTCCCTCATCGCCTTCCTGCTACTGCTCTTCTACCTCATGGAGCCGATCAGCACCCTGGTGAGCTCGGCGACCGAGCTTCAGACCGGCCTGGCCGCCGTACACCGCGTGGACGAGGTCTCCGACCTGGAGCGGGAGGACACCCGTGCCGGCGCCGCGCCCGCCGTGGCGGGGGACCGTCCCGCCTCGCTCGTCTTCGACGACGTCACCTTCCGCTACCACCCCGACCTGCCGCTGGTGCACCATGGGGTGAGCTTCGAGGCGGCCGGGGCCGGGCTCACCGCCCTGGTCGGTCCCTCCGGAGCGGGTAAGACCACCGTGTTCTCCCTGGTGGAGCGGTTCTACGACGCCACCTCCGGCAGCGTGCGCCTGGACGGTACCGACGTGCGCGAGTGGCCCTTGCAGGCTCTGCGCGCCCAGGCCGGCTACGTCGAGCAGGACGCGCCGGTCCTGGACGGCACCCTGCGTGAGAACCTGCTCATGGCCGCCCCGGGCGCCACCGACGAGGACCTGACCCGGACCGTGCACCGCGCCCGTCTGACCGATCTGGTCTCCCGCCTGCCCGAGGGCCTGGACCACGCCATCGGGCACCGGGGCGTGACGATCTCCGGTGGGGAACGCCAACGGGTGGCCATCGCCCGTGCCCTGCTGCGCCAGCCCCGGCTGCTGCTGCTGGACGAGGCCACCTCCCAACTGGACGCGGCCAACGAGGGCGCCCTGAAGGAGGTCATGCTGGAGGCCGCCCGCCACACCAACGTCGTCGTGGTGGCGCACCGGCTGTCCACGGTCACCAGCGCCGACCGGATCGTGGTCATGGACACCGGGCGGGTCCGCGCCGTGGGCACCCACGAGGAACTGGTGGCCGTCGACGGGCTCTACCGGGAACTCGCCGCCGGACAGCTCCTCACCGCCGTGCCCGACGACGCCCCCTGACACGCCTCGGGGCCGGAGGTCGACCCCCGGCCCCGAGCTCTGGTCCCCGACCACGTCCTACAGCAGCGCCTTGGCCTCGCGGTGACGGCCGGCGGCGTTGTAGGCACCGGCCAGGTCGCGGCGCAGCCGCAGGGTCAGCCGCCGCACATCCGGGTCGCCGGAGGAGTTCAGCGCCACCCGGTAGGCCTCGCGCAGTACCTCCGCCGCCTCGTCGGCACGGCCCGCCTGGGTGTAGGCGCGGCCCAGCCGGTGGTGCACCGTCAGGGTGTCCAGATGGCCTTTTCCCATCCGGCGGCGCCGCCCGGCCAGCACCATCCGCAGCTGTGTGATCGCGTCATCGTAGCGCCCGGACATGCTCTGCGCCGCGCTCAGCCCCAGCCGCAGCTCCTCGCGGCGCTCGGTCAGGGTCACGTCCTCGATGGCACGCTCATAGTGCACCACGGCCGCGTCCAGACGCCCGCTGCGCCGGTAGCAGACCGCCAGGCGCATACGCGCCTCCACCGTGTCCTCGTCCCCGGAACCGAACTGGCGCTCGCGTTCGCGCAGCAGCGTCTCCCACTGTCCCGAGGCGTCCGCGGGTCGACCGGCGTCCTCGTAGGCCCAGGCCAGGTTCTCCCGGATGATCTCGGTACGCGGGTGCTCGTCGCCGAAGACCTCCACCGCCTCGGCCAGCGCCAGCTCGAACTGCTGCACGGCCGCCTGACGACGCCCCATCTGCGCGTACTTGGTCGCCAGGTTGTTGCGTGCGGTGATCGTGTCCGGATGCTCGGTGCCCAGCCGCTCCACCAACGAACGCAGCGTTCGCTCCAGGGAGGCGGCCCGCATCCCGGCGGTGGGCGCGGGAACGGGTGCGCTGTCCGCCCCGGACGCCTCGGCGTCCGGCTCCTTCGCGGCCGGTGCCTTCTCCCGTTCCTCGGACAGGGGCAGCGACTCGGTGGGCGCTCCCACCGAGGCCGGGCTCGGTACGGACACCGCGGTCGGCCGCTCCACGGGCTGCTCCTCGCGCGTGGGCGCGCTGGTATCGGCTGAACGGGTCCTGGACGCACCCGTCAGCCCGGTCTCGCGCAGCAACGCACGCCAGAACGTCAGCACACTCACCACTTTCCCCTGCTCGCGCACCGAGGCTCGCGGCCTGCGGTGTGACTCCCGTCGGATAACGCCTTGGTATCACAAGGCACATTTCTATAACTTAATCGGACAGGAGGCTATGGAACAGGCATCAACCGCTTCTATGGGGCGGTGAGTTCAGTCACCTCTGGTGTTGATCGGATGAAAAGGGGGTAAAAGTCGATCCTTCTCGACGCCGCGGGCTACGCCTCCTCGGCACCGCGCAGCGCTGTGGCCAGGGGCTCCGAGGTCAGTCCGACCTGCCATTCCCGGGCCCCCCGCTCACGCAGGAAAGCCCCCACCGTGTCGGGGTCCACAGTCTGTGGCGGCGCCCACGCCAGACGGCGGACCGTGTCGGGCAACAGCAGGTTCTCGGTCGGCATCACGACGTCCTCCGCGATCCCCGTGACCGTGGCCCGGGCGGCCTCCAACCGGCGTGCCGCCTCCGGTGCCCGGTCCGCCCACCGGTTCACCGGCGGCGGGCCGTCACCCGGGGCGTTGGGCCGGGGCAGTTCGGTCTGCGCCATGTCCCGGGTCCGGTTGACCGCCTTGATCCACGTGGTCAGGTAGCGCCGCGCCAGCTTGATCCCGAACTGCCGGATGTCGGCCAGCTCCGCCGTGGTGCGCGGCATGGCCGTCGCCGCCTCCACGATCGCCGCGTCCGGCAGCACCCGCCCGGGCGAGATGTCCCGCTCCTGGGCGATGCGGTCACGCTCGTACCACAGCTCGCGCACGGCGGCCAGAGCGCGCTGGTTGCGCACGCGGTGGATGCCCGAGGTACGCCGCCAGGGGTCGGGGCGCGGCTCCTTGGGCGGAGCGGCCAGGACCGAGGCGAACTCCTCGCGGGCCCATTCCAGCTTCCCGGTCTCCTCCAGCTCCGACTCCAGGGCGTCCCGCAGCTCGATGAGGATCTCCACGTCCAACGCCGCGTACCGTAGCCAGTCCTCCGGCAGCGGACGCTGCGACCAGTCCACGGCCGAATGCTCCTTGGCCAGCCGGACATGCAGTATCCGCTCCACCATGAAGCCCAGGCCGACCCTCTGGTATCCCAGCAGCCGCCCGGCCAGCTCGGTGTCGAACAGCAGCTGGGGACGCAGGTTGACCTCGGTCAGGCAGGGCAGGTCCTGGTGCGCCGCGTGCAGCACCACCTCGGCGTCGCCCACGGCATCGCTCAGCTTGCCCAGGTCCGGGCAGGCGATGGGGTCGATCAGCGCCGACCCCGCCCCCTCGCGGCGCAGCTGTACCAGGTAGGCCCGCTGCCCGTACCGGTAGCCGGAGGCCCGTTCGGCGTCCACCGCCACGGGACCGGTTCCGGCGGAGAGCGCCGCGACCACACCGGCCAGCGCGTCGGCGTCGGAGGTGACCTCGGGTAGGCCCTCGCGCGGTTCCCGCAGCAGGGGCGCCCTTTCAGCGTCGTCGTTGCCTGGTTCCCGGGGTTCTGTCTTGGAGTTCAACGCGTTCGCCACACCACTACGGTATGCGCTGTCGCTACTGGACGCGGATTCGGGCCGTTCGGGCGGCCCGGTCAGGGCCGGGAGCGCTGTCTGGCGATGTCGGTGACGTCCAGCGGGGGCAGCCCCGCGGCGGAGGCCAGCAGCGCCAACCACGCGTTGACGTGTCCCGAGAGGTCGTCGGACTCCGGTGTCCACGAGGCTCGCATCTCCACCTCGGTGGTGGCGCCCTGGTCCGCCTTCGTACCGAAGCCCTCGGTGGTGGCCCGGGTGACCGTGCCGCTGAGTGTGTGGTGTGTGGTGCCGCCGGCGTCCAGGGCGTCGGTCAGCCAGCTCCAGGCGACCGGTCCGAGCAGCGGATCGGTCGCGATCTCCGATTCGAGTTCGGAGTTGACCTGGCAGACCACCCGGAACGGTCCGGGCCAGTCGCGGGTGTTCTCGGGGTCGTAGAGCACGATGAGCCGTCCCCAGGCGACCTCTTCGCCGTGCACGGTCACCTCGGCCGAAACGGCGGCGGAGTGGGGTGCCAGCCGCTGGGGGGCGGGGATCTCCCGGACGGTGATCTCGGGGCGCAGTAGGGGTGAGCGCAAGGCCTCGACCGCTCGCCGGAACGTCTCGTGTTCGTCCTCGGCGTTACCGACATCGGGCATGGTGGAAACGTCAGCCTTCATTCTGGGGTGGTCACGTCTCGGCGGGGGGTCGTCTGGACATGCTCCGACCTCCCCGCCACAGGCAAGATGGTGGGCACGTCAAAGACCGTGGCACGAGTCACGGGCCGCGAGTCGGAGTTCGCCCGGCGTGTCGGTGTTTTGTGATGATCTTGGGACCAGCCCGCCGCCAGGCGCGCCGGTTTGCGCCAGATCTGCCGCGGGGAAGCGGCGGCCCGGATTCGGCGATCCGAGTGGGAGCACCGGAGAGGGCATGGCACGATCGAGGAGTGACGCTGCAAGAATCTCCATTCCTCCGTGCCTGCCGGCGCCTTCCTGTGTCCCATACACCGGTGTGGTTCATGCGCCAGGCCGGGCGTTCCCTGCCCGAGTACCGACGGGTCCGCGCCGACGTACCGATGCTTGAGGCGTGCGCGCGCCCCGACATGATCACCGAGATCACCATGCAGCCGGTGCGCCGCTACGACGTCGATGCCGCGATCTTCTTCAGCGACATCGTCGTCCCGCTCAAGGCCATCGGCATCGACCTGGACATCAAGCCCGGGGTCGGTCCCGTGGTCGCCGATCCGATCCGGGACGCGACCGGCATCAAGCGGCTGCGTGAGATCGAGCCCCAGGACCTGCCCTATGTGACCGAGGCGGTGGGCCAACTGGTCGGTGAGCTGGGCGACAAGCCCCTCATCGGCTTCGCGGGAGCCCCGTTCACCCTGGCCTCCTACCTCATCGAGGGCGGACCGTCCAAGAACCACGAGCACACCAAGGCGCTCATGTACGGCGAGCCCGAGTTGTGGGACGAGATGATGCGCCGCCTGGCCACCATCACACTGGGCTTCCTGCGCACCCAGATCGAGGCGGGTGCCAGCGCCGTGCAGCTCTTCGACTCCTGGGTGGGCGCCCTGAGCGCCGAGGACTACCGTGCCTCGGTGCTGCCCTACACCTCGTGGATCTTCGGCCAGCTCAGCCAGTACGAGGTGCCGCGCATCCACTTCGGGGTGGGTACGGGCGAGTTGCTCGGTCTGCTCAGCGAGGCCGGTGCCGACGTCGTGGGCGTGGACTGGCGCGTGCCGCTGGACAAGGCGGCCCAGCGCGTCCAGCCGGGCACCGCGCTCCAGGGCAACCTGGACCCGGCGACCCTGTTCGCGCCGTGGGAGGTCGTCGCCGAGCGCACCCGCGACATCCTGTCCCGGGGGCGGGCCGCGGACGGCCACGTCTTCAACCTGGGACACGGGGTGCTGCCCAGTACCGACCCGGACGTGCTTCAGCGGCTCACCGAGTTCGTGCACGAGGAGACCTCCGCCTGAGTCGGGCCCCGCGCACCCGCGCACAGCTCTTACTCCGCCCCCGCGTCCTGGTATGCCCGGGCCCCTGACACCGACGGCGCCCGGCCCCTTCCGAGGGACCGGGCGCCGCTGCGTGTACTGGGGTGCCTCTGAGCGCTTTCGCCGGTATCCGCGGAGTCGGAGCGGCCCGAAAACACGTCCTACTCCTCCGGAGGCTCCTTCCCGGGGCCGCCGGACCCCTGTTCGGCCTCGGAGCCCGAGCCCTCCGGGGCCCCGCCCCCGGGCGCGCCCTCCCCGGAGGCGCCGTCCTCGCCAGTGGTCGCCACAGCCGTGGAACCGCCGCCTCGGCGCGAGCGGTACCACCACAGCGGCCCCGCGCCCAGTACGGCGGCGACCACCAGGAAGGGCAGCAGCCATCCCACGACCACGGCGACGCTCTGGCCGAACGAGACCAGCGCGCGCCAGCCGCGGTCCAGGCCGCCAAGGAAACCGATGGAATCCTCGGACGGCTCCTCCAGGTAGGTCTTCGGGGGCCTCAGGGCCAGGTTCACCGTCGAGTACGCCGTCTGGTTGCGCAGCGTCTCCAGACGCGCCTGGAACGCCTCCAGTTCCGACTGGCGTGTCTGGATCTCGTTCTCCACCCGCAGCAGGTCGTCGACGTCCTCCGCTTCCTCCAAGTAGCCGCGCAGCGTCTCCAGGGCCGCCTCGGAGGACTCGATGCGGCTCTCGACGTCGGCCACCTCCTCGGTGACGTCCTCCACCGAGCGCTCCAGGCTGGACCGGTCGCCCAGCTCCGCCAGGCGGTCCAGCGCCCCTTCGTAGTCGTCGCCCGGGATGCGCAGCGTCAGGGAGCCCTCGGGAGCGCTGCCCTGAGGTGTGGAGACGTTCTCGGAAGCGATGTAGCCGCCCGTTTCCAGGGTCAGCTCCTTGGCGCCCTCGACCGCCTCGGACACGTCGTCGACCCGTACCGTCAGGTCGGCGGTGTGGACCAGCCGCCGGTCGCCGACCTCCACGTCAGAGCCGACGTGCGAGCCGTCGCCCTCCTCGGCGGCCTGCCCCCCGCCGCCGCGCGCATCGGCCTCCTCCGGGGCGGCGCCCGCGAAGTCCTCGGACTCCGCCGGGGCGAGGGCGGCGGACTCATCGGCGGATCCGGCGCCGGAACCGCCGCAGGCCGTGGCCATCAGGACGGCCATGGCCGCGGAGAACACCGTTCCGACGATCCTGCGCGTCGGGGGGAACGCTGAAGTAACCATGCCCCTTCGACGTTTCCCGGCCCAGGACCGTTTCCGCCGTGGGGGTAACGACCGGACAACAGCGGACTGGCCGGGCATCCGCCGTGGGCGCGACCCAGATCACCGGACGTCGAAGGGGATGGCGAATCCCGGTGGCCCACATCATCTGGGAAGCTTGGGGTATGCCTGAAGCACCGCACGTCGTCGTGGTCGGAGGCGGGGTCTCCGGACTCACCGCCGCGCACCGCCTCACCGGCCTGGGCGCCTCCGTAACCGTGTTGGAGGCCGCCGACGCCCCGGGGGGCAAACTGCGCGCCTCGCCGGTGGCCGGGGTGTCCGTCGACGCGGGCGCCGAAGCGGTGCTCGCCAGACGCCCCGAGGCGCTCGACCTCTTCTCCGAACTGGGCCTGGACGAGCGCGTCGTGCACCCTGGCCCAGGATCCGCCGCCATCTACAGCCGCGGGCGGATGCGTTCCCTGCCCAAGGGACAGCTCATGGGCGTGCCCGGCGATCTGCGTGCGCTCGCCCGCAGCGGGGTGCTCTCCTGGGGTGGCAACCTGCGCGCCGGGCTCGACCTGGTGCGGCCCCGCACCCCGGTGCGCGGTGACGTGTCCGTCGCCGACTACGTGGGCACCCGGATGGGTCCCGAGGTCGTCGACCGCCTCGTCGAACCCCTCCTGGGCGGCGTGTACGCGGGCCGGGCCGACCGGCTCTCCCTGGACTCCACACTGCCGCAGATCGCACCCATGGCCCGCCACGACCGCTCCCTGATGCGCGCCGTGCACACCAGCCTCCGGGGCAGGGGAGCGGCGCCCACCAAGCCCGGTCCCGTCTTCGCCTCCCTGCGCGGGGGCGTGGCCGGGCTCGTCGGCGCGCTCGCTGAGCGCTACTCCGACAGCCTGCGCGTGGGCTCCAAGGTCCGTGCCCTACAGCAGCTCTCCGAGGGCTGGCGGGTCCACCTGGACAGCAGCGAGCGCGTCTCCTGCGACGCCGTCCTGCTGGCCTGCCCCGCCCCGGAGGCCTCCCGCCTGCTCACCGAGCACGCGCCCGGCGCCGCGCGGGACCTGCGCGGCGTCGAGTACGCCAGCATGGCCCTGGTGACCCTGGCACTGCCCGCCTCGGCCTTCCCCGAGCCGTCCACCGGCACCGGCTTCCTCGTTCCGGCGGGGGAGGGGCTCACGATCAAGGCCGCCACCTTCTCCAGTAACAAGTGGCCCTGGCTGGCCGATGAGCTGGCCCGGGCCAACCCCGGAGAGGACCTGGTGGTGCTGCGCTGCTCCATCGGCAGGTTCGGCGACGAGAAGGTGTTGGAGCGCTCCGACGAGGAGCTGACCCAGGCCGCCGTACGGGATCTGGCCACGGTCACGGGTATGGCCGGGACGCCCCTGGAGAGCCGGGTCACCCGGTGGGCCGACGGGCTGCCGCAGTACTCCGTCGGCCACGCGGACCTCGTCGGGCGCGCCCGTGCCGACGTCGCCCGCAGCCCGGGCCTCGGGGTGTGCGGTGCGGCCTACGGTGGCGTGGGGATCCCCGCGTGCGTCGCCGACGCCGGCCAGGAGGCCGAGCGCCTGGTCGGTGCTCTCAGGACGAACAGTCCCACCAGCGGCGGCGACGAGGCCGCCGGAACGAACCAGCAAGGAGTCAACCCGTGACGGGCCAGCAGAACGAAGCCGTCGGTCAGGACGGCACCGACCTCAACTCACTCATCCGCTACACCATGTGGTCGGTTTTCAGGGTCGAGGGACTCGACGGGGTCGACCGCGCCGCCGCGGCCGACGAGCTGAGCACGCTCTTCGACAAGGCCGCCGAGCAGGGGGTCCTCACCCGGGGCAGCTACGACGTCCAGGGCTTCCGGGCCGACGCCGACATCATGTTCTGGTGGGTGGGCGAATCCCCCGAGCAGGTCCAGGACATGTACACGTCCTTCCGCCGTACCCGGATCGGCCGGGCCAGCACCCCGGTGTGGTCGGTCGTGGGCCTGCACCGCCCCGCCGAGTTCAACCGCGGCCACGTTCCCGCCTTCATGGCCGGGGAGGAGCCGCGCGAGCACCTGTGCGTGTACCCGTTCGTGCGCTCCTACGAGTGGTACCTGCTGCCCGACGACGAGCGTCGCGCGATGCTCGCCGAGCACGGCCGCATGGCCGCTCCCTACCCGGACGTGCGCGCCAACACGGTGTCCTCCTTCGGCCTCAACGACTACGAGTGGCTGCTCGCCTTCGAGGCCGACGACCTGCACCGCATCGTGGACCTGATGCGTCACCTGCGCGGTGCCAAGGCCCGCCTGCACACCCGCGAGGAGGTGCCCTTCTACACGGGTCGCCGCAAGAGCGTCGCCGAGCTGGTCGACTCCCTGCCTTAGACGGCGGACGGCGCCTTCCGGGGTTCCACCCCGCTTCGCCCGCCCGTCGCCCCCGCCACCCTCGACGGGCGTCCGCGGCGCGGTCCCCCGTTGCCCAGGCGCCCACAGCGCATCATGACGAGCGCCCCGGAGGAACGTCCTCCGGGGCGCTCGTCATGCGGACCGTGTGTCAGTCCTGTCCCGCGGTGGCCCGCCGGGTGGCCAGGACGTAGAACGGAAGGGTGATGATGAAGCCCAGGACGGCGGCGCTCATCAGGTAGATGAGCGTCTGGCCCGCGGGCAGGCCCATGCCCCAGGCGGCCATCAGGGCGACCCCGACCGCCAGGAAGCCCAGCACCGCGTAGGCCTTGCGCCCCCGCGGTTTGGGGTACTCCATCCGGCTCACCATCAGCCAGGAGATGAGCAGCACCGCCGCCACGCCCGCTACCAGCGGCGGGTCGAGCAGGACCACCGTCACCACGGCCATGGCGCCGAAGGGGCAGGGCAGACCGGTGAAGTAGTTCGCGCCCGGCGCCTGGCAGGAGAACCGGGCCAGCCGCACGATGACCGCCAGCAGCACGGCGCCGCCCGCCGCCACCGGCAGCGCACCGGCGCCCTCGGCCTGCATGCTCCACACGACGAAGAAGAACGCCGGGGCGAACCCGAAGCTGATCACGTCGGCCAGGTTGTCCAGCTCCGCGCCCATGCCGCTGCCGCCCAGCCTGCGGGCCACCCGGCCGTCGAGCACGTCCAGTGCCGCCGCGACCAGCATCAGGCCCACCACCGTGGCCATGGCCGTGCGCGGCAGCGGCCCGGTGGCCCCGGAGGCCGCGTGCGCGGACTGGGCGGCCACGAGCGCCCACACAGCGAGGAAGCCGCACAGGGCGTTGCCGAGCGTCAGGTAGTCAGCCGGCCCCAGGCGGAGCCTGGGAACCTCCTCCTCGGGGGCGGAGGCGGCGCGTCCGGCCGCCAGGGCCCCGTCAGTCGGCGTCAAGGCGGGTTTCTCCGGCACGGACCTTCTGGCCGACCTCCACCGCCGGGGCGATCCCGGACGGAAGGTAGGTGTCGACCCTGGACCCGAACCGGATGAGCCCGATCCTCTCGCCTTGCTCGACCTTCTGCCCCGCAGCGAGATACGGGACGATACGCCTGACCATCGCGCCGGCGATTTGAACGACCGTGATCGCACCGATCTCGGTTTCAAGGGTCCAGATGACGCGCTCATTACGCTCGCTGTCCTTGTCGAATGCGGGGCGGAAACCGCCCGGGCGGTGCTCGACGCCTGTCACCACGCCGGCGAGTGGGGCACGGTTGACGTGCACGTTGAGGGGGTTCATGAACACCGCGACCCGGATGCGCCCGTCGGGTTGGGGCTCGATGCTCTGGACGACGCCGTCAGCCGCCGACAGCACCCGCCCGGTCGCCGGGCCCCGCTCGGGGTCGCGGAAGAACCAGGTCATCCCCGCCGTCAGGGCGACTGCCGAAGCGGCGAGCGCCGTACGGGCCCGGGAGCCCCGGGCGGCCAGCACGGCGGCTCCGGTGGCCCCGAGGGCGGGCAGCAGCCACGGGGCCGAACCCTGGGCCATGCCCCAGCGGGGCCGTGCCGCGGGCCGGTGGGAAACGGATGAGGAAGGTGAGTCGTCGGTCATCGAGCGCTTTCGTCGCGGGTCTGTCGGTTCGCCCGCACACCGGTTGCCGCTGTGAGGGTCGGCCCGGGGCTCCGGGTCGGATAGTGGGCGGGAAAACCCCGGTGGTCCGGTACTTTCCGCGCCGCGCCCCGCGGACCGACGCTGGGCCGGCCGTTGGCGCGCTGGATGTGATTATCCCTGATACCGCCGCGGGCGGGTCACGGTCGCACGATGGTACGCCGCCCGCGGGCGCGCGTCCGGCACCAGGATCGTATGACACCTACTCCTTCGGCTCCAGGGTGAGGGCCACGGAGTTGATGCAGTAGCGGGCGTCGGTGGGGGTGTCGTACCCCTCGCCGTAGAAGACATGGCCCAGGTGGGAGCCACAGGTGGCGCACTGCACCTCGGTGCGCACCATGCCCATGGAACGGTCCTCGTGCAGGACGACGGCGTCGGACTCGGCCGGGTCGTAGAAGCTGGGCCACCCGCAGTGGGAGTCGAACTTCTCATCGGAGCGGAACAGTTCGGTGTCGCAGCCCCGGCAACGGTAGACCCCGGTGGTCTTGGTGTCGACGTAGGCGCCGGTCCAGGGTTGCTCGGTGGCCGCCTGGCGCAGCACCGAGTACTCCTGGGCGTTGAGCCGTTCGCGCCACTCCTGGTCGGTCTGGGGAATGCCCTCGGCCCCGTCGCCGGTGTTCGGGGCCTGGTCCGCTGAGTCAGCCATGGCACGACGCTACCCCGAATCGGGTCTGAATGCCGCCTCGATATCTCCCGTGGCGGAACATCTCATATGGCGTGCGGGGTAGCGGAATCCTCCTTAGTGGTCATATACCCCTAACTTCGCCTGGAATGACGTTCGGTAATGGAAGCGGAGGGTACGGCTTAACCAGGGTCAGTGGTCGAACGGTGCACTTGAGGTAGGTGTGACATGGCCGTTACAGCTCAACAGGCACTCGGGGTAGGCAGACGACCGCTGCGCGTGGGCAGGATTCGATACGGACTGTGGTGGATCGATCAGATCACCACGGGTGCACGGTCGCGGGTGCGAGCCGTGGCGGGCGGACCGGCCGCGGCGGTCCGCGAGCTGCGCTGGGTCGCCGAACTCAGCGTCCGTGCCACGGTCTCGCAGATCGGCCATGCCAGGCCCTCTCCCTGGAGTGACCGCAAACTGCTGTTCTTCGCCACGGTGTTCGCCGTGTGCGCGTTGGCGGTCGCGCTTCTCCTGGGGTTCGGCATGGCGCGGTGGGCGATGACCAAGCCGGACTTCCTGCCCTTCGCCGCCGCGGGTGCGCTGGTGGTGGGACTCGTGCTCCTGCCGTTGGCGTACCTGGTGTTCGCCTCAAGGCGAGGCCATCACTGAGTCGGTCCGAGGCGGGAGGGGTGCCAGGAAGCACCCCTCCCGCCGTCTCGGCCGTCCGCCGCGCGTCGGGGAGCCTTGCTGCGCGCGTCGGCGGCGTTCCGCCTCAGGCGTCGAAGTCGTAGCTCAGTACGTACGCTGAGCCGTCCATGGTGATCTCGTTGAACTCCACCGGCCGGTGTTCGGCGTTCAGCGCTGTGCGCGCCATCTCCAGTACGGGGGTCCCGGGCGCCAGCTCCAGTTCCTGGCTCTCCTCGGGGGTGGGCATGCGTACCCGGATCTCCTCGGTGAAGTGGGCCGGTGCCTGTCCCAGTTCGGCCAGGCGCGCGTAGATCCCTCCCGGGCCGCTGTCGTGCTCCCGGAGGCGCAGGGCCGCCGCGGACCGCCCACCACCACTCTCCAGGACGGCCAGGGGCAGGTGCGATACCGCGTTCTGAACCGGCCGCCCGTCCACCAGGTAGCGGCGTGAGCGCCGCAGCACACCGGCCTCCTCGGTCAGTTCCAGCGCGCGTGCCACATGCTCCTCGGGCACGGCCTCGTCCACGCGCAGGCGGTCCACCTCGTACTCCCGGTCCTCGCTGTCGGTCTGCCAGATCGCGCGCCCGTTGCCCCACAGCTCCTTGGACAGGCGGCGGGCCCCGTGTCTTCGCACGGGCCGGAACCGGCGCACGTAGATGCCCGAGCCGCGCACGGCCACGGCCAGGCCCTCGTTGATCAGTACGGAGAGCGCCTGCCTCGCGGTCGCCCGTGCGACGCCGTGGCGTTCCATGAGGGCGTTCTCCCCGGGCAGGCGGTCGCCGTCGGCGTACCGTCCGGAGCGGATCTGTCCGCGCAGTCCCTCGGCTATCTCGCGATAGACCGGAGGGGATCCGTTTTCGGTCGGCACCACGTTCATCCTCTCGGCCGGGGGGCCAAGCCGGTAAGCCCCGTTAATACGGTGTGCACTGTGTCCAGTGGCGGTGTTTCCAGTGGATGACACACCTCGGGTATGTCCGGTTGCGGGATGGTTCATGCGTGGTTGTGGGGCGGCCGAAACCAACCAGTTACCGCCGAGTCCCTCACCTACGCCCTATTCCCTGAGGTAACGCGCGAACAGGTTTCCCTCGGCCTCCAGTAGGTGGGCCATCCGCACGGGCGTGCTCTGCACGGAGGTGTGGTCCGGCGCCCCCGGGGCGCCGGGGCCCCCCGCGACGATGCGCGGCGCGCCCGACCCCAGCAGGTGCGGACTCAGGGTGAGGCACAGATCGTCCAGCAGTCCCGCAGCCACGAATTCCGCCAGCAGGTGTGGGCCGCCCTCGGTCAGCACCCGGTACAGCCCACGCTCGGCCAGGCCGTTCACCACGTGCGCGGGCGTCACCGAAGCCCCGTCGACCACCACGACGTCGGCGTGCTCGGCCACCTCACGGCGGCGTTGTTCGGGGGAGTCGGTCGTGGTGAACACCACGGTACGAGCGTCCTCGGGCGCCTCGGTCAGCAGCTGCTCGGGTAGTCCGAGCGAGCGGGAGACCACCGCCACGGCCGGAGTCCGCGGACGTCCGGTGCGTAGGCCCTCCCACGTCCTGCGGGCGCGGACCGGACCGTACCCCTCCAGACGCACCGTGGCCGCGCCCACCAGCACCACGTCGCACAGGCCGCGCAGTACGCCCATCACCTTGCGGTCGGGCGAGGAGGACAGGTCCTTGCTGCGCCCGGAGGGACCGATGGCGCCACCGTCCGCGCTGGCCACCATGTTGGCGCGTACCCAGGGCTGGTTCAGGAACTCGGGGTAGGCGTAGGCCGTGGCCAGGTCCACGTCCGTGCCGCCCGGCGAGGGCAGCAGTTCACGGAAGGCGATGGGAGCGGCGGAGGTGTCCGCGCCGCCGGTGTGTGTGCTCGACATGGTCACACAGCGTAGGCGGTGGGGGGCCGTTCCGAGTAGGGACGCGAGCCTCGTTCCGGTCCTTCTCCCCCGGTGTCTCGGTTCCGCTCCGTCGCACCCGGCCCCGGGCCGGGGCGCCCGGCCGTCCCCGCCGCGGGGACGGCCGGGCGCGAGCCCCGGTTGGCCTCCTCAGGGGCGGAGGGCCCGCGCGTGCTTGTGCGGCACCCGGCGCAGCAGCAGTAGCGCCCGGTCGATCACCTTCACCGGATCGGACGCGGCCACGAACGGTCGGCCGTCCACGTCGGGTTCGGCCGTGTCCAGGACCGTCTCCCACGCCATCCCGTACTCGGTGCCCGGCACGGTGAACTCCACCGCGTCGGCACCGCTGTTGAGCAGCAGCAGGAACGAACTGTCCCGGATACGGCGGCCGCGCAGGTCGGGTTCGGTGATGGCGTCCCCGTTGAGGAACACGCCCAGGGCCTGGTTGGTGGAGTCCCAGTCGCCCCCGGACATCACCTCGCCGTCCGGTCGCAGCCACATGATGTCGGGCAGGCCCTTCTTCCCGGACTTGGCACCCCCCACCGGGCTGCCCCGGAAGAACCGGCGCCGCCGGAACACGGGATGGTCACGGCGCAGCCGGGCCAGTTCGCGCACGTAGTCCAGCAGATCGTTGTCGGGGTCCTCGTCCTCGACGAGCCCAGCGCCCCTCCAGTCGATCCAGGCGATCTCGTTGTCCTGGCAGTAGGCGTTGTTGTTGCCCCCCTGGGTGCGTCCCACCTCGTCACCGTGGGACAGCATCACCACCCCCTGCGACAGGTACAGGGTGGTGAGGAAGTTGCGCACCTGGCGGCGGCGCAGCGTGATGATCTCCGGGTTCTCGGTCGGGCCCTCCGCGCCGTGGTTCCAGGACCGGTTGTCGTCGGTACCGTCTCGGTTGTCCTCGCCGTTGGCCTCGTTGTGCTTGTGGTTGTAGGACACCAGGTCGGCCATGGTGAAGCCGTCGTGGCAGGTGATGAAGTTGATGGAGGCCACCGGCCGGCGTCCGTCGTCCTGGTACAGGTCGCTGGACCCGGCCAGGCGCGAGGCCAGCTCACCCATCACGGGCTGGCCCCTCCAGTAGTCGCGCACGGTGTCGCGGTACTTGCCGTTCCACTCGGTCCACAGCGGTGGGAAGTTGCCCACCTGGTAGCCGCCCGGGCCCACGTCCCAGGGCTCGGCGATCAGCTTGACCTGTGAGATCACCGGGTCCTGTTGGACGATGTCGAAGAACGTGCTCAGCCGGTCCACGTCGTGGAACTCCCGGGCCAGCGCCGAGGCCAGGTCGAACCGGAACCCGTCCACGTGCATCTCCAGGACCCAGTACCGCAGTGAGTCCATGATCAGCTGCAACGAGTGCGGGTGGCGCACGTTCAGGCTGTTGCCGCAACCGGTGTAGTCGAGGTAGTAGCGCTGGTCCTCGTCGCTGACCCGGTAGTAGCTGAGGTTGTCTATGCCGCGCAGTGACAGCGTGGGCCCCATGTGGTCGCCCTCGGCGGTGTGGTTGTACACCACGTCGAGCAGTACCTCGATGCCCGCCTCGTGCAGCGACTTCACCATCGCCTTGAACTCCTGGACCTGCTGTCCGCGTGAGCCGCGTGCCGCGTACCCGCTGTGCGGGGCGAGGAAGGCCAGGGTGTTGTATCCCCAGTAGTTGGTCAGCCCTCTGGCCACCATGGCGTGCTCGGGCACGAAGTGGTGCACGGGCATGAGCTCGACCGCCGTCACCCCCAACGAGGTGAGGTAGTCGATCACCGCCGGGTGCGCGAGCCCCGAGTAGGTTCCCCGCTGGTGCTCGGGGATACTCGGGTGGCGCATGGTCAGGCCGCGTACGTGCGTCTCGTAGATCACCGTGCGGTGGTAGGGGGTGCGGGGCCTGGACTCGTTGCCCCAGTCGAAGAACGGGCTGACCACCACGCACTTGGGCACGTAGGGCGCGCTGTCCTTGGTGTTCTTGCGCTCCGGAGCGGCGAAGTGGTAGCTGAACAGGGATTCGTGCCAGGCGAGGTTGCCGTTCAGGGCCTTGGCGTACGGATCGGTGAGTAGTTTGTTCGGATTGCATCGCAGGCCGTGCTCGGGCGCGTAGGGGCCGTGGACCCGGTACCCGTACTGCTGTCCCGGTCCGATACCGGGAAGGTAGCCGTGCCAGACGAATCCGTCGTATTCGGTCAGCGGTATGCGTGTCTCCTTGCCGTCGTCGTCGAACAGACAAAGGTCCACCCGTTCGGCGGCTTCGGAGAACAGGGAGAAATTGGTGCCGGACCCGTCGTAGGTCGCACCGAGCGGATAGGAACTACCTGGCCAGACTTCCACCATAGGCGTCGTCAGTCTCTTGGAGTCAGGGCCTTCGTAAGGTTAGGTCAGGGCCGCGTACCCTTCCCGTCCGGGAGGGTTCCCACGGTCCGGCTCTCCGTCCGAAAGCGTGCGGTCGTGTTTGTGACGACTTCTTTCTTCCGCTCCAACCGCCGAAGTATGCCGATCCGGTCGATGATCATTCACCGGCTGTCCCTATTTGGGATTTGTTGCTGGAATTATCAGGGTTCAGGGCGGTAACCGTGATTAGTGAAGTTCTGGAATTCTGTCCGCGTGCTCCCGGCGCGGTCCGGATCCACGTGTGGGACGGGGATTCGGACCGCGCACACCGCCGTACGGGGCGGCCAGCCGGGGGAGGGGGCCGCGCTCGGCCCCCCGAAGTCTTCGGGCCCCGGTACGCCTGTGGAGGCCGCGGCGGGACGGTCGCGGTGCACGCCGGCCCGCGCGCCGCCCGGTCTCGTCCCGGAACCGGTCACCGGCGCGGGCGCGCCCGGTCCAGGATCAGACCGGTGTCCACACCCCGCGGCAGTGTCCCGAACACGTGCCCCCACTCGCCTCCCAGGCGCGAGGCGGTGAACGCCTCGGCGACCGGGGTGGGCGCGTGCCGCAGCAGCACTGACGCCTGGAGGGTCAGGGCCATCAACTCCACCACCGAGCGCGCCCGGTACTGGGCCTCGTCCATGTCGCCCAGGGACTGCTCCAGCCGCTTGACCGCCGTGTCGTAGTGGTCGTCCACACCCCTGGCGGTGCCCAGTTCGGTGAGGAAGGCCTCCAGCGCCTCGGGGCTGCGGCCCATGGCCCGCAGCACGTCCAGCGCCGCCACGTTGCCTGAGCCCTCCCAGACGGAGTTGAGCGGGGAGTCCCGGAACAGCCGCGGCATTCCCGACTCCTCCACGTACCCGTTGCCGCCCAGGCACTCCAACGCCTCGGCCGCGTGCGCGGGCTGGCGCTTGGTCACCCAGAACTTGCCCACGGCCACGCCCAGGCGGCGGAAGGCCGCCTCACCCCCGTCGCCGCGTACCGCGCGGTCCACGGCACCGGCCAGGCGGGTCATCAGCGCGGTCGCCGCCTCCGACTCCAGGGCCAGGTCGGCGAGCACGTTGCGCATCAGCGGCTGGTCGATCAGCGCCGCGCCGAACGCCCTGCGGTGTTCGGCGTGGTGCAGGGC
Source organism: Nocardiopsis sp. TRM 82005 (assembly GCF_056312425.1). Lineage (NCBI taxonomy): Bacteria > Bacillati > Actinomycetota > Actinomycetes > Streptosporangiales > Nocardiopsidaceae > Nocardiopsis > Nocardiopsis sp. TRM 82005. Next base: position 124,892 of record NZ_JBWDTQ010000006.1, read on the forward strand.
GTGCACCACCGCGGCCCGCATGCCCGCCGCCGAACCGATCACGCAGTCCAGCCGGGTGGAGTTGACCATCTCGATGATCGTGGGCACACCCCGGCCGGGCTCGCCGACCAGGTGGGCGACGGCGCCGTCGTACTCCAGCTCCGCCGACGCGTTGGACCTGTTGCCCAGCTTGTCCTTGAGCCGCTGGATGTACAGCGCGTTGCGGCCGCCGTCCTCCAGCACCCGGGGCACCAGGAAGCAGGTCAGCCCCTCCGGCGTCTGGGCCAGGGTGAGGAAGAGGTCGCTCATCGGCGCTGAGGTGAACCACTTGTGCCCGGTGAGCAGGTGGTGCCCCTCCGCCGTGGGAACCGCGCGCGTCGTGTTGGCGCGCACGTCCGAGCCGCCCTGCTTCTCGGTCATCGACATGCCCGCGATGAGCCCGCGCTTGGTGTGCGGCGCACGCAGTCCGAAGTCGTAGGTGCGCGCGGTGAGCAGCGGCTCGTACCGCCGCGCCAGCTCCGGGGAGTGGCGCAGCGCCGGGACGGCCGCGTAGGTCATCGAGACGGGGCATCCGTGACCGGCCTCGGGCTGGGACCACAGGAAGAACTTGGCGGCGCGGGCCACGTGCGCGCCCGCGCGCCCATCCGCCCACGGCGCGGCGTGCATGCCGTGCTCCACCGCCTGGTCCATGAGCACGTGGTAGGCGGGCTGGTAGTCGACCTCGTCCACCCGGTGGCCGTAGCGGTCGTGGGTGCGCAGGACGGGTGTGTAGGTGTTGGCGGACTCGCCCCAGGTGCGTACCCGCTCCGAGCCCGCCGCGTCGCCGACCTCGCGCACCTCCGCCTCGGCCCACCCGGCGCCCTCGCGCCGCAGCCCGTCCAGGAGCGCGGGATCGTCCGCGGCGCCGTAGTCGCCGAGCGGCGTCGACTGGTTGAACACCTCGTGTGTGGGGGGCATGGCGGCTACCTTTCCGTTGCTGGTCGCGGGCGGCCGGAGTGCGGGAATCCTACCCCGGGCGGGGAGCTGAACCGAACCCGGTTCGGTCATACCGGCCCGACGCCGGCGCCGGACGTACCCGGTCCGCGAAGGAGCGGGGGCGGGACCGCCCGGCCAAGGCGCGTGCACCCGTCCCGGGCGGAGGAGCACCGCCGCGGGGCAGGGGCCCCGGCGGCACGAGGACGGTACCGACCGGCGGTTCAAGGCCAGAGCAGACCGCGCTCCCAGGGAGCGTCCGCGCTCGCGCGGGTATAGCGCAGCCGCGTGTGGCGCCGGTCGGGGTCGGCCTGCCAGAACTCCACCTCCGTGGGGCGGACCAGGTACAGACCCCAGTCCCCTGGCACCAGTTCCGGGTCGCGTTCCAGTCTCCGCCGGCTCTCGTCGGCCGTCCGGTCGATGTCGGCCGGGTCAGCCAGGGGCTCGCTCTGCCTCCCGTGCAGGCCGGCCACCCGGGACTCCAGCGGCCGTGCCAGGTAGTCGGCGGCGCACTGCTCCGGACCGGCCAGTTCCGCCTGGCCGCGCACCCGCACCTGGCGCCCCTGCCCGCCCCAGTAGAAGACCAGCGCGGTGTTGGGGTTCGCGGCCAGTTCCCGCCCCTTGCGCGAGGTGGTCGTGGTGGCGAACCACCAGCCCTCGGGGGTGAAGTCCTTCATGATCAGCACCCGTGCCGACGGTGCCCCGTCCCCGTCCACGGTGGTGACCGTCATCGCGTGCGGCTCGGGCACCCGGTCGCGGAACGCGGCGGTGAACCACTCCAGGAACAGATCCGCCGGGTCCTCGGGCGCCGTCCCCGGGTCGAACCCCGGCATCTCCCCGGAGAACACCGGCAGGCCCCGCAACAGGTCGCGGATACCGCCCCGTACCGACCTTCGCTCCTCTGACAACGGCCACCTCCACGGCTTGCGGACCAGTGGCGTCCGTCCGGAGCACCACACCCCGATTCTTCTGGGCCGCGGCGTCCCGGGCAAGGCGTCTCCCGGGGCTGTGGAAAAGTCGTGAAGGAGTGGGGCGGAGGCGCGGACCGCCGTCTTCCGCGGGTCCTCAGCCGGTTCTTGCGGCGTGCCTCGCGGCCACGGCGGAGTCGTAGCGGTCCAGCACCACCCGGGCCAGCTCGGGCACGTCGCCCAACGCTTCCGAGACCGACCACGCACCCGCCTCCAGCGACTGGGCACGTACCCGGTCGGCGAAGAAACCCGGCGCCAACAGGTAGGTCGCCACGGCCACCCGCGACGCGCCCCGCTCCCGCAGGGCGGCCACCGCCTCCCCGGGGCCGGGCGCCGCAGCGGACGCGTACGCCGCCACGACCTCCCGCCAGGGGCCTCGGCCGGCCAGCTCCGCCGCCATCGCGGCCACGGTCGCGTTCGCCCCCGGGTCGCTGGAACCGGCCGACGCCAGCACCAGGGCCGTGTCCGGCCCGGGCCGCGCCCCGGCCTCCGACAGACGCCGCTCCACCGCGTCCGGAAGCAGCGGGTGCGGGCCCAGGGTGCGGGCGTAGTGCACGCGTAGCCAAGGACTGCGCTCGCGTGCGCTCGCCAGTACCTTCGGCAGGTCCACCTTGCTGTGGTAGGCCGACGTCAGCAGCGTCGGCAGCACCACGGCCTCACCCGTCCCGCGGGCGGCCAGCTCCTCCAGCGCCTCCTCCGCGCCGGGCGCCACGTGGTCCAGATAGGACACGCGCACGTCCAGCCCCGGCCGCAGTGACCGCACCCGCTCGAACACCGCGGACACGGCCGCCGACGACCTCGGATCCGCGCTTCCGTGCGCCACCGCAAGCAGGGGTACGTCCCCCTCTGACGGTCCGCCGTGCGGCGCCCCGGTCCTGTCCGCTGTCATTGGTCACCTCGCCTCGTCCCCTCGCACACGCACCCGCGTAGTACCGCGGGCGGGCCCGCCGGCCCGCCCGCGGAGCGCACCTACATGTGGATGCCGCACTCGGTCTTGCCCGTCCCGGCCCACCGGCCGCTGCGCGGGTCCTCGCCCGGTGCCACCCGCCGCGTGCACGGCTCGCAACCGATCGAGGGGTAGCCGTCGTACTGGAGCGGGTTCACGATCACCCCGTTCTCGGTCATGTAGGCGTCCACCTCCTCCTGGGTCCACCGGGCGATCGGGTTCACCTTGGTCATCCGCCGCCGCTTGTCCCACTGCACGACGGGGGTGTCCCGTCGGGTCGCCGAGTCGTCCCGGCGCAGACCGGTCAACCACGCGGCGTAGGGCTCCAGCGCCCTCTGGAGGGGCTCCACCTTGCGCAGGTGGCAGCAGATACCGGGGTCGCGCCCGTGCAGGCGCGGGCCCAGGGCCAGGTCCTGCTCGGCCACCGTGCGGACGGGTTCGACGTTGATCAGGTTGATGTCGTACACCGAGGCCACGGCGTCGCGGGTGCCGATGGTCTCGGGGAAGTGGTAGCCGGTGTCCAGGAAGATGACGTCGATGCCCGGCACCGCCCTGGAGACCAGGTCGACCATGAGGGCGTCGGCCATGGAGGAGGTCATGCACAGCTGGTCACCGAAGGTCTCGGACGCCCAGGAGATGATCTCCCGGGTGGAGGCCTCCGCCAACTCGCGCGCGGCCCGCTCCGCGAGCTCGGGACCGCCCACGGGGGTGATGGTGGAGTTCATGAGTTCCCTTCCGTCGGTCTGGAGGGGGCGCTTCCCGCGGAGAACGACGCGGAGCGCAACCCGACGTACTTGACCCGGAACACCCGGACACAGGACAGGCAGGCCCAGGGGTAGCCCTCGCCCTTGACGGTGGCGCCCTCCTCGGGCACCAGGTCCTCGTCGCCGCAGTAGGGGCAGTAGTGGGGCGCGGCCCTCTCGGACATGGCGCACCTCCTCTTGTTCGGGTTCTCAGGTCGTTTCCGGCCGTGGGCCCGGGGCGGCGCCGCGCACGGGGCCGTCCCCGGGCCCACGGCTACACTGCTTCAGGCCGGCGTGCTCTGGTCCCGGCTACTTCAGGTCGGCGTCCTCGGCCCGGCCGGCCCAGGACGCGAACGTCTCACCGTCCTTCTTCTGCTCCTGGAAACGGCGCAGCACCCGCTCGACGTAGTCGGGCAGCTCGTCGGCGGTGGCCTTCAGGCCGCGGATCTTCTTGCCGAAGGACTGGGTCAGTCCCATGCCGCCGCCCAGGTGGATCTGGTAGCCCTCCACCTGTTCACCCTCGGCGTTCAGCATCAGCTGGCCCTTGAGCCCGATGTCGGCGACCTGGATGCGCGCGCACGAGTTCGGGCAGCCGTTGACGTTGATGGTCAGCGACTCGTCGAAGTCCGGCAGCCGCTTCTCCAGCTCGTCGATCAGGGAGGCCGCGCGGTCCTTGGTCTCCACGATCGCCAGCTTGCAGAACTCGATGCCGGTGCAGGCCATCGTCTGGCGGCGGAACACGCTGGGATTGACCTGCAACCCCTCCGACTCCAGGTCGGAGGTGATCGAGGAGACCCGCCCCTCCTCCACGTCCAGAACGACCAGCTTCTGGTCGGCGGTGGTACGGATGCGGTCCGAGCCGTGCTCCTCGGCGATGTCGGCGATACGCAGCAGCTTGGTGCCCGAGACCCGGCCGACCTTCGGCGCGAAGCCCACGTAGAAGTTTCCGTCGTTCTGCCGGTGCACGCCCACGTGGTCGCGCTCCACGCCGGGGTCCAGCTCCGGGCCGGGGCCGTCGGGGAGGGCGTAGCCCAGGTACTTTTCCTCCAGCACCTCGCGGAACTTCTCCGCACCCCAGTCCTTGATGAGGAACTTGATCCGGGCACGGGTGCGCAGGCGCCGGTAGCCGTAGTCACGGAAGACCGCGCAGACCCCCGCCCACACCTCGCTCACCTGGTCCGGGCGCACGAACGCGCCCAGGCGCTGGGCGAACATCGGGTTGGTGGACAGGCCGCCGCCGACGAACAGGTCATAACCCGCCTCGCCCGCCTCGTCGCGCACGCCCACGAACGCGACGTCGTTGATCTCGTGGTTGACGCAGTGCGAGGTGCATCCGGAAATGGACGTCTTGAACTTGCGCGGCAGGTTGGAGTACAGAGGGCTGCCGATGTGGTCCTCGTAGACCTGGCTGATCGCGGGGGAGGCGTCGATGACCTCGTCCTCGGCGACCCCGGCCAGCGGACAGCCCAGGATGACGCGCGGGGTGTCGCCGCAGGCCTCGGTGGATGACAAGCCCACCGACTCCAGCTTCTCCCAGATCGCCGGGACGTCCTCCACCTGGATCCAGTGGAACTGGACGTTCTGGCGATCGGTGATGTCGGCGGTGTCGCGTCCGTGGTCGCGGGAGATCTCCCCGATCGCGCGCAGCTGGGCCACCGACAGCTGACCGCCGTCGATGCGCACGCGCAACATGAAGTAGCGGTCGTCGAGCTCCTCGGGCTCCAGGACGGCCGTCTTGCCGCCGTCGATGCCCGGGGCCCGCTGGGTGTACAGGCCGAACCAGCGGAAACGTCCGCGAAGGTCGGCGGGGTCGATCGAGTCGAACCCGCGCTTGGAGTAGATGTTGATGATCCGGTCGCGGACGTTGAGCCCGTCGTCGTTCTTCTTGTTCTCCTCGTTCTTGTTCAGCGGCTCGTGGTAGCCGAGGGCCCACTGGCCCTCGCCACGGCGGCGGCGCGGCTTGGTCGCGGCCGCTGTCTTGCCGGGCTGCTCGGAAGAGGGAGGCATCGCGGGTGACTCCGTTGGGTGTCGCGGAGTGCTCACGACCCCGGCGCCCGCACCGCAACACCCGTACCGCGCACATCATCGTGCTGGAGAACGGGTGGAATCCGCGTGTGGGAACGAAGAAGAGGAAGAGCGCCGGTGCCGCGCGCACCCCTGGGGTGCGTCAAAAGGCGGCGAGATTAACCGACGCTGCAACAGATGGCGCTGCGGACCCGAAGGAAGTCCACGTGGCGGCGCACGCAGAGCATGGGGTCCAGAGCAGCGATCATGCAATGAGAATGTCACGGGGGCCGCGGCTTTGTCCAGGCGCCCTCGCGCGGCCTCGACGTGAGTCACGTCACCCGGCGGGGCGCCAGGGTGCGGCGCGGTCGGCGCGGACCACTAACGTTTCCTCCGTGGTGGGTTTCTGGGAGGGACTGTGGTTCACGCTCAACGCGTGGCTGGGGCGGCACCGCCGTGTGCACAGCGGGATGCTTCTCGTCCTGCGCACCATCCGCGCGTTCTCCCGCGACAGGGTCGTCGGACTGGCCGCCGAGTCGGCGTTCTTCACGCTGATCTCCCTGCCCGCGCTCATGCTCTGCCTCCTGGGCGCGCTTGGTCCGATGACCGCCGTACTCGGCGAGGGCTTCGTCGAGGAGACCCGGCTGTGGATACTGGACCTGGCCGCGCGGGTACTGACCCCGGACACGGTGGAGAGCGTGGTCGAACCACTCGTCGACGACTTCCTGGGCAGCGCCCAGGGCGGGCTGCTGTCGTTGACCTTCCTGTTGTCGCTGTGGTCGGGGTCGCGGGCGATGAACGTCTTCATCCGCTCGATCACGATCTCCTACGGCCTGGACGAGCTGCGCGGCTGGGTGCGCCAGCGCGTCCTGGCCTTCGTGGCCTACCTGGGCGGACTGCTGTTCTCCCTCCTGCTGCTGCCGGTCCTGGTGGCCGGGCCGGACCTGCTCAACAGCCTCCTGCCGAGCACCGTGGGGCGGCTCAACCTGTTCTACTGGCCGACCGTCGCGCTACTGGTCACCGCCGCGGTCACCCTGCTGTACGCGCTGAGCGTGCCGGTGCGCACCCCGCTGTGGCGCCACCTGCCAGGAGCGCTGCTGGCCACCCTGGTGCTGATCGCCGGCTCCGTCGCGCTGCGCACCTACCTGGACACCTCCCTGGGCCAGGTGAGTATCTACGGTTCGCTGTCGGCGCCGATCGCCATCCTGGCCTGGTTGTACGTGATGGCGATCGCCGTGCTGGTGGGGTCGTCCTTCAACTCCGAGATCGACGCCATGTGGCCGACCCCGCGTACCGCCGCGGCCCGCGCGGAGATCGCCAACCGGAGCTTCGATCGGGCCAACCGCCTCGCCCAGCGCCGGGCACAGGCGGTCATCGACACGGTCACGGAGGACGACGGTCGCTGACCGGCCCCGGTCGGTCGCGGCCCCGTGTGCCCGGGTTTTCCGGATGGCCCCGGCCTGTCGGTAGTGTCGCCGTGCCGTCCGGCGGGCGGGTCGCGATCCCGCCGCCCCCGAGTTCGGACGGTCCGCAGTGAGAGGTCGCCCCCATGGCTGTTCCCCCGCCGGGCGAGGACACCCCGGACCCCGCACCCGGAGCCGCAGAGACGGTCGTGGTCAGTGCGAAGCCCCGTGTCTACGCCATGTACGGCCTGTCCCTGGCCATGGTGGCGTTCTTGTTGGGCGACTACGCGAGGTACGGCGGGACCTTTTCCTTGGGAGCCCTGGTCTGTCTCGTGTGCCTCTTAGCCCTCTACCCCCTTCTGCCCCTGCGCCTTCCGGCTCGGATGGCCACTGAGCGGCGGCTGCCCCACCGGTCGTCGCGAATGGAGAACCTCTCCCTGTTCTCGATGTGGGCCGCCAACGGGGCGGTGGCTCTCATAGGATTCACCGCCCTCCTGTCCTTCCCTTTCTCTGGCCCGTGGCCGTGCTCCAGGGGGCCGTCCTCGTTCCCCTCCTCCTCGGCGTGGAGGCCTACGTGCGTGACTGGTGGTGGAAGCGGTGAGGGCATCGGTGAGCCGGGACCGGCCTGTGGCTGGTGACCTTGCTACGGGCGAGGTCGGGGAGTTCTGTGGCCGGATCCGGCCATTTTCGGTGTGAACCTAATGTCTTCCACAGGTGTCCGTTCCACCGTCGGGCAGGCACGAGTGGTGTGGTCTGAATCCCATGTCCGGGTGATTCTCCAGGTCAGGAGAGGGAAGCCGGAACGGCGGCCACGGGCGTGGTGAGCGGTGTCCGCTACGTTGGCGCATGGCCGGAATAGGCGTAGCGGGCGACGATCAGTATCATCTCGTGCAGCACTGACTACGCGTGTGCCAGCGCCGTCGCTCGGTAACCCCCAGGCCGCGCCTCACTGTCGTCGCTGACAGAGGTCCCCGTACACGAACAGGTCCACGTTCCCCATGCCTTCGGAGGCACCATGAGCCGGGCGTCCCGACCCGGGCAGTCCCGGCCCACCGCCGTCATCGTCATCGCGCCCGACGAACGCAGAGCCGAGATCCTCATCGAGGGACACCGTCAGGTCGTCACCGGCCAGGCTCCCCGGGAGACGCGGCGCGCGGCGCTGGACGTCGCCACCGGCTACGCCGCCAGGATCGGACAGCCGGTCCTCGTCGACGCCCGTGACGCCAACGGCTACTGGCACCTGGTCGCCACACCCGACGGGGTGGTACAGGCCGCCGACCAAGCCGTGCCCGAGCACGCTCCGGCACCGGCGCCTCCGGCCGGCCTCCGCGAGGAGGGCCCCTCCAGGAGGAAACGGGCACTGGTCATCGTGGGGGCGGCCGTGTTCGCCCTGGTGCTGATCGCCGGCGCGGGCACCGTCGTCTGGCGCTCCCTGCCCGGCTCCGAAGCCGAACCCGGGCCCGAGGCCACCGCGGACGTGACCACCCTGAACCATCCGCCGCCTCCGCATTTCGCGGAAACCGTCGACTTCAGCCAGGAACTCGCCCCGGGCAGCCAGCCGGGCGTCAGCCGCGAGGGCGACCTGCTCGCCTACATCGACCCCCAGGAGCGCCTCAACCTGTTCGACGCCGACGGTGAGCGCCAGTGGGCGGTGGACCTGCCCGTGGAGTCCGGTGAGTTCCTCGGTGCCCCCCGCTTCGTGGAGTACGGGGACGAGACCGCCATCGTCATGGAGACCGCGGGCACCCTGTGGTTCTGGCCCACCGAGGGAGGCGCCCCCAGCAGTGTGGAACTGCCCGAGGACACCTCCGCCCAGTACGTGGGGGAATCCGTTCTCGTCCGCAACGACGAGGAGGCCTTCGTTCCGGTCGGGGAGGAACTCCGGTCGGCAGAGGTTCCCGACGGATCCGCGCCCATGCTGGCCGATGGTGAGGACGTCCTCACCGCCGTCCTCAACGGCCCGTGGACCTGGGTCAGCCCCGACGGCGACCCCGTGGAGGTCAACGCCCAGCGCCCCGAGACCGGGGGCGGTATGGAGTCGGTGGTCACCGCTCTGCGCGAGTACGTCATCGTCCGCTGGGAGCCCCTCCGGGGGGAGGGCGCGGTCCTGGCCTTCCACGACAGCCGGGACGGCAGCGTCGTCGGCAGCGTCGAGGTCGACCCCGCCGACCTGGAGGACGTGCGCCATCGCTCCGGCCCCATCGGTACCAGCCTGGTCTCCTACGGACCCGCGGTGCTGGACCTGGAGAACGGCCGGTCCGCCGTGGTTCCCGGCTTCGAGCCCGACATCACGGTCGGCTCCCTCGTCTTCGGCCAGCTCGACGGCGCCCTGGTGGCCGTCGACGCCGAGGGAGAGGTCGAGGAGGCCGAGGACGGCTCCGTCCAACCCAACGGCCTGCTCGGTGAGCGGGCCATCGTGGTCCATGAGGACCACCTTTATGCCATCCCCTCTGAATAGATCAGTCCACAAGAGAAGAAAGGAGTGGGATGTCCCCCAAGAAGCGGGTTTTCACCGTGACCGCGGCCGGCCTGTTCATGGCCGGGTTCTCCGCGGGTCCGGCGTTCGCTGACACCTTGGACCAGGCCGCACCCGAGGCCGCCCCCCAGGTGACCGAGGACACGGTCGACGTCCTTCCCGTCGAAGAGGTCGAGAGCGCTGTCGAGACCATTGCTGACGTGACTTTCGACGCCTCCTCGGATGATGACTCGAACCCTGGTAACGGTGGTGACCCCGGTGACGGTGGTGACCCCGGCGATGGTGGTGACCCCGGCGATGGTGGTGACCCCGGCGATGGTGGTGACCCCGGCGATGGTGGTGACCCCGGTGACGGTGGTGACCCCGGTGACGGTGGTGACCCCGGTGACGGTGGTGACCCCGGTGACGGTGGTGACCCCGGCGATGGTGGTGACCCCGGTGACGGTGGTGACCCCGGTGACGGTGGTGACCCCGGCGACGACGGCGGTAACCCTCCCGGTGACGGTGACGGCGGCGACGACGGCGGTAACCCTCCCGGTGACGGTGACGGTGACGGTGACGGCGGCGGTGACGGCGGCGACGACGGCGGTAACCCTCCCGGTGACGGTGACGGTGACGGCGGCGGTGACGGCGGCGGTAACCCCCCGAACAACGGCGGTAACCCCCCGGACAACGGCACCGGCCCGGACACCGACGGCGGTGACCAGAGCCAGGCGCCCGGCGCCACCATCCTCGATGGTGCCGCTCCCGAGGCTCCGCTCAGCACCGGTGATGACGACACCCTCGCCACCACCGGCGTCGACATGCAGGGCTTCGTGCTCGGCGGTGCCGTCGTGACGGGTATCGGTGCTCTGGCCCTGTGGGTCAGCGCCCGCCGTCCGGCTCCGATCGCCTAGCGGTACCCCGCGGCACACGGTCTTCCGGACCACAGGGTCCTTTGGGCCGTGTACGCACAGGGCCCCGGTCGTCCCCGACGCCGGGGCCCTTCCTTTCCCTTTTCCGGGACTTCCCCGGACGGAATCACTCGCGCGGGCGCAGCGCGAACGACAACAGGAAGGCGCCCACACCGGCCCCCGCGATCACCCACAGTGCGGTTCCCAGGCTGGAGGAGTCGGCCAGAAAGCCCACCAGCGGCGGGAACGCCAGGAAACCCGCGCGTCCCAGCCAGCCGACGATGGTGATCCCGTCCCCTGTACGCACCCCCGGCACGCTTCCCGCCGCTGCCAACGTCAGCGGGAACAGCGTGGACACGCCCAGCCCCATCACCCCGAAGCCGATCACCGTGGTCACCGGGTGCGGCAGCAGCAGGGCGAACGCGATCCCACCGCCCGCCAGGAGTCCGCAGGCGCGCCCCACCGCGGCCGCGCCGAAGCGGTCGGTCACCCGGTCGCCGACCAGGCGGCCCAGCGTCATCATCGCCTGGCAGGCGACGAACGGCATCGCCGCCAGGAACAGCGGGGCCTCCAGTTCCGAGGTCATGTACACCGCCCCCCAGGAGGCAGCCGAGTCCTCGATACCCCCGGCGAACATCAACAGCACACCGAGCACCAGCAGGAGCAGCACCGCACGCCCGGGGACGCGCAGCCGTCGCCCGTTCTCAACGTCGGTCCCATCCTCGCGCTCGCTGTTGTCCGGTCCCGGCAACAGCATCCGGCTCACCAGCAGGTTCACGCACACCAACAGCACGGTTACGCCGCCGAAGTGCCACAGGATCGGCACTCCCGTACCGGCCATGGCCGCGCCCAGCAGACCACCGGAGACCGCGGCCAGGCTCCACACCGCGTGGAAGGTGTTGATGATGGTGCGTTTGTAGCGTCGCTGGACGCGTAGGCCGTGCGAGTTCTGCGCCGAGTCGGTCCAGGCGTCCGCGCTGCCCAGTACGAAGAGTGCCGCCGCCAGCATCCACCAGCTCTGCGCCAGCGCGATGAATGGAAGCGCTCCCAGAGAGATCAGGCTGGTGCCCACCGCCGTTCGGCCGCTGCCGAACCAGTGGATCATCGGGCCTGCCAGCATCCCGGTCAGGATCGCCCCGGTGGGCATCGCCGCGATCGCCAGCCCCAGATCCGCGTTGCTCAGTCCCAGTTGGGCCTTGATCACCGGGAGCCACGGCACGGCGTTGGTGTACGTGAAGCCGTTGACGAAGAAGAGGGTGGAGACCGCGCCCCTGGCCCGGCGGGTCTCCGGAGGCGGGGACGCGGATCTGGTCTGGGTGTTCACAGCGGCTCCCACAGTGGTTTCGGTGCGCGCAGATGCTATCCAGTCCGATCATCGGACGGCAGACCTTTTTCGCGACCCGCCGCGGTGGGCTTGCCTTAGGACTCGGTCCCGATTTACATAGAGGCCCCGATCCGTAACCAAACGACCCCCGCCCGCCCCGACCCCCGGCCCCGCCCAGCGACCCGCTCCCGCACAAGGGCATCCAGCCTGCTGTCCGCCGACTCCCTCGCGCCGGGCACCGTGTCCGCACGGCCCGGACGGAACCGGAAGATCCCATGATCAACACGAGCGCGCTGCGAGAGAAGCCCACACTCACCGGGAAAAGCGTACGCCTGGTGCCCCTGGTCCCGGAGCACACCGACGCCTACTTCACCGCCAGCCTCGACGAGGAGGTCCGCAGGCTCACCGGCACCCACCGACACCTCACCTACGCGGAGGCCAGGGAGTGGTGTGAGACCCGCGCGGGCCGCGCCGACCGTCTGGACCTGGCCATCATCGCGCCCAAGGACGCGCGCTACCTGGGTGAGCTGTCCATATACGCCGTCGCGCCCGAGAACGAGAGCGCCGGATACCGCATCGCCCTGTCCGCGATCGAGTTCACCGGTCAGGGCCTGGGCTGGGAAGCCACCCAGCTCGTGCTGGAGTACGCCTTCGAGCACATCGGCCTGCACCGCGTCTGGCTGTACGTCTACGCCTTCAACATGAGGGCCATCGCCGTCTACCGCTCCTGCGGGTTCTCCGTGGAAGGCCGGCTGCGCGACTCCCTTCTGTGGGAGGGACGCCGTCACGACGCTCTGCTGATGGCCGTGCTCAGGAACGGCTTCCGTCGCACCTGACGGCCGGGTTTTGTTCGGGCCCGGGGTTGCAACCACCGTGTCGGGGGGTATCTCGGTACCACTTTCCAGCGGCTCACTCCACACAGCCGAGAGGAGCGGTACCGGGGCCCGGGTCCCGGACCGGTGAGGACATGAACCCAGTACCCGTTTCACTGCCCTTCGCCGACCGGACGGAGGCGGGACGCCGCCTCGCGGAGCGGGTGCGCCCCTTCGCGGTCAACGATCCACTCGTGCTGGCCCTGCCCCGAGGCGGAGTACCGGTCGGTGCGGAGCTCGCCCAACGGCTCGACGCCGACTTCGACGTACTCATGGTCCGCAAGATCGGCCTGCCCGGACGACCCGAGCTGGGGGTCGGGGCCATGGCCGAGGACGGGCGAGTCCTCTACGACGACCTCGCCCTGGCCCGGATGCACGTGCCCCGCCAGGCCCTGTCCGGCACCGTCGCCACCGAGCGCGACGAGCTCGACCGCCGACGCCGCGTCTACCGCGGTGAGCGTCCGGCACCGAGGATCGCCGGGCGCGACTGCGTGGTCGTGGACGACGGCGTCGCCACCGGCGGCACCGCACGCGCCGCGCTGCGGATGGTCCGCCAGGCCGGACCCGCCCAACTGGTCCTGGCCGTGCCAGTCGCCTCACCGGAGGCGGTCGAACTGCTGCGTGAGGAGGCCGACGCCCTGGTGGTGCTCAGCGCGCCGGACAACTTCCGTGCGGTGGGGCAGTGGTACCGCGACTTCGGTCAGCTCTCCGACGGCCGCGTCACCGAGATCCTGGCCGAGCGCGCGCGTCCGCGGCCGCGGCCCGGCGAGGCCCGGGGCGTGCGGGTGCGCGCAGGGCAGGTCTACCTCGACGGAGACCTCACCATGCCCACCGACCTACGCGGCGCGGTGGTCATGGCCTCGGAGGAGGGGCGCGGCGACCAGCAGTGGCGGTCGGTCGCCGCGGTCCTACGGCGGGCCGGATACGCCACCCTGCTCCTGGACCCGTTGACCGACCAGGAGCGTTCCTCCAGCGCCGGCGGCGTCGGAGCCGACGTGCTCGGTGAACGGTTGGGCGCCGCGGTCACCTGGCTGCGCCGGGCCGCCGACGTGGCCAACGAGCCCTTGGGCGTGCTGGCCTCGGGCCAGGCCGCGGCGGCCGCGTTGTTCACCGCTGCCGAACAGCCCCGGGACGTGGCCGCGGTGGTGGTGCACGGAGGCCGGATCGACCTGGCCGAGGACAGCTTGCCGGGCGTGCGGGCACCGGTCCTGGTGCTGCTGGAGGGCGACGACTCCTTCGTGCGCGAACTCGGCGAGTGGGCACGCGGCAGGATGGGCGGACCCACCGACCTGCGAGTCACGGCGGGCACCGAACAGCTGCTCGGGGACCCTCGCGAGTGGCGCCGGGTGGCCTCGGAGGCACTGGACTGGTTCGACCTGCACCTGGGCGGGGGCGTCCGGTGAGCCGGGCACGGGGCCGTTCCCGTTCGCGGGCGGTACGGGCCGGGACCAGCGAGGTGGGGGGCATGAGAAAACCCGCGGCGCCCTCGACGATCGTCGTCGGGGCGCCGCGGGTTTACTCGGGGGCCGGGGCCACCGGGGGAGATCCGTTGTGCGCAGAAACCTCGGTTAGGCGGCGTTGGCGCGGCGCATACGACGACGGCGCTCAGAAGCGCGCTCGTCCTCGTTCAGGCCGCCCCAGGTGCCGTACTTCTCCGGACGCGAGATCGCATAGTCCAGGCAGTCGTTTCGGACCGGGCAGGCCGAACAGATCTCCTTGGCCTTGCGCTCGCGAATCTCCCGCTCCGGCTGGCGTTCGCCGTCCGGGCCGAAGAAGAGCACAAGGTCCTCGCCCCGGCACGCGGCGGCATCCTGCCACCCCCAGCTCGGGCGGGGGCGCAGCGCGGCCTGCCGACGTACCTGAGACATGCTTGAACCACCTCTACTGAAATCACTAGTAAGCTGTCGGAAAGAGCTTCAATCACCAAAAGTTGGTCACACGGCGTGAGCCACCCCGCACGACGCAAACGCCGAGGGGTGCCAGCGATGTTCCCCGGTGTGGCTGAGACCACGAGAAGCAAGCCTTGTGGCACTGATCCGCCGATGACGGAGTGCTCTCACGCGAACGGCTGCGGAGGCGGTGACGGCCTCCGTCCGAGCCGGTACGTAATCATGCCATCCCTAGTCCCGCTCATGCACGGGGGGTAGGGAAATTACTCGCACAACCGTTACCGAAATCTGATGACTGCTGACCGATCCTCGGTCGTTTGTCCGAGTTTGTCGCACTTCGCAGGATTGACGTCTTGCGAAGGACACAGCACATCGTATGGTGCGATGTCCCTCCTGCCTAGGGGCTCCTTCTGATGTACCGATCACATTGTGGTCTGTGCAGAGTCCCAAGTTCGGGCATGACCGTATGTCCTCACCCTCCGTCGTTGCTGCCGGGAAGGCCCCAGACCCCTCCTCCCGCCCCGCCGGAGCGCTCCGCGCCCCCTCTTCGCGACACGCCGCCCCGGGGGCGGAACGGTTCCCCGCACCCCTTCTCACATGCGGTGGGGCCCACCCCTAGGGGAAGGGCCAGGGGGCGATCTCGGAACAGGTCGTGGTGCGTGCGCGTCCCAGACGATAGAAAGCAACCGGTGCGGCCCGCTCTCGGCCGCGCGCTCCCGACACGGGATCAATCCAAGGAGGACGAGGCACTGTGGCCCTCTTGCGGCTCATCCTGAACATCATCTGGCTCTTCGTCGCCGGATTCTGGCTGGCGGTCGGCTACGTCATCGCCGGACTCATCTGCTGCATCCTGATCGTCACGATCCCGTTCGGTGTCGCCTCCTTCCGCATGGCCAGCTACGCCATCTGGCCCTTCGGCCGGGATCTGGTCCGCAGGCCCGGATCGGGCGGCGGAAGCACCGTCCTCAACGTCATCTGGGTGATCGTCGCCGGATGGTGGCTGACCATCGGCCACATCGCCACCGCGATCGGCCTCGCGATCACTATCATCGGTATCCCCATGGCCTGGGCCTCGCTGAAGATGATCCCCGTGGCCCTCGCGCCCTTCGGTAACGAGATCGTCCGCAGCGGCCGTCCCCGGGAACCCTGGCAGTTCTGACAGCGTTGACCTCCCGGACCTGGGAGAACCAGGGGTCCCATTCGCGCATCCCCCGCAACACCGCCCCTACGTGGTCGCCGAACCCCGGGCGTCCACCGCGCAACATCTGGAGAATGGAGTCCATGTGCAAGCCCAGCGGCCGGGAGTGTGGGCGCTCCTGAACAAGTGGCTCTCCGCCCGCAGAGCCCGCGCAGAGCGCCTCGCCAGGCTGGAGGCGGAGAACGAGCACTCCAAGTCCGAGTCCCAGAGCCCGGACGAGGGCCCGGCCGAGTCGCGGCAGTCCGGCGACGACGACCTCCTGCGGTCGATCAGCGACGTGGCCTGGAGGGTCCTGCTGATCGGTGTGGTGGCGGGCCTGCTCATCTACGTGCTCGTCTACCTGTCGGTCGTCACCCTGCCCGTGATCCTGGCGGTGTTCATCACCGCCCTGCTCATGCCGGTCGCCGACTGGCTGCGCCGTAAGGGGCTGGGCCGGGGCAGTTCGACCGCCATCGCCCTGCTGGTCGCACTCATCGTGTTCGGCGGCGTGATATCGCTGATCGTCACGCCCGCCGTCCAGGGGTTCGGGCCCCTCGTGGACAGCGTCACCAGCGCGGTGGGCGAGCTCCAGAACCTGGAGGTGCCCTTCGGGCTCGACCCGGCGCTGTTCACCGAAATGATCGACGACGCCTGGGGCCAGATCCAGGGCATGATCACCGAGAACCAGGACCAGCTGCTCAGCGGCGCCTGGACGGCGACCTCCGCGGTGATCTCGGTCCTGGTCGGCATCGTCCTGATCATCGCCCTGACCGTGTACTTCGTGCACTCGGGCGACCAGCTCATGAACTGGTTCCTCACCCTGCTGCCGCCTCGCTCCCGTCCGGGCCTGCACCACGCGGGCACCGTCGCCTACGAGGTGATGGGCCGTTACGTGCGCGGAGTGGCCGCGGTCGGCTTCTTCGACGCCTTCGGAATCGGCGTCTTCCTCATCTTCCTGATCGACACCAACCTGGCCATCCCGCTGATCGTGCTGACCTTCGTCGGGGCGTTCCTGCCGATCATCGGGGCCTTCCTCACCGGGTTGCTCGCCGCCCTGGTGGCCTTCGTGACCGAGGGCTGGGTCACCGCCCTGATCGTGGTCGGCATCGTGGTCCTGGTCCAGCAGCTGGAAAGCAACGTCTTCGCGCCGCGTATCTACGGAGCGTCCCTCGACCTGCCCTCGCCCATCGTGCTCATCGCGATTTCCGTCGGCGCCGTCGTCGGCGGGGTGCCGGGTATGTTCCTGGCCACCCCGGTGGTCGCCGTTCTGGCCGCGCTGCTGCGCAACCGTCCCCCGACCGCCAGCGGTGACGAGCCGCCGGACGAACCCGGCGATGCCGCCGGTGTGGAGGCGGACACGGTCGTGGTCAGAGCCGACGGGGAGAGCGCGAAGGACGGCGGGGGTGCCTCCGCCGACCCCGCCGAGTAGACAGGGAAGGGGAGGGGTCGGTGCCGGTCGACCGGCACCGACCCCTCCCCTTACTCCGTCCGGGGAATGCGCGGCGCCCCCGTCCCGTTGGCCCCGTGGGGAGCGCGCCCTCGTCCTGTCGGGAAGGAAACGCCGCACACCACCCCCCCACCGGTGCCGTTAGTCTGGGTCGGTCGGCCCGAGATCGCCCGCCGCTGGAAGGCCATGCCCCCCGCTACGTGCCCGGCCGCGCCGAACCGTCTCACCACTCTCGTAGGAAGCTCACCATGCTGATCGCCACCGACCTCGAACTGCGCGTCGGTCCTCGACTCCTGTTGGAGCCGACCACCTTCCGCGTCGCCCCCGGGGACCGGATCGGACTGGTCGGCCGCAACGGTGCGGGCAAGACCACCATGACCAAGGTGCTGGCGGGTGAGGCCCAGCCCACCGGAGGCACGGTCACCTCCTCCGGCAGCATCGGCTACCTGCCCCAGGACCCCCGGACCGGCGACCTGGAAGTGATCGCCCGGGACCGGGTGCTGTCCGCGCGCGGCATCGACGAAGCCCTCAACGGGATGCGCGAGGCCGAGCAGAAGATGGCCAGCACGGACACCAAGACCCGCAACAAGGGCGTGCGCGCCTATTCGCGCTGGGAGGAGCGGCTGCACGTGCTGGGCGGGTACTCCGCCGAGGCCGAGGCCTCCGCCATCGCCTCCAGCCTGGGCCTGCCTGAGAAGGTGCTCTCCCAGCCGCTGCACACGCTCTCCGGCGGGCAGCGCCGCCGGATCGAGTTGGCGCGCATCCTGTTCAGCGGAGCGGACACGCTGCTGCTGGACGAGCCCACCAACCACCTGGACGCCGATTCCATCGTCTGGCTGCGTGACTTCCTCAAGTCCCACCAGGGCGGGCTCATCGTGATCAGCCACGACGTGGAGCTGGTCGAGCAGGTGGTGAACAAGGTGTTCTACCTGGACGCCAACCGCAGCGTCCTCGACATGTACAACATGGGCTGGAAGCTGTACCAGGACCAGCGTGAGGCCGACGAGCGGCGGCGCAAGCGCGAGCTCGCCAACGCCGAGAAGCAGGCCGACACCCTGCGCAAGCAGGCGGACAAGTTCCGGTCCAAGGCCACCAAGGCACGCGCCGCCCAGCAGATGCTCAACCGGGCCGACCGCCTCATGGACGGCGTGCAGGGGGTACGCAAGTCCGACAAGGTCGCCAAACTGCGCTTCCCCGACCCGGCGCCCAGCGGCCGCACGCCGCTCATGGCCGAGGGACTGTCCAAGTCCTACGGCTCCCTGGAGATCTTCACCGGGGTGGACCTGGCCATCGACCGCGGTAGCCGCGTGGTCATCCTGGGCCTCAACGGCGCGGGCAAGACCACCCTGCTGCGACTGCTGGGCGACGTCGAGAAGCCCGACACCGGCCGGGTCCTGCCCGGCCACGGGCTCAAGCTCGGCTACTACGCGCAGGAGCACGAGACCCTGGACGTGAACCGGACCGTCCTGGAGAACATGATGAGCGCGGCTCCGGACCTGCCGGAGGTGGAGGCGCGGCGCACACTCGGGTCGTTCCTGTTCACCGGTGACGACGTCACCAAGCCCGCGAGCGTGCTCTCCGGCGGGGAGAAGACCCGGCTGGCCCTCGCCACGCTGGTGGTCTCCAGCGCCAACGTGCTGCTGCTCGACGAGCCCACCAACAACCTGGACCCGGCCAGCCGCGAGGAGATCCTGGGCGCGTTGCGCAGCTACAAGGGCGCGATCGTGCTGGTCACCCACGACGAGGGCGCGGTGGAGGCGCTCCAGCCCGAGCGGGTCATCATGTTGCCCGACGGCGTGGAGGACGTGTGGAACGCCGAGTTCGAGGACCTCATCGCCCTGGCCTGAGGCGGCGGATCCGCGAACGGGTCGCTCTGGACGCCCAGAGCGCTGGGAGGTTCACTCCCTCCCTTTTCGGTCGGTGATTACTGCGTTCCGGAACCTCGTTTCGGAACGCAGTGCCCCGCGTGGCGCCCGGAAGATGTGGCGGAACGTGATCGGCATGCCTGATCATTGAGGGGTTCCCGCTGAGGGTGATCGAATGACTCGGAGGAGTGACCTGTGAACGACGTGCCGGGAAAGGGCAGACGGCTGGTGGGGCCAGACCGCTCCGAACTCGCCGCCCAACTCAAGCGCCGCTACGACGCGGGGGAGAGCATCCGCATGCTGGCAGCGGCCACCGGACGCTCCTACGGTTTCGTCCACCGGCTGCTGAGTGAGGCTGAGGTGGACCTGCGGGGCCGAGGCGGCGCCACGCGCAAGGCGTGAACCTGTCGCGCACGGGCTTTGGGCCCGTGCGCGCCTCCATCGGTTACCGCTGAGTAATATCTGGGGTGACACCGAACACGACGGAGGAACCCATGACACAGGCGTCGAACGGCCCCGCGCTGCCACCCACCGAGGAGGAGCTCTCCCGGGCCCGGCTCCGGCTGGCGGTGGAGGGCCCGGTCGCCCGCGTCACCATCAGCGACCCCGGGCGCCGCAACGCGATGACCGGACGCACCTGGAGCACGCTGGCCCACATCGGCCAGACCCTTCCCGAGGATGTCCGAATCGTGGTGATCGCCGGGGAGGGCGACATCTTCTCCGCCGGCATCGACCTCGGCATGTTCAGCCCTGAGGGCGTCGACGGCGAGCGCTCCATGGTCGCGGGACTGGCCGACGGCACCTCCACCGACGCCGAGGTCCAGGACTACATCACCGGCCTGCAGGAGGGCTTCCTCTGGCTGCGCCGCCCCGACCTGGTCACCGTCGCCGCCGTGCGCGGCCACGCCATCGGCGCGGGCTTCCAGCTGGCCCTGTCCTGTGATCTGCGGATCCTGGCCGACGACGCCCAGCTGTGCATGAAGGAGCCCGCACTCGGTCTGGTCCCCGACCTCACCGGCACCAAGCCCCTGGTCGACATCGTCGGGGTCCACCGCGCCGTCGAGATCTGCCTGACCGCCCGCCGGGTCGGTGCCCCGGAGGCGCGGGACCTGGGCCTGGCCGAGCTCGTCGTCGCCCCCGACGAACTCTCCGGCGCTGTGGACGACGTCGTCGCCGCGCTCCTCGCCACCGACCGCGAGGCCGCCACCGCCACCAAGGCCCTGCTCCAGCAGGCCGCGGGCAACACGTTGTCCCAGCAGGCCGAGGCCGAGCGCAAGGCTCAGACGGGCCGGCTCGCCGCCCTGGCCCGGGGGACGGCTGACCAGTAGCCCGTCACCGCCCGTGCGCACGGACGGATCCCGCGTGCACGGGCGGGCCCCCGCTTACGGGGGCGGGGCCTCCAGCGAGCCCGGAAACAGCGGAGGAGACCCGGATCACCGGGAAAAACCTCTGCTCCGTTCCCGCCGTGAGACGATTTCTAGTAAGCTTCTTTGAGCGGTCGTGACATGCCGCGCGCATCCGAGCGCGCCCAGGCCGCGCAAGACGCGGAGAGCGTGCCGACCCGGTCGGTGCCACTCTTGACCCGAAGAGTCGCTCGTCCCCCACACCCGTGAGGAACTCGCGAGCTTAGGAGCCCCGCACTACGCAGGGGCCCGCTTCCGCGTGTGATCAGGCGCGTTTGTGTGATTTCTTCGCTGGCCCGGCCGTGTGGAGCCTTCCTCGAAACGCTGCCAAACGATGAGGAAGGTACACGTCACTTGACGACGGACACTGCCGTAATGCCTGCTTTCGACACGCTGGGACTTCCCCAGGACATCGTTGGAGAGCTGGCCAAGAACGGTGTGACCACCCCGTTCCCGATCCAGGCCGCCACCATTCCGGACGCCCTCGACGGCCGAGACGTCCTCGGCTGCGGCCGTACCGGATCGGGTAAGACCCTGGCCTTCGGCCTGCCGGTCCTCGTGCGCGCCGCCGAGCGCCGCGCCGCCGCCAACCGTCCCCGGGCCCTGATCCTGGTGCCCACCCGCGAGCTGGCCCACCAGGCCCGCGACGCCCTGCGCACCTACGCCCGCATCGTGGGCGCCCGCGTGGGCGACGTCGTCGGCGGCAGCTCCTACACCCGCCAGATCAACGAGCTGCGCCGCGGTGTCGACGTTCTGGTCGCCACCCCCGGCCGCCTCACCGACCTCATCGACCAGGGCGTCTGCGACCTGGGCGACGTGGAGGTCTCGGTGCTCGACGAAGCCGACCAGATGTGTGACATGGGCTTCATGCCGCAGGTCACCCAGCTCCTGGACCAGGTGCGCCCCGGGGGACAGACCCTGCTGTTCTCGGCCACGCTCGACGGCGACGTCGACAAGCTGGTCCGCAGGTACATGAACGAGCCGCGCACCCACTCCGTGGACCCGCCGGTATCGCAGGTCGCCACCATGGAGCACCACCTGCTCAAGGTGCTGCCCCGTGACAAGAACAAGATCGTCACCCTGATCGCCGCGCGCGACGGGCGTACCCTCCTGTTCGTGCGCAGCAAGTACCGCGCCGACACCATCAGCGAGCAGCTGGCCCAGGCCGGTGTCCCCAGTGCTTCCCTGCACGGCGGCAAGACCCAGAGCGTGCGCACCCGCACCCTGGCCAAGTTCCGTGAGGGCCGCATCCAGACCCTGGTCGCCACCGACGTCGCCGCCCGCGGCATCCACGTCGACGGCATCGACATGGTCGTCAACGTCGACCTGCCCACCGGCCACAAGGACTACCTGCACCGCGGCGGCCGCACCGCCCGCGCGGGCTCCTCGGGCTCCGTGGTGTCCCTGGTGGCGCCCAACCAGCGCCGTATGGCCCGCCGCCTGCTCAGCGACGCCGGTGTCGACGCCAAGCAGCACCTGGTCAACCCCGGCGACGAGCTGCTCTCCGAGGTGACCGGTGCCAAGGAGCCCTCCTGGGAGCCGTGGATCGAGCCGCCGGAGCCCGTGCGTGAGCGCCGTGGCCGTGGCGGTCCCCGTCGCGGCGGCTACCGCGGGGGTCCCCGCGGCGACCGCAGCGGTGGCGGGTACCGCGGCGGCTACCGGGGCGACCGTTCCCGCGGTGAGCGCGGTGAAGGCGGTTCCCGTGACGGCGAGGGCGGCCACCGCGGCGACCGCCGTGGTGGCGGGGGCTACCGCGGCGGCGACAACCGCGGCGGCTACCGGGGTGACCGCCGCGGCGGCCCGCGCCGGGGCGACCGTTACGACTCCGCTCCCCGCTAGGTCGTGCTGCGGGCGCCGCCCTCGCTCAGCGGGGTGCGCGTCCGCGGATACCCCAGGTAGTACCGGAACGTGAACGGACCAGAGTCCGGCAGGTGGCACCTGCCGGACTCTGGCTTTTCCGGGGTCACCTACTCCTCTCGGACACCGTCACCCGACGCAGGTCGCTGCCCCGGGTCTCGCGGGAGACCGCGACGGCGACCAGGGTGACCGCCCCCATCGCCGCCACGTACAACGCGATCGGCGTGCTGCTGCCGAACGAGGCCAGCAGCATGGTCGCGATCAGCGGTGCCAGGCCACCTGCCACGATCGACGCCAGCTGGTAGCCCACCGACGCGCCCGAGTAGCGCACCCGGGTGCTGAACAGCTCGGAGAAGAAGGCGGCCTGGGGGCCGTACATGGCACCGTGCAGGATCAGTCCCACCGTCGCGGCCAGCGTCACCGAGCCGAAGGTGCCCGCGTCGACCAGCGGGAAGAACACGAACGCCCAGACCGCCATGCCCGCGGCGCCGACGGCCGTCACCGGCCGCCGCCCGATCCGGTCCGACAGGGCGCCCCAGGCGGGGATGGTCACCAGATGCACCGCGGAGGCGATGAGCACCGCGTTGAGGACCTGACCGTTGGGCATCTGGGCCTGCTGGGTGGCGTAGACCAGGATGAACGCGGTGACGACGTAGTAGGAGACGTTCTCGGCCATGCGCACGCCCATGGCCACCAGCGCCTCGCGCCAGTGGTCTCGCAGCACGCCCAGGATGGGGGCGCGCTCGGGCTCGGCCGAGGAGGCGGCCCGCTCGCGTGCGTCGCGAAAGACCGGGGACTCGCTCACCGCCAGGCGGATCCACAGGCCGAGGAGCACCAGCACGCCCGAGAGCAGGAACGGGATACGCCAGCCCCAGTCGAGGAAGGCCTCGTCGCTCATCGCCACGGCCAGGACCGCCAGTACGGCGGTGGCCAGCAGGTTGCCGCCCGGTGCGCCCGCCTGTGGCCAGGACGCCCAGAAACCGCGGTGCTGAGGTCTGCCGTGCTCGGCGACGAGCAGGACCGCGCCGCCCCACTCGCCGCCCAGGGCGAAGCCCTGGACCACCCGTAGCAGGGTCAGCAGCAGTGGCGCGGCCACACCGACCGCCGCGTAGGTCGGCAGCAGGCCGATCGCGAACGTGGCGCCCCCCATCATCAGCAGGCTGATGATGAGCAGCTGTTTTCGGCCGACCCGGTCTCCGAAGTGGCCGAAGACCAGGCCGCCCAGCGGGCGCGCGACGAACCCCACGGCGTAGGTCGTGAACGCCAGCATGGTGCCGACCAGCGGCTCGGACTCGGGGAAGAAGACCCGGTTGAAGACCAGGGCGGCGGCGGAGCCGTAGAGGAAGAAGTCGTACCACTCGATGGTCGTGCCTACGAGGCTGGCGGTGACCACACGGAGGAACGGCGCCCTCCGCCGGTCGGAGGGCGGTGCTGGGGAGGAGTTCTGTTCCATGACCGGAACGGTAGGGAGCGCCCGCGGGGCTGACCATGGCTGCTTCCGCCACAGGCCGGGGCGTGATCATGTGTCCGTGGCGGATTGTTGACCCGTTACGGTCCTTTGCTTTCCCTTCGCGTGTCCACCTGGGTCCCACAGCGGGTGACGTGCAAGGTTACGGGGTGGCCTTGATCCGTCCGGGGCCGTCTGGCCGCCTGAAGGGGAGCGCGTGAACGTCATCAACGACGCCATCGTTGCCGTCAACGACTTCTTCTGGAGCTACTTCCTCATTCCGCTCCTGATCATCCTGGCCGCCTACTTCACGGTGCGTTCGGGGATCGTGCAGCTACGCCTGCTCCCGGAGATGTTCCGTGTCATCCGTAGCGCCCCCGGGATCGCCCCCGACGGCAGGAGGGAGATCTCCTCCTTCCAGGCCTTCGCCGTCTCGGCCGCCTCCCGGGTGGGGACCGGCAACATCGTCGGCGTGGCCACCGCGATCGTCCTCGGCGGCCCCGGCGCGGTGTTCTGGATGTGGGCGATGGCCGCGCTGCTGGGCGCGGCGGCGTTCGTGGAGTCCACCCTCGCCCAGTTGTACAAGGTACGCACCACCACCGGGTTCCGGGGCGGTCCCGCCTACTACATGCGGTACGGGCTGGGCAGCCGGTGGATGGGCGTACTGTTCGCCGTCGTCATCACCGTGACCTTCAGCCTGGTGTTCAACACGGTGCAGGCCAACAGCATCGCCTCCGCCATCTCCACCTCCGCGGGCGTCCTCGGCGGGTCACCCGGGCTCTTGCTGTCGACCGTGGTCGGCCTGCTCCTGGCGGGCCTGACCGCCCTGGTCATCTTCGGCGGCATCCGGCGTATCGCCCACGTGGCCCAGAGCCTGGTCCCGCTGATGGCGACCCTCTACATCCTGATCGGCCTGTACGTGGTGATCGTCAACATAGGCGAAGTGCCCCGGGTCGTCAGCGACATCTTCACCTCGGCCTTCGGTGCGCGCGAGTTCGTCGCCGGAGGCGTGGGCACGGCGATCGTCCAGGGCATGCGGCGCGGCATGTTCTCCAACGAGGCGGGCCTGGGATCGGCCCCCAACGCCGGCGCCACCGCCTCCGTCTCCCACCCGGCCAAGCAGGGGCTGGTGCAGACCCTGGGCGTGTACTTCGACACCTGGCTGGTGTGTTCGGTGACGGCCTTCATCGTCCTGGTCGGCGATCCCGACTTCGGGGGCGAGGCGGGCATCCAGGTCACCCAGGGCGCGCTGGAGGCCAGCCTGGGGGAGTGGGCGCTCCACGCGCTCACGGTCATCCTGTTCCTGCTGGCCTTCACATCGGTACTGGGCAACTACTACTACGGCGAGACCAACCTGATGTTCCTGGACAGCAGCCCCAGGCACATGACCTACTTCCGCTACGCGGTCCTGGCCGCGGTGTTCCTCGGTTCGGTGGCCCCGCTGACCCTGGTGTGGAACATCGCCGACGTCTCCATGGGCGTCATGGCCGTCGTCAACCTGCTGGCGCTGGCACCGCTGTCGGCGACCGCCTTCCGGCTGCTGGCCGACTACAGCCGCCAGCTGCGCAACGGGCTGGACCCCCAGTTCACGCTCTCCAAGATGCCCGACCTACAGAACGTGGAATGCTGGGGTCCGGCCTCCGGTGCCCTGCCCGACGACGTCCAGCGTGCCGAGGGCGAGGCGCCCCCCGACCCGGGCCTGGACGCGGACGAACGGGAGCGAACCGCGGAGGAGCCCGACGGAACGGACGGGGAGGCCGGGGAGCGGACCGACGGGGGCGGCGACCCGGGGGAGGAGGGGCCGCAGGAGCGTTAGAGGCCCCCCGGGGCAGGGGAACCGGGGACCCCGCGCGAAGCGATAGCGAAGGTATGCAGAAGGTATCCGCCTCCTCCCGCTCCCCCTCTCCCGCCGTGCTCCTCCTGGCCGCACTGGCCGGACCCGCCCTGGGCGCACTGAGCATCCTCGGGGCGGTCCTGCTGCCCGGGTGGATCCGGACGCTGTTCACCGACCTGTCCTCAGGCTGGTGCGCCGTCGTGGTCCTGCTGGGCATGTGGGCGAGTACCCGGCTGCGCCCCTGGCAGGTGCCGGTCTCCGGAGCCGTGGCCCTGCTCAGCGCCGTGGTGTGCTACTACGCAGCGGGGGCGGTACTCACCGGCGGACCGGGCTACCTCCTGAACCCGGTGGGATGGTTGCTCCCGGCCTGGCTGTGGCTGCTGGCCGCGTGCGTGGCCGGTCCTGTGCTGACCGGGGCCGGGGCGTGGATCCGCCACGAACGGCGGTCGCGCCGCCTCGTGGGGCTCGGCCTGCTGGGCGGGGTCTTCCTCGCCGAGGCGCTGCTCCCGGTGCTGGACTGGGCGCACTTCCGGATCACGATGCCGGAGGTGCCCCCGTTCGGGTCCCCGGTCCCCATGTTCGTCCAGTCCGGAGTCGTCGCGCTGTTGGGCGTTATGCTCATCCTGGTGGTGGCCCGCGTGCCGGGGGACCGGCCACGTGCGCTCGCCGCGATGGTGCCCGCGGGCCTGGTGTGGTACGTGGGTGTGTGGGGAGCGCAGAGGGTGATGTTCCTGTCCGGGATGGGGTACCTCGGCTGACTCCGGGCACCTCGGTTGTCCACAGGCTCGAGTGGAACGTTCACGGGCGAAAATGATTTTCGGTACTATGCCTGAAGTTCCCGCCCGACCACTGCGGAGTGACCACCGTGCCCGACCGGACGACGCCCGCCGTACCCGACCCCGCCGCATCCAACTCCCTTGGCGACACGCTCGCCGGGGGATGGGACGACCGGGTCGACGAGCTACCCCCAGAGGACTGGGGGCGCCGTGGGGGACAACGCAGAACCGGGACGGTCTGGCTGTTCGCCCTCTTCATCACCATGATGGCGATGGGACACGCCTGGCTGTCCGACCAGCTGACCAGCCAGGCCTTCCTCGCGTGGGCCACCATCTTCACCGCGATCAGCTTTCAGGCGATCCCCTTCCTGGTCTTCGGGGTGGCGCTGTCGGCCGCGCTCACCGCGTTCGTCCCGGCCTCGGCCTACCAGCGCTTCATCCCTTCCAGCCCCAGCCGCGCGGTGCCGGTGGCCGGGGCATCGGGAGCGCTGCTGCCCGGCTGCGAGTGCGCCTCGGTCCCCATCGCCGGAAGCCTGATCAAGGGCGGGGTGGCGCCCGCCGCCGCGCTCACCTTCCTGCTGGCCGCACCCTCCATCAACCCGATCGTCATGATCGCCACCGCGGTGGCCTTCGCCGGACAGCCCGAGATGGTGCTGGCCCGGTTCGCGGCCTCGCTGCTGGCCTCGGTGGCCATCGGGTGGATCTGGGTGCGTTTCGGCCGAGCCGACTGGCTGCGCCTGCCCGCCCGCCCCCACAGCCCCGGCGAGCCCCGGTGGAAGGTCTTTCGGGAGTCGATGCTGCACGACATGATGCACGCGGGCGGCTACCTGGTGGTCGGCGGCCTGGCAGCCGCCACCCTCAACGTCATGGTGCCGCGCGAGTGGCTGCTGACGGTGGCCGAGGCTCCGGTGATCTCGGTGCTCGTACTCTCCGTACTCGCCATCCTGTTGTCCATCTGCTCCGAGGCCGACGCGTTCGTGGCGATCAGCCTCACCGAGTTCTCGCCCACCGCCAAGCTCGCGTTCATGGTGATCGGCCCGATCGTCGACCTCAAACTCATCGCGATGCAGGCGGGTGTGTTCGGCTGGCGCTTCGCGGTGCGCTTCGCGCCGCTGTGCCTGCTGGTCGGCCTGCTCAGCACGTTCCTGATCGGAGGCTTGGTCCTGTGAACCGCATTGCTCAGGGGCTCACCCTCGTGCTGCTCGGCGCGGCCGCGCTGACCAGCACGGTGGCCACCGACCTGTACCTGAACTGGGTCAAGTCGGGCTTTGGCCCCTTCCTCATCGCCGCTGGCGTGGTCATGGTGGTGCTCGGCGTGCTCGTCATCGTGGCCGAGCTGCGCGGGGAGAGGACGGAGCGGGAGGCGGACGTGGCCGTGGCAGAGGCCGCCGACACCGGGGACGGGGCCGCGGGGGACCACCAGGGGCACGACCACTCCCGTGCGCCCGGGGTGGCCTGGCTGCTCCTGCTGCCCGTGCTCGCCGTCTTCGTCGTCGCTCCTCCCGCGTTGGGTGCCTACACCGTGGAGAGCACCTCTGACTCCTCCAGCCCGCCGCCGTCGGACCAGCCCCGCTCGGGCCGGTTCGACGACGGTCTGGCCGAGGCGGAGCCGGGTGAGGCCGTCTCCATGGACATCCGCCAGTTCGTGATGCGCGCCTGGATCGACGAGGAGCGCCTGCTGGCCGGACGCGAGGTCGAACTGACCGGGTTCGCGGTGCCCGACTCCGGTGGGGGCTGGTACCTGGCGCGCCTACAGATGGCCTGCTGCGCCGCCGACGCGGTCGTCAACAAGGTGCGCGTCTCCAACGAGCCCGCGCCCGAGGCCGACACCTGGTGGACGGTGCGTGGTACCTGGGTCGAGCCTGAGGGGGAGATCTCCGAGGTCAGCGAGCACGGGTTCGAGGTCCGGGAGATGGAGGAGGTCACCGACCCGCCGGACCCCTACGAGTAGCGAGTGGAGCCGACCGGCAGGCCCTGTCCCGGATTTACGCGGTGACGACACGTGTGCCTGCCGGGTCGGCTGTCCGCCACACCGCCGACGTTTCGCCGAATGTCGAACCTCCCGGGTGACAATGGGCGGGTGTCAGGATGGCGGGATGGGTTCAGGAGGGCGTGGCGTCGGATACGTCCCCGGTCGATCCGCGCCCGTGTCACTGTCGGCGCGGCTCTGGCGCTGGCGGTGTTCACCGGTCTGGACCTGGCCCTGACCAGCTTCCTCATCCGCGAGACGGTTCTGACACAGGTCAGCGTTCTGGCCTCGGAGGAGGCGCGCGGGGTCTCCGAGCACATCGCCGACGAGCGCTACCCGGGCCTCATCCCGGAGGGCAACAACATCCTGCGGTTCCAGGTCGTCGAGCGCGGCAGCGGTGAGGTCCTCGCCTCCAGCATCGTCCTGGAGGGCCAGCCGCAGCTGACCGGGGAGCGCCCCGCCCCCGGCGAGGACCGGGTGGAGACCATCGTCTGCGGACAGGAGTCCAGCACCTGTCTGCTGGTGGTGGGATACGCCGTC
This sequence comes from Nocardiopsis sp. TRM 82005, assembly GCF_056312425.1. Classification (NCBI taxonomy): domain Bacteria; kingdom Bacillati; phylum Actinomycetota; class Actinomycetes; order Streptosporangiales; family Nocardiopsidaceae; genus Nocardiopsis; species Nocardiopsis sp. TRM 82005. The sequence continues at coordinate 153,676 of NZ_JBWDTQ010000006.1, forward strand.
GACGACACGGCCTACGGAGACGTCATGGTCTTCTCCGGGGTCAGGACACCCCAGATCCTGGCCACCCGCACGCTGGAGGCCCTACTGGTGGGGATGTCCTGTGCCCTGCTCCTCGCCACCGGGATCGCCATCTGGTACGGGGTCGGCCGCGCGCTGCGCCCCGTGGAGGAGATCAGTGCGCAGCTGGACACCCTCTCCGCCAGCGACCTGAACCGCAGGCTCCCCGTGCCCAGGAGCCAGGACGAGATCGCCAGTCTGGCCCGCATCGCCAACGCCACCCTGGAGCGGCTGGAGGAGGCCGTCACCAGGCAGCGGCGGTTCGTCTCCGACGCCTCCCACGAATTGCGCAACCCCATCGCCGGGATGCGGACCAAGCTGGAGGTGGAGCTCTCCGATCCCGAACCGGATCCCCGGATGCGCGAACTGCTGCTCACCGGACTGCTCTCGGACACCGAGCGGCTGGAGAACATCGTCAACGACCTGCTCGAACTGGCCCGCCTGGACGCCCGCACAGCCGTGGAACGGGAGAGGCTGGACCTGTCCGCGCTGGTCGAGGAGGAGTTCGTGGACAGGCACCGCCACCCCCGCCTGACGGTGCACTCACCGGGCCCGGTCTACGCGGACGTCAATCGGCTGCGCGTGGTCCGGGTCCTCACCAACCTGATCGCCAACGCGCGACGGCACGCCAGGTCCCGCATCGACGTCATCGTCCGCCACGAGGGGGGCCGCGCCGTGGTGGAGGTGCACGACGACGGAGCGGGCATCCCCGAGGGAGAGCGTGAACGGATCTTCGAGCGCTTCGCGCGGCTGCGGGAGTCGAAGGAGCGCGATCCCGGCGGCAGCGGCCTGGGCCTGGCGATCTCGCGGGAGATCGTACGCAGCTTCGGGGGCAGCCTCGTGGCGGGGCACAGCGAGCTGCTCGGCGGAGCGGCTTTCACCCTCCGCGTTCCCGAGCGTTCCGAGGACGCCGAAGCGGACGGGCGCGCCGGGTAGCCGTGCCCCGACCTGCCGGGGAAGCCCGGGGCCGCCGGTGCCGGAGGGGAGACGGGACACGCGCGGGCCCCTCCGGCACCGGGCGACACCGTTACTCGCCGGTGCCGTCGCCGAACAGGTCGACCTCGTCGGGGGAGGGGCGTTCGAAGTCGAGGGGGAGGATCTCCCCGCCGTCGCTGTCGGTGACCATGGGCTCCTGGAGGACCTTGGGTCTCTCACCGGCGTTGTGCTGTACCACCATGACCCCGGAGTAGCCGCTGTGGTCGTCCTCGGTGGCCGTGAACGGGACCAGGCCCGGCCCCGGCCACTCGTGGGAGTGCAGGGTGTCGAGCAGGTTCTGGCGGGTCAGGTCGGGGCCGACCTTCATCAGGGCCTGGGCGAGCAGGGTCGCCTGCACCATGCCGTAGACGGTGGTGTCGGTGAAGGGCGTGCCGGAGTTGTACTCCTCGTGGATCTCCAGGAAGAACTCGGTCCAGGGGTCCTCGCGCTGGGCGACCATCGGCAGGAACGCGGTGATGATGAGGCCGTCGAGGAAGGACTCCGGCGGTATCTCCTCGGCGGAGGTGCCCTGTGCGTACTCCTCGATGAGGGCGGTGGCGACCTCCACGTCGCCGCCGAAGCTGGGCGCCACCCACTGCGGCGTGTAGCCGATGGCGGTGGCCTCCAGGATGGCCAGCCCGAGGAAGGCGGGAATGCAGTAGCAGACGGCGACGTCGGCGCCGGACTCCTCGAGGGCCTCGATCTGTCCGGCGAGCTCGGGGACGCCGGGATCGTAGGACTCCCATGCCACGATCTCCTCGGTGAGGTACTGCTCGATCCCCGCGTGGGAGGAGGGGCCCACGTCGTCGTTCTGGTAGAGCAGGCCCACCTTGTCGCCGGGGAACTCCTCGGCGAGGAACTGGCCCTGGACCTTGGCCTCCCTGGTGTAGTCGACCTGGAAGCCGTAGCTGTAGGGGTAGACCTCGGGCTGGTCCCAGGCCAGGGCACCGGAGGAGACGAAGAGGTCGGGGACGCCCCTCTCGTTGAGGTCGTCGATCACGGCCTCGTGGGTGGGGGTGCCCAGACCGCCGAGCATGGCGAAGATCTCGTGCTCGTTGAGCAGGTTGTCGGTGGCCTCGATGGTCTGCGCGGGGTCGAACGAGTCGTCCTGGACCTGGTACTCGATCCGGCGTCCGTGGATGCCGCCGTTGTCGTTGATGTAGTCGAACATGGCCCGGGCGCCGGTGGAGACATGGCGAAAGCCGGGGGAGGCGGCTCCGGTGAGCGGCTGGTGCGTGCCGATGACGACGGCATCGTCGGAGACCCCGCGGGTGTCGGCTCCGCCGGCGCCGTCCGTGCCCTGGCTGTCGGAGCAGGAGGTGAGGAGAACCGTGACTACCAGTGTCGAGGCGAGGATTCTCAGTGTTCGCATGATGGTGTCCTGGACTCAGTCGTGCCTTCTCGGGGCGGGCGTGGGGGCACCCGGGGAGGTACGTGGTACGGAGCGGACGGCGGGGGTCTGTGTCTACTCACCAGTACGTTACTTGTGAGTAGAGACTGTACGCGTGTCAAGAGCTATTGCAAACCGACTGGTAGGTCGGAATAAATGGACTTGAGTCCGTAAAAGCGAAAACGTAGGGCTTCACGTCGTTATAAGCATTGGCCGTGGTGTGGGTCACGGGCCCTGTCAGCTAGAGGATTCGGCTGAGTGGGGGGACGGCGCGAATGACGGCGGTCACGTCCGCTTTTCGGCACGCGAAAGAGGGGCGAGGCCTCTCGCGTTGCTTTCCGGGCCCCGGGAATTCTGCAAGCTGGAACGGTGTGCGGCCGGACGCTGGGGCGGCGCGCGGCCGGGTCAGCCGTTGAGCGCGTCAGGCGCGTGGCCGTTGCGGTGGCCCCTCAGCGCCTCGACGGCGTCGGCCGTGGCGGCACCGGCCGGCGCGGGGCCGGGGGAGTGGGACGAGTCGTGCAGGATCTCGCGGGCCAGTCGGGCGATGCTGTCGGAGGCCTGGTGGATCGGGCTGTCGCGCCGCCAGGCCAGCAGGTGGCGCAGCTGTATGGGCGCTCCCTCGAAGGGGCGGACCACCACGCCCTCGCCGGTGTCGAAACCCGGCTGGCACGGCGCGACCGCCCGGCGGCCGGCGATGAGGTCGCGTATCTCGGAGCGGTCGTAGAGCCGGTAGGGCACCTCGGGGGTGAACCCGGCCCGCTGGCAGGCCAGATAGAAGCACTCGGGCCAGCCGGTGCCGTCCGGCGGGGTGAGTGCCCACGGGGCGTCGGCCAGGTCGCCCAGGCGAACCAGCGGTCTGTCCGCCTGGGGGTGGTCGGCCCACAACGCCACGTGCAGCGGCTCCACCGAGAGCATCGCCCAGGACAGGAGGCCGTCCGTGGACAGGTCGCGGTCCACGTAGTCGATCGTGGTCCCCAGGTCCAGACGGCCCGCGCGTACCAGGTCGGTGACCAGTTTGGGGGAGTACTCCGTGCGCACGTGGACGGGCACCCCGGGGAAGACCTCGGGTAGGCGGGCCGACAGCTCTATGGTCAGCGGCCCCACCCCGCCCAGGCGCAGTGTGGTGGGCGAGGCGCCGCGCGCGGTGATGTCGTGGAGCAGGTCGTCCATGGACAGCAGGACCGAGCGGGCGCGGACCAGTACGAACTCCCCCAGTTCGGTGGGATGGACGCCGGAGCGGCCGCGGTGGAACAGCGGTCCGCCGACCTCGCGCTCGATCCGCTGGAGCTGGGTGGTCAGCGCGGGCTGGGACGTGGAGAGCGCGGCGGCCGCCCTGGTCACACTGCCGGTGTCGGCCAGGAGGCAGATGGTGCGCAGGTGGCGGAGTTCGAGGTCCATGCGTGGAATCTAGGACGGGGAGGGCCCCCGTGTACAGACGGGTCGTCCCCGTGGCCGGAGCCAGCCGTGCCGTCCAACGGGGCGACGGCCTGTGACCCGGCTTGTCAAAGGTCGGGCCGCCGGACATATCGGCTTGTGGGGTAAGGTGCCCTGCGTCACCATATAGTTGGACGCCCTACTACGTCCGCATGCTGGACAGTCCGAAAGCGCGGGAGAAACCCATGACGGTCGAACGCACGCTGCACACCCCCGAGGCGGAGCAACTCCTGGAACTGACCCGGGAGATCGCGGACAAGGAGCTCACTCCGCGCGCGTCCCACGACGAGGAGGGCGGCCTCTTCCCGCGCGAGGTCTTCCGTGTGCTCGGCGGGTCGGGACTGCTCGGACTGCCCTACCCCGGTGAGTACGGCGGCGGCGACCAGCCCTACGAGGTGTACCTACAGGTGGTGGAGGAACTGGCCCGCGGCTGGCTGGCGGTCGGCCTGGGCGTCAGCGTCCACACCCTGTCCTGCTACCCCGTGGCCGCTTTCGGCTCCGAGGACCAGAAGGCCGCGCTCCTGCCCGACATGCTCGGCGGCGGCCTCCTGGGCGCCTACTGCTTGTCCGAGGCGGCCTCCGGCTCCGACGCCGCGGCCCTGACCACCCGGGCCGAGCGTGTCGAGGACGGCTACCGGGTCAACGGGGCCAAAGCCTGGACCACCCACGGCGGCCGGGCCGACTACTACACGCTCTTCGCACGCACCGGTGCCCCCGACTCCGGCTCCCACGGCATCAGCTGCCTCCACGTCCCCGCCAGCGCCCCCGGTCTGGCCTCGGCCGCGCCCGAGCGCAAGATGGGCATGAACTCCTCGCCCACGGCCGGGGTGCTCTTCGACGACGTCCTGCTCGGCGCCGGCGCCCTGGTCGGTGAGGAGGGCAGGGGGTTCGGCATCGCCCTGGCCGCCCTCGACTCGGGGCGCCTGGGCATCGCCGCCTGCGCCGTCGGCCTCGCCCAGGCCGCCCTGGACGCCGCCGTCGCCTACTCCCGCGAACGCCACCAGTTCGGCAGGGCCATCGGCGACTTCCAGGGCCTGGGCTTCATGCTCGCCGACATGGCCACCCAGGTCGCCGCCTCCCGCGAGCTCTACCTGGCCGCCGCACGCCTGCGCGACGCCGGGCGCCCCTTCGGCAAGCAGGCCGCCATGGCCAAGCTCCTGGCCACCGACACCGCCATGAGGGTCACCACCGACGCCGTGCAGGTCTTCGGCGGCTACGGCTACACCCGGGACTTCCCCGTCGAGCGCTACATGCGCGAGGCCAAGGTGCTCCAGATCGTGGAGGGCACCAACCAGGTGCAGCGCATGGTCATCAGCCGCCACCTGGCCGGGAACGCAGCGTCCTGACGGTCTCCTCGTGGGGGTGCACCGCGAGTTCCACCGGGCGGTCGGTCAGGACGGCCAGCGCCGACCGGTACTCCTCACCCCGTTCCAGGTCCAGCAGCGTCGCTGCCTCCGGGCCGCCGTCACCGGACCAGCCCAGCAGCTCGGGGGCGGCGTCCGCCGGGCTCACCAGGACCCGGCGCAGGCCGCCGGACAGCCCCAGGCCGGTCGCCTTGAGCAGGGCCTCCTTGCGAGCCCAGTAACGGAAGAACCCGCCGACCCGGTCGGCGGGGGAGAGGCGCTCCCAGGCCCGGCTCTCCGAGCCGCCCAGGGTGTAGCCCACCAGGCCCTCCAGGTCGCGAGTAGCGGAGACGCGCTCGACGTCCACTCCCACGGGTACGTCGGGGGCCAGGGCGAGCACGACCCATGCGCCCGAGTGGCTGACGGAGATCTCCCATCCCTCGGCGGGACCGGTGGGATGGGGCTTGCCGTGGGGCCCCTGGTCGGAGCCCGCGCCGTCGCTGGCGCCCGTGCGCTCCTTCTCCTCACAGGAACGGCAGCGCAAGGCAAAGGTCACCTTCTCGGGCGGGCAGTCGGCGCGCTCGGCCAGCAGTAGCCGGGCCATGGCCCGGCCCAGCAGGTGCCGGTCGCGGTCGGCCTGGTGGCGGAAGCGGGCGTTGCGGGCGAGGTCCTCCTCGTCCATGAGGCGTAGCAGGCGGTCGTCGGCTGCGGAGGTGTGCGCCCACCAGACCTCGGTGGACAGGGGTGCCGGATCGAGCTTCATATCCCCATTGTGACGCGATCTTCCCCGCGTTCGGTGGTGTGAGGCCAACCCAAACCGGGAATTTGGTGATTGGCAGGTCAGCCCGTCCCCTGGGAGGCTCAGATGTCTGTCGTGGTGCTGTTCGGAGCGGGAGCACTCATCGGCCTGGTGGCGCTCACGGCGGTCGTCATCGTCACCCTCCTCATGGAGAGACCGGGAACCGCCGCGGACGGTTCCGGGCCCGAGCGGGCGATGTCCGGGGACGGGTCCGTAATCTAGGAACCGCGCGGGACCGCCGCCCGTGCCGGGAACAGAGCACGGAAGTGGGTCGCATGTCCGAGGAGAGCCGTCCGGCGTTCGCCGCCGAGCGTCGGGAGCGCATTCTCGAACTCGTGCGCGCCAACGGCACCATGTCCCTGCGCGACATCGCCTCGAAGGTCCGCGCCTCGGAGGTCACCATCCGCCGCGACGTGCGCGCGCTGGAGGCCGAGGGGCTCGTCGACCGCCGCCGGGGAGGGGTCGCCCTCCCGGGGCGGATCGGCCACGAACAGAGCTACTCCGGAAAGAGCGGCCAGTGCGCCGCGGAGAAGGCCGCCATCGCCTCGGCCGCGGCCCGCCTGGTCCGTTCCGGCGACGCCGTCACCATCGGCCCCGGCAGCACCGCCGAGGCCTTCGCCCGCGAGCTCCTGACGCACACCGACCTGACCGTGGTCACCAACTCCCTGGGCGTCGCCGACGTCCTGACAGGTGCCGTCGGCGTCGAGGTGGTCGTGACCGGCGGGACCCTGCACGGGCCCGTCAGGGCACTGGTCGGGGTCGCCGCGGAACAGAGCCTGGCCGGACTGCGCGTCAACCGGGCCTTCCTCTCCGGCAACGGGGTCAGCGCCGACCGGGGCCTGAGCACCCCCAACCCGGCCGTGGCCAGCGTGGACCGGGCCCTGGCCGCCTGCGCCGAGGAGACCATCGTCCTGGCCGACCACACCAAGATCGGCGCCGACACCATGGTGCCCACCGTCGCCCCCGAGGAGATCGCCCACCTGGTCACCGACAGCAGCGCCGATCCCGAGGTACTCATGACCCTGGAGGAGACGGGAGCCCTCGTCCACGTCGCCGTGGTCGTCGGTGAGCGGGGGCAGTGAGGGCCGCTGGGGGAGGTCTCCCCCCAAACGGGGGCGAGGACCGCGTACCCTACCGTTCACGCCCGCCCCGGGGCCGGCGTCCGCCACGTACCCCGGGGGCGCGCCCGAGCGAGCCGCCCGACCCGTTCCGTCCGCCCCGTCCCAGGAGCCGCCGCGCATGCCCTCCCAGCCGACGCCTCAGCACTCGCCGTCCGAGCCGGTACGCGTCACCCCAGAACCCGTGGTGCTCCCCCAGCCCTGGGCGGGCTCCCGGCTCACGGTGGTCGTGCCCACCTACGACGAGGCAGGCAACCTGCCCGCGCTGGTGAGACAGCTCATGGCTCTGGACCTGCCCCACCTCCGGGTCGTGGTCGTGGACGACAACTCCCCGGACGGCACCGGAGAGGTCGCCGACAAGCTCGCCGTCGAGTACGCCGGACGCGTCGGGGTCATCCACCGCACCAGCAAGGACGGCTTGGGCCGCGCCTACGTCGCGGGCATGACCCGAGCCCTGGAGGAGGGCGCCGACTACGTGGCGCAGATGGACGCCGACCTCAGCCACCCCGTGGGCTACCTTCCCCAGCTGCTCGGCACCCTGCACTCCACCAACGCGGGCGTGGTGATCGGCAGCAGGTACGTGCCCGGCGGCAGCCTGTCCGAGCAGTGGGGGCTGAGCCGCCGCATCCTCAGCGGCTGGGCCAACGCCTACGTCAAGGCCGTGCTGTCCATGCCCGTGCGCGACGTCACCGCGGGTTTCAAGGTCTGGCGGGCCTCGGCCTTGCGCACCTTGGACCTGTCCAGCATCGAGAGCACCGGCTACACCTTCCAGGTGGAGATGCACTACCGGGCCTACCGGCGCGGCCAGAAGATGATGGAGATCCCCATCCACTTCGAGGACCGCGTCATCGGCCAGAGCAAGCTCGACGGGGCCGTCGCCCTGGAGGCCGCCCTGCGCCCCCTGCGCCTGCGTCGAGCCGAGCGCGCCCGCCGTTAGCCGCCAGCCGCCCCGCCCGGGACCGGACCCCTTTTTCCGTGAACCCGTGCTTTCCGGCCCGGAAAACTGACATACGCGGGACGGTTTGGGGGCATCGGACTAACGAGGGAAGGGGGGGAGACAGTGACTGAAGAGCCCTATGACGCGAGAACCGGCTCGGGTGACACTGAGGAGCCCTATGACGTGGACACCGACATGGGTGACGACCCCGAGCTGAGCAAGGCCGTCGCGAGGGAACGACGGATCGAACCGGACTACGGCATCCAGGAGTACGACTTCGAGGATCCCGAGATGCCGGGGACCGACAGCTCGGGGCCCCGGGGCATCGACGAGGCGGTGCGCTCCGAGCGCAGCGACCTCTATCCGCGCGAGAACTGGGGAGGGGAGACCCGAAGCGCGGAGCAGGAGGCCGTCCACGAGGTCGACGACGGGAGCGCGCCCGACACCGGCGAGGGGGCGGCCGTCAGGAGCGAACACCCCGACAGGCCGTACGAGCACCCGGCGGACACTCCCCACGGCGACCGGGACGACGAGCGCGACCGGACCACCGACACGTCCGCCTACGTTCCGGACGCCGAGGACCCGAGGGACACCGGCACCCCGGACACCGGGGCTCCGAAGGACACCCGTGCCCCGGACCCCGGCACTTCGGACACCTGATCCCTGCCCCGGCGGCTCCGGCCGGGTGACCGGCGGCCCGGCCGCCGCGGACCTCCCGGAGCCGCCGGGACCGCTCGTCCCGGCACCGGTCCTCGCCACGGGCGCGCCGGTCAGCCCTGCGTACCGTCCCCGTCCTGCGCCGTTCCGGCACTGGAGCCCGGGCACGAGCGCAGCGGTGTCCCAGAGACCCCGCAGAACCGCGAGGTCGGCTCCGCGACGGGCGGCTCCTCCGCCTCGGCCGCCGCCGGCATCCGTCCGCGCGGCAGCGCCAGGGCGCACAGCGCGGCCAGAACGCACAGCCCCGCCAGTATCAGCATCGCCGGACCGAAGCCCTGTGCGAGCGCCGCCGGGTCCCCGTCCGCCCCCGCGCCCTCGCCGCCGATCCCGCTGATTCCGGCGAGCACCGGGACCGCGGCCACCCCGATCAGCTGGGCACCGCGTGCGAAGGTGTTGTTCACCCCCGAGGCCAGCCCCGCGTGCCGCTCGGGCGCCGACGCCAGCACGGTCGCCGTCAGCGGCGCCACCGTCGCCGCCAGCCCCAGCGCCACCAGCAGCACGCCCGGCAGCACCCCCGTCAGGTAGGGAGCCTCCGGCTCCAGGCGCGACAGCAGTACGAACCCCGCGGCCAGCAGCAGCGGACCCACGAGCAGCTGTGTCCTGGGGCCGATGCGGGCGGCGAGCTTGCCCGACCTCGCCGAGAGCGCCAGCATCATGAGCGTGATCGGCAGTGAGGCCGCACCCGCAGCCACGGGTGGGTATCCGCCCACCTCTTGCAGGTGGATCACCAGCAGGAACAGCAGTGGCCCCAGAGAGCCGTAGATCAGCACCGTCGCGGCGTTGGTCGCGCTGAAGGCGGTCGAGGAGAAGATCCCCAGCGGCAGCATCGGGTTCCGGCTTCGCGCCTCCGCCAGCAGGAACCCCGCCAGAGCCAGCACACCCAGCGCCGCCGCGGTCCACACGGTCGGGGCGGTGCCCACCGCGCCCCACTGGATCAGTGCGTAGGTGGTTCCGCCCAGCGCGACCACGCCCAGCAGTGCCCCCGGATAGTCCAGGTACCGGGGGGCCTCGACGTCGCGCGACTCGGGCACCCGGAACCAGGCGATCAACAGCACCACCGCCGCGATGGGCAGGTTGATGAGGAAGATCAGTCGCCAGTCGCCGAGCTGCACGAGCCAGCCGCCCACGAAGGGCCCCACCGCCGCGGCCACGCCCGTCAGTCCCGACCACGCCCCGATCGCCCGCGCCCGGTCCTGCTCGCGAAACCCGGCCTGGAGGATCGCCAGGCTCCCCGGGGTCAGCAGCGCTCCGCCCACGCCCTGCACCACACGTCCCGCCACCAGCCACTCCAGGGTCGGCGCGAACGTGCACAGCGCCGAAGCCAGCGCGAACACCGCCACTCCGGCCATGAACAGGCGCACCCGGCCGAACCGGTCCGACAGCGAACCGCTGAGCAGGATCAGCGCGGACAGCGTCACCATGTAGCCGTTGACGATCCACTGCAAACCCGAGAGCCCGGTGCCCAGGTCGCCCCGGACGGCGGGCAGCGCCACCGTCACCACCGTCGAGTCCAGGAAGGCCATCCCCGAGCCGAGGACCGTGGCCGTGAGCGCCCATCGGGCCGTGGGCGTTCCCCACGCCACCCCGCCCGCCGGGACCGGTACCGAAGCAGAACCACCCACTGTGCACCCCCGACCCACACAGTACGACGCGGACCCTCTCCGCCCGTGGGCGAAGAGGGTCCGCGTGTTCCGTTCCGTGCCACGGAGGCCGGAGTGCCTACTCGCTGGCCAGCGCTCCGGTGATCGAGGTCCCGGCTGCCCGCCGACCGGGCAGCACCGAGGCCAGGAGCCCGGCCAGGACGGCCACGGCGATGAACACCGCGATCTGCCCGGCGGGAGCCGTGAACACCATGTCCGGCAGGGTCGCGTTGGCGGCGGCCCAGCCGAACACCACGCCCAGCACGATGCCGATACCGGCGCCGATCAGGCACAGCAGTACGGCCTCCACGCTCAGCATCCGGCGCAGCTGGCCCCTGGCCAGCCCGAGCGCCCGCAGCAGGGCCGACTCGCGGGTGCGCTCCAGCACCGACAGGGCCATGGTGTTGGAGATACCGAACACCGCGATGATGATCGCCAGTCCCAGCATCGCCGCGATGGTGTAGAAGGCGATGTTCAACATCTCCGTGAACTGGTTCTTCATCTCGGCGGCCGACATGACCTGCATGGTCGGGTACTCCTCCACCGCGGAGTAGACGGCGTCGCGCACCTCGGCGGCGTCGGCTCCCTCGGCCGCGCCGACGAGGAGCATCTCCTGCCCGTCGCGCTCGGGGAACGCGGCGTCGAAGTCCTCCTCGGAGATGGTCACTCCCGACAGCACCTGCATCTGCTCCACCACCGCGACGACCTCCAGGGAGAGGTCCTGTCCGTCCTCGGACGGGACGGTGAGGGTGTCGCCCACGCCGACTCCGTCGACGCGGCCGTCCTCCACCACGGCCGTGCCGGGGCCGAAGTCGTCCAGGTCGCCCTCGACGGTGTCACTGGTGAGGTCGACGCCGATGTCGGCGCCGGCGTAGGAGCGGACGGAGAACATGGAACCGTCGTCCGCGACCTCCACGAAGGCGCCGCGCTGGCCGAAGACGCTCCCCAGGACCTCCTGGGCCTCCAGCGTGTCCCACACCTCGTCCGGGACCGTGGGGAGCGCGGGGACCGGGGCCGTGTCCGTGGAGTCCTCGGTCTCCGGCGCGGACTCGGCCGAACCGCCCTCGGCGCCCTCGCCGGCCTGCTCTTCACCGGCCTGCTCTTCACCGGCCTGCCCTTCGCCGGTCTGGCCCTCCGCGGGGGTCTCCTCCCCCTCCGGAGCCTCCTCGGAGCCCTCAGCGGCGGTGTCCTCGTCCTCGGCGCCGGTCTCCTCCATGGAGAACTGCGGCGAGATCTGGTAGTCCACCGGGAACTGCTCCTCCAGCATCCCGGTCATGGTCGTCTCCAGGGACGCGCTGACCACCGAGTAACCGGTGATGAGAGTGGCTCCCACGGTCAACGCGATCATCGCGGTGGCCGCGCGGCGCGGGCTGCGGGTGGAGTTGTCCACCGCCAGCATGCTCGGTACGCCCATCTTGCGCAGCGGCACACCGACCACGCGCACGATGCCCCGCACCAGCAGCGGGCCCAGCACGACCACGCCCACGAACGCGATCAGCGCGGCGGCGGTCACGATGACCAGGCCCGTCTGGTCCGGTTCGGAGAAGTAGGTCAGGGCCACCAGGGCGGCCGAGACCAGGAAGGCCAGCAGACCGAAGGCGGCGCGGAACCAGCCCGTGCCCTTCTCCAGGCCACCGGCGGACGCGCTGGTGCGCAGCGCCGCCAGCGGCGACACCCGGGTGGCGCGCGTGGCCGGGATCAGTGCCGAGAACACGGTCACCACGGTGCCGACGACCATGCCCACACCCACCGCGAGCGGCGTGATCACCACGGGTACGGAGGAACCGGTGCCCAGGAGGGGGCCGCCGAAGGCCGCACCGGCCATGCCGATGCCCACACCCGCCAGGACGCCCAGGGCGGACGCGATCAGGCCCACGGCCACCGACTCGGCCAGAACCGAGGAGAAGACCTGGGAGCGCTTGGCCCCCACGCAGCGCAGCAGGGCCATCTCCCGCTGGCGCTGGGCGATGAGGATGGCGAAGGTGTTGTAGATGACGATCCCGGCCACGAACATCGCGATGAAGGCGAACAGCAGCAGCGCCATCCGCATCATCTCGGTGTCGCCACCGGCCTCCTCGGCCATGGCCAGGCCGAAGTCCTCACCGGTCTGTACGTCGGTTCCGGTACCCAGCAGGGCGGCGACGGCCTCGGAGACCTGCTCGTCGGTGTGGCCCTCGGCGGCGAGTACGTCGATCTCGACGTAGTCCTCCACGCCGGTCATCTCACGGGCCGTGTCGTCGGCGAAGACGACGGCGCCCCCGTAGCTGTAGCTCGGGTCCACGCCGAACTCGACCAGACCGGTGACGGTGAAGTCGCGCTTGTCCCCCTCGGGGTCGAGCACGGTCACCGTGTCGCCGACCGCGTAGTCGGTCTGGTCGGCGGTGGAGGTGGCCAGGGCGATCTCGTCTCCGCTCTCGGGCAGAGTGCCCTCGTCGGCGGAGAAGCGGCTGACCTCGCCCAGCGAGAGGGCCGCGGGCGGTGTGAAACCGGACGCGCGGCCCTCCTTGTCCAGGAGCACGGCACTGCCCTGGAGCAGGCCGCCGGCCTCGTCGACCTCCGGGAGCGCCCGGACGTCGTCGAGCTGCTCGTCGGTCAGCGGCTCCGGCTCCTGGACCTCCTCGGGGTTGCCCGCCGGCTCCTCCTCCGCCGGGACGGCGATGGTGTCGACGTTGGTCGCGGAGCCCATCACGGACTCCTCGTAGTTGGCGTTCAGGGTGTCGGCGAAGACCATGGTGCCCGAGACGAACATGACCCCGAGCAGGATCGCCAGCACGGTGGTGACGTACCGGGACTTGTGCAGACGTAGCCCGGCGAGTGTGGTGCGCAGCATGTCCTCTAGGCCTCTTCCAGCTTCAGCAGTCGCGCGGAGACCAGCTCGGCGGTGGGTTCGGTGACCTCGTCCACCAGGCGCCCGTCGCGCAGGAAGACCACGCGGTCGGCGTAGGAGGCGGCGACGGGGTCGTGGGTGACCATGACGATGGTCTGGTTCAGGTCGCGGGCCGACTCACGCAGGAAGGCCAGTACCTCGGAGCCCGAACGCGAGTCCAGGTTGCCGGTGGGCTCGTCGGCGTAGACGACCTCGGGAGCGTTGAGCAGGGCGCGGGCCACGGCCACACGCTGCTGCTGGCCGCCGGAGAGCTTGGCGGGCAGGTGGTTCAGGCGGTCGCGCAGCCCCACCACGTCGACGATGTGGTCGAACCGCTGCTTGTCGACCCCGCGCCGGGCGATCTGCGAGGGCAGCAGGATGTTCTGCTCCGCGGTCAGCATCGGCAGCAGGTTGAACGACTGGAAGATGAACCCGATCCGGTCGCGGCGCAGCAGGGTCAGCTCGGCGTCGCGCAGCCCGGTGATCTCGGTACGGCCCAGGTGCACGGTGCCGGAGGTGGCCATGTCCAGCCCGGCCAGGCAGTGCATCAGGGTGGACTTGCCGGACCCGGAGGGGCCCATGATCGCGGTGAAGGCGCCCCGGTGGAACTCCACGTCCACCCCGGCCAGGGCGTGGACCTGGTTGTCACCGGTGTCATAGGTCTTGGTGAGGCCCCTGGCGACCACCACCGGCGGCTCGGTGACCGGAGGAACGGGCTTCACAGTGGACTCGGTCACGACAGACAGCTCCAGGAGTCGGGAAAGGGATGGTGCTACGGGCCGGGCGGAGGCTCCGACTCGGTACTCCACCACGCTAAGACCGCGCCACGCGTCCGGGCGTCCACCGCGGGACCGATCCTGGAGTCAGCCAAAGGGACGGTGACGGCCGGGTTCGGGACTCCTTCGTCGGACCCGACCACCGACTTTCGTCGGGGTCGGAATTCTCACCCTACGTGATGAATGGGGGAGAAACAGGACACCCGTGTCTCGGATCCCGGTGGCTGGGAGCCCGGCACACCGGACACCTGATCCCCTCCCGGTGGCCCGGGCGGGGTGACCGGCGGTTCGGCCGCCGCGGACCCTCCGGGCCACCGGGGCCGTTTTCGGGGAGGTGCCCTTCCACAGTGCCTTTCCCCGGTCCAACGGCACGACGCGGGCCCTCCCCCGCCCGGAGGCGGAGGAGGGCCCATGCGTTCTGTCCGGAGCCCCAAAGAGGGCACGGTCTACTCGCTGGCCAGCGCCCCGGTGATCGAGGTGGACGCCGCCTTACGCGCGGGCAGCACCGACGCCAGCAGCCCGGCCAGGATCGCGATCGCGATGAACACCGCGATCTGGGTGCCCGGGAAGGAGAAGACCATGTCCGGCAGGGCCGCGGCACCGGCGGCCCAGCCGAACACCACTCCCAGAGCGATACCGATACCGGCGCCGATCAGGCACAGCAGCACGGCCTCCACGCTCAGCATCCGGCGCAGCTGCCCTCGGGCCAGACCCATCGCCCGCAGCAGTGCGGACTCGCGGGTGCGCTCCAGTACCGACAGGGCCATCGTGTTGGAGATGCCGAACACCGCGATGATGATCGCCAGGCCCAGCATGGCCGCGATGGTGTAGAAGGCGATGTCCAGGACCTGGGTGAACTGGTTCTTCATCTCGGCGGCCGACCCGATCTGCAGGGTCGGGTAGTCCTCCAGCGCCGTGTGGACCGCGTCGCGCACCTCGGCGGGGTCGGCGCCCTCCGCCGCGGGGACGAAGAGCATCTCGGCCTCGTCCACCTCGGGGAAGGCCCGGTTGAAGTCCTCCTCGGCGATGGTCACGCTGGAGAGCACCTGCAGGTCCGCCACCACCGCGACGACCTCCAGGGACAGGTCCTCCCCGTTCTCCGACGGGATGGTGTACGTGTCACCGAGCCCGACCCCGGCTTCGTCGGCGTCGTCCTGCGGTATCGCGACCTCGCCCGGTTCGAAGCCGGTCAGCTCGCCCGCGACGAGGTCACTGGTGATGTCGACGCCGATCTCGGCGCCCGGGTAGGTGTCGACGCTGGAAAACCAGCCTTCTTCCTGCTCGATGTAGGCGCTGCTTTGGCCGAAGACCTGACCCAGGGCGTCCTGGCTCTCCAACGCCGCCTGGACCTCGTCAGGGATGGTGGGGACGGTGAACGCGTCCGGTGCCTCGTCGGCTCCGCTTTCCTGCTCGGTGGACTCGCCACCGGTGTCCCCGGTGGTGCCCTCCTCGACGGGACCCTCTCCGGTGGACGCGCCCTCAGCGCCCTCGGCGCCCTCGGCGCCCTCTCCGGGCTCGGCGGGTTCCTCGGCACCGTCGGCCGGGCCCTGGGTTCCCTCAGCGCCCTCGGCACCGTCGGTGCCTTCGGTACCCTCGGTCTCCTCGCTTTCGCTCCCCGTCTCGTCCATGGCGAACTGCGGGGAGATCTGGTAGTCCACCGGGAACCGCTCTTCGAGCATGCTGGTCATGGTGGCCTCGGTGGAGGCGCTGATGACCGAGTACCCGGTGATGAGCGTGGCGCCCACGGTCAGGGCGATCATCGCGGTGGCGGCACGGCGCGGGCTGCGGGTGGAGTTGTCCACCGCCAGCATGCTCGGCACACCCACCTTCCGCAGGGGGACGCCGACCAGGCGCACGATGCCGCGCACCAACAGCGGGCCCAGCACGACCACGCCCACGAACGCGATCAGGGCGGCGCCGGTCGCGAGGACCATGCTCATCACGACCATGCCGGGGTCTTCCATGCTCAGGGCCAGGGCGACCAGACCGGCCGAGGCCGCGAAGGTCAACAGTCCGAAGACGACGCGGACCCGGCCCGTGCCCTTCTCCAGTCCGGTGGCGGTGGCGCTGGTGCGCAGCGCCGCCAGCGGCGCCACCCGGGTGGCGCGCGTGGCCGGGATCAGGGCGGAGAACACGGTCACCACGGTGCCGACCGCCAGGCCGACCAGGACCGCCGTCGGCGTGATCACCAGAGGCAAGGAGGTCTCGGTACCCAGGAGCGGTCCGCCGAAGGCCGCACCGGCCATGCCGACGCCCACACCGGCCAGCACGCCCAGGGCGGAGCCGACCAGGCCCACGACCAGCGACTCGGCCAGCATCGACCGGAAGACCTGGCCGCGCTTGGCGCCCACGCACCGCAGCAGGGCCAGTTCACGCTGGCGCTGGGCGATGAGGATGGCGAAGGTGTTGTAGATGACGATCCCGGCCACGAACATCGCGATGAACGCGAACAGCAGCAACGCGGTGCGTATCATCTCGGTCTGGCCGCCCACGTTCTCGGCCAGCTCCAGGCCGTACTCCTCGCCGGTCTGGGCCTCGGCTCCGGAGCCGAGTGCCACGGCCACGGCGTCGGCCACCTCCTCGGGGGTGTACCCCTCGGCCGCGAGCGCGTCGATCTCGTCGTAGTCCGTGACGCCGGTCATCTCCCCGATGGTGTCCGGGTCGAAGACGAGGGCGCCCGCCCTGCTGTAGACAGGTTCCACGCCGAAGTCGACCAGACCGGTGACGGTGAACTCGCGCTTGTTCTCCTCGGAGTCGAGCGCGGTCACCGTGTCGCCGACCGCGAAACCGGTCTGTTCGGCGGTGGAGGTGGCCAGGGCGATCTCGTCCCCGTTTTCGGGGAGTTCGCCCTCGTCGGCGGAGAAACGGCTGACCCCGTCCAACGCGACCGCGGCGGGCGGCACGGCTCCGATCGCGCGCCCGTCGGCGTCCAGGAGCACGGCCTGGCCCCCCAGGAGTCCGCCCGCCTCGGCGACCTCGGGCAGCGCCCGGACCTCGTCGAGCTGCTCCTGGGTGAAGGGGACCGGCTCCTGGTAGTCCTCGGGGTTCTCCACCTCCTCGGTGGTTGGGGCGGCGATGGCGTCGACGCTGGTCGCGGAGCCCATCACGGACTCCTCGTAGTTGGCGTTCAGGGTGTCGGCGAAGACCATGGTCCCCGAGACGAACATGACCCCCAACAGGATCGCCAGCACGGTGGTGACGTACCGGGACTTGTGCAGCCGCAGTCCGGCGAGTGTGGTGCGCAGCATGTCCCTCAGGCCTCTTCCAGCTTCAGCAGCCGCGCGGAGACCAGCTCGGCGGTGGGGTCGGTGACCTCGTCCACCAGGCGGCCGTCGCGCAGGAAGACCACGCGGTCGGCGTAGGAGGCGGCGACGGGGTCGTGGGTGACCATGACGATGGTCTGGTGCAGGTCGCGGGCCGACTCACGCAGGAACCGCAGCACCTCGGAGCCCGAACGCGAGTCCAGGTTGCCGGTGGGCTCGTCGGCGTAGACGACCTCGGGAGCGTTGAGCAGGGCGCGGGCCACGGCCACACGCTGCTGCTGGCCGCCGGAGAGCTTGGCGGGCAGGTGGTTCAGGCGGTCGCGCAGCCCCACCACGTCGACGATGTGGTCGAACCGCTGCTTGTCGACCCCGCGCCGGGCGATCTGCGAGGGCAGCAGGATGTTCTGCTCCGCGGTCAGCATCGGCAGCAGGTTGAACGACTGGAAGATGAACCCGATCCGGTCGCGGCGCAGCAGGGTCAGCTCGGCGTCGCGCAGCCCGGTGATCTCGGTACGGCCCAGGTGCACGGTGCCGGAGGTGGCCATGTCCAGCCCGGCCAGGCAGTGCATCAGGGTGGACTTGCCGGACCCGGAGGGGCCCATGATCGCGGTGAAGGCGCCCCGGTGGAACTCCACGTCCACCCCGGCCAGGGCGTGGACCTGGTTGTCACCGGTGTCGTAGGTCTTGGTGAGGCCCCTGGCGACCACCACCGGCGGCTCGGTGGCCGGAGGGTCGGGCTTCACTGTGGACTCGGTCACGGCAGACAGCTCCAGGAAAACGGGGATGGTGTGAAGGCCGGACGGACTCTCCGCCACGGCATGTCACCACGCTAGACCCGCGCACTCCGTCGAGGCGTCCACCGTGGGACCGATCCTGGAGGGGGCCAAAGGGACGGGGCCAGGCGGGTTCGCGACGCCTTAGTCGGGTCGGCGCACCGACTTTCGTCGGGACTTGGATTCTCACCCTGCGTGATAGGCAGGGAGCAAGAAGGCCGTGACCTGCTTTGACGCGGCGAATCGACGATCGGACCACGGGGGTGGGCCCCCGTGCGCGTCCCCCGAGGCCGTTGGAGAGGCCACCGTAGACTCCCCACCATGACGAGCTGGGTCAACGAGCGAGGCAGAGCCTTCGGTGCCCTGTGGAACAAGAACCGCGGGTGGTGGTGGCAGCGCCGCCTGGGTATCGCCGACTGGCTCTACGCCGTGCTGCCCCTCCCCTTCAGCGGGCTCATCCAGTTCGGCGCCGGAGCCGGCGGCGGGATCGGCCTGTACGGCGGTCTCATCGCCAGTATCCCCGCCGCCCTTTCCTCCTTCAGTGTCCTGGCCGCCTTGGTCGTCGGGTTCGCCTTCTACGTGATCCCGGTCCTGTGGGCCGGGGTGACGGTGCTCCTGCGGCGAACCGCCCCGCAGTGGCTTCTCGTTACCGGGTTCGTGATGCTGCTGATCTTCGCCAACTTCGTCCCAGCGGCGATCGCCCTGTACTCGTACGCGGTGTACCACTCCAACCGGCGCCTGCTGGTGGGCTGGTTCGCCCTGTACGCCCTGGCCGTGACCCTCGCCTACCAGGAGGCCACCCTCTTCGGGCAGGTGTTCCTGATCGGGATGCTGCTGGTCGTGCCCATGACCGTCGGCCTGTGGGTGGGCACACGCCGCCAGCTCATCGACCGGCTCCACGAGCGTGCCGAACGCCTCGAACGCGAACAGCACATGATGGCCGAGCAGGCCATCACCGCCGAACGCACCCGCATCGCCCGGGAGATGCACGACGTGGTCGCGCACCGGGTCAGCCTCATGGTGCTGCACGCGGGCGGGCTGGAGGTCTCCTCCGAGGACCCGCGTACCATCGAGGCCGCCGGACTCATCCGCACCACCGGCCGGGAGGCCCTCTCCGAACTGCGCGGCGTCCTCGGTGTCCTGCGCGACGAGACCACCGCGGCGCCGACCGCGCCGCAGCCGGTCCTGGCCGACCTGGAACGGTTGGTGGGGGAGTGGAGCGCGGCCGGGATGCCGATCCACCGGGAGGACACCGGAATGGTGCGTCCGCTCCCGGCGGGCGTCCAGCGCACCGCCTACCGGATCGTCCAGGAGGGGCTGACCAACGCCGCCAAGCACGCACCCGGCGCCGCCGTCACCCTGCGCCTGCACTACGGTGCCCACCAGTTGGAGTTGGAGGTGGCCAACGCGCCCGCACTGGCTCCGGCCACCCCCATGCCCCGCAGCGGATTCGGGCTGACCGGCCTGCACGAACGCGTCGTGCTGGCGGGCGGCAGCCTCAGCGCCGGGGTGTGCCACGACGGCGGATGGCGGTTGCGCGCTATCTTGCGAACCGACAACCCACCCGGCACGGAAGAGGTCCACGACGGTGATCCGCACGCTCCTGGTCGATGACGAAATCCTGGTCAGATCCGGCCTGCGGATGATCCTGGACTCCGCCCCCGACATCGAGGTGGTGGGGGAGGGCGGTGACGGTGACGAGGCCGTGCGTCTGGCCCGGGAACTCCTACCGGACGTGGTGCTGCTCGACATCCGTATGCCGGGCACCGACGGGATCACCGCCGCCTCCCTGCTCACCGGCCTGCCCGAGCCGCCCCGCGTGGTCCTGCTGACCACCTTCGACCTGGACGAGTACGTGCACAGCGCGCTGCGCGCCGGGGCGGTGGGCTTCCTGCTCAAGGACACCCCGCCGCGCGACCTCATCGGCGCGGTACGCACCGTCGATGAGGGAAACGCCATGCTCGCCCCCAGCGTCACCAAGCGCATGCTCGAACGCTTCTCCTCCCCGGCGCCCGCCGACTCGGCCGCGGGCCGCACCGAGGCCGAGAGCCGCCTGTCGGTGCTCAGCGAGCGGGAGCGCTCCGTGCTCATAGCGGTGGCCCGGGGCATGTCCAACGCCGAGGCCGGGCGCGACCTGGGCATGCGCGAGGCCACGGTCAAGGCGCACGTCAGCCGGATCCTGTCCAAGCTGAACATGTCCAACCGGGTGCAGGCCGCCATCCTGGCCCACGACGCGGGCTGGGCCTGAGTACGGGCTCCGCGCCGCGCGCGGACGCCCGGGAACGCTCGTCGAACCCGTGGACGGCGGTGCGCCGTGCCGCACGGACGCCCCGCCCCGTGCTTCGGGTGACACACTTCACCTCGGCCCCGCGGGCTCGGGGAGCCCTTCCGGACGTCCGGAAGGGCCCATGGACCGGGGAGGAGGACCGTTCCTCACCTCGGTTGCGTTTACCGCCGGGTAGCTCGATACGCTGCAAGGCGATCCCACCCCCTTGGAACGTCACGTCGTGGCTGTTCACAGCAGCCGCAGGAGAAGAGGAGCCCTTATGTCGCGCTCGGTACTGGTCACCGGCGGCAACCGCGGAATCGGCCTGGCCATCGCCCGTGAGCTGGCCGAGGGCGGAGACGACGTCGCGGTGACCTACCGTTCCGGCGAACCCCCGGAGGGTCTGCTGGGCGTCCGCTGCGACATCACCGACTCCGCCCAGGTCGACGCCGCCTTCAAGGAGGTCGAGGAGGCACAGGGTCCCGTCGAGGTGCTCGTCGCCAACGCCGGGATCACCAAGGACCAGCTCCTCGCCCTGATGAGCGAGGACGACTTCTCCTCCGTCCTGGACACCAACCTCACCGGCTCCTTCCGCGTCACCAAGCGCGCCGTGCGCGGCATGATGCGCAAGCGCTCGGGCCGCGTGGTCCTCATCTCCTCCGTGGTCGGCCTTCTCGGCTCCGGCGGGCAGGCCAACTACGCCGCCTCCAAGGCCGGTCTCGTCGGTTTCGGCCGCTCCCTGGCCCGCGAGCTCGGTTCGCGCAACATCACCGTCAACGTCGTGTCCCCCGGTTTCGTCGAGACCGAGATGACCGCGGCGCTGCCCGAGGAGCGCCAGGCCGAGATCAAGAAGAACGTCCCCCTGGGCCGTCTCGGCGCCACCGAGGACGTCGCCAGAACGGTGGCCTTCCTCACCGGGCCCGGCGGCTCCTACATCACCGGCGCCGTCATCCCCGTCGACGGCGGCCTGGGCATGGGCCACTGACACGCGCCCCGCACCCTCTTCCACTTCCCGGAGGACAGCCCCTCCGGAACTGACCAAAGACAGGACGGACAACCCGAACCATGGGAATCCTCGAAGGTAAGCGCATCCTCATCACCGGGGTGCTCACCGACGCCTCCATCGCCTTCCACGTGGCCCGACTGGCCCAGGAGCAGGGGGCCACGGTCGTCCTCACCGGCTACGGCCGCCTGAGCCTGGTGGAGCGCATCGCCAAGCGCCTGCCCGAGACGCCCCCGGTCCTGGAGCTGGACGTCACCGACGACGAGCAGCTCGCCAGCCTGGCCGAGCGCGTCGGTGAGCACGTCGACGGCTTGGACGGCATCGTGCACTCCATCGGTTTCACGCCGCAGGAGGCCCTGGGCGGCAACTTCCTCAACACCGAGTGGTCGGACGTGGCCACCGCCATGCACACGTCCACCTTCTCCCTGAAGTCGCTGACCACCTCTCTGACGCCGCTGATGAAGAACGGCGGTTCGGTCGTGGCCCTGGACTTCGACAACAGCGTCTCCTACCCCATCTACGACTGGATGGGCGTGGCCAAGTCCGCGCTCACCTCCACCGCCCGCTACCTGGCGCGTTACGTCGGCGAGCAGGACATCAGGGTCAACCTGGTCTCCGCCGGGCCGCTGAGCACGATGGCCGCCCGAAGCATCCCCGGGTTCGCCGACCTGGCCAAGCACTGGCCCGAGCGCGCCCC
Source organism: Nocardiopsis sp. TRM 82005 (assembly GCF_056312425.1). Lineage (NCBI taxonomy): Bacteria > Bacillati > Actinomycetota > Actinomycetes > Streptosporangiales > Nocardiopsidaceae > Nocardiopsis > Nocardiopsis sp. TRM 82005. The sequence continues at coordinate 175,730 of NZ_JBWDTQ010000006.1, forward strand.
GCTGGGCTGGGACGTCACCGACCCCGAGCCCGCCGCCAAGGCGGTCACGGCCCTGCTGTCCGACTGGTTCCCGGCCACCACCGGCGAGACCGTCCACGTCGACGGCGGTTTCCACTCCACCGGAGCCTGAACCCACCGGAGGCGTGTGCGGTAGGTTGACGCGGGCGGGGCCGCCCCTCGGGGGCGCCCCGCCCGTCTGTTGTCACGCGAGGCCGGTACGGCGTGTGCACCCGTGTGTCCGCTGCGGACCGTGTGACCCTGGCAGGCGGCTGTGAGAGCCGATGGAGCGCGTCGAAGGGCGGAAGACGGTATGGATCTGGGACTGGCGGGAGCACGGGTCGCGGTAACCGGAGCCAGCAGGGGGATCGGCCTTGCCATCGCTCAGGTGTTCGCCGGGGAGGGCGCCGACCTGGCGATCTGCGCACGCACACCAGAGCCGCTGGCCGAGGCCGCCCGGGAACTGGAGGCGTCCGGCACGAGGGTGTTCTCGCGCGCCCTGGACGTCACCGACCACGACGCGCTGCCCTCCTTCGTGGACGACGCGGCCGAGGACCTCGGCGGCCTGGACGTGCTGGTCTCCAACGTCTCCGGCGGAAGCGCGCCCACACCGGACCAGTGGGAGCGCGGCTTCGCGACCGACGTGATGCCGTTCGTGCGCCTGACCGAGGCCGCCAGCCCGTACCTGCTGGGCTCCGAACGCGGCGGCTCGGTGGTACTGATCTCCAGCACCTCGGCGCTGCACGCCACCGCGCCCGCCGGTCCGCGTGCCTACGGCGCGGTCAAGGCCGCGCTCAACCACCACGCGTCCTCGCTGGCCCGTGCCTGGGCGGGCGAGGGTGTGCGGGTCAACACCGTCTCGCCCGGACCGATCGAGTTCCCCGGCGGGGGATGGGCGCGCCGTCGTGAGAACGACCCGCGGTTCTACGAGTCCATCCGAGAGCGCATCCCCTACGGCCGCCTCGGCCGTCCCGAGGAGGTCGCCCGGGCGGTGGCCTTCCTCGCCGGACCGGCGGCCGCGTTCGTCACCGGGCAGAATCTGGTGGTCGACGGCGGGTTCCTCGACCAGATCTGATGTTGGGCTCAGGTACGCGGCCGGACACCGGAACGGTGATGGGCCCGGAGCCGCAGGGCGGTGACGGCGGTGCCGAGCAGACCCGCCGCCAGTACCGCCACCGCCACGTCGGGCAGCCACGTCAGCGCCGGCCGCAGCCCGAAGCCCGCCACCAGCCACACCGCCGCGCCAGCCGAGACGAGTCCGGGCACCGTCCAGAGGGCGGTCACCCAGGGGCGGGGACGCCGGGTTCGCGCGGCCGCGACGACGCCCGCCCCGAGCGCCGCCGCGACGGTGGTCGGCCCCCACACCGCGACCAGGTGCAGCGGGTCGGCGCCGGGGGAGCCGGGGGAGCCGCCGCCCGCGACGAGGCGGGCCAGTCCGAGGGCGACCGCCTGAATCTGCCCGTCGCGCAGTACGTCGTAGGCGTTCTGTAGGACCACCACCGCGCGCTCGCGGCTGGGCAGCAGCACCACCATCGCCGCGTGTCCCGGGGTCGCGCCGCCGTGGAAGACCATGGGTTCGCCGAGGCCGGCCGGGGCGGTCTCGCGCCAGCCCAGTCCGTACTCCTGTGCCGAACCGGGGACCGGAACCGTCCCGGTACGGGCCCGGGCCAGGGCGCCGGCGTCCAGTACGGGCGGGTCCCCGTCGAGCTGGGCTCCGGCGAACGCGGACAGGGCGGCGAGGTCCCCGCCCAGGTAGCCGTAGGACACACCGGCGTCGTCCACGCCGTCCGCGTTCGCCACCGGGACTCCCCACAGCGTGCGGTGCCCGGGGGCCAGCCCCGCCTCCCGGGCCTCCTGGGCGCCGACGAAGGCGCCGTCCATCCCCAGCGGGTCCAGGACGGCCTCGCGCAGGTGGATGCCGAAGTCCCCGGTCACCTCCTCCATGACAGCGCCCAGCACCAGGTAGTTGGCGCTGCTGTACTCGTGCGTGCCCGGGGTACCCGGTTCCGAGGCCGCGACCCGTGCCACCCGCGTATCGAGGTCCGCCGCACCCTCGCCGTAGAGGTCGCTGGTGGGGAACGCGGTGTCGGAGGTGATGCCCGAGGTCTGGGTGAGCAGGTCGCGCACCGCGGGGTCGGCACCGAACTCCCCGAAGGCGGGCAGGTACCGCTCGACCGGTGCGTCCAGGTCCAGACGCCCGTCCTCTGCCAGGACCAGTGCGGCGGTGGCGGTCACGGGCTTGGCCACCGACCCCCACAGGAACGGGGTGTGCGCGTCGACCGGTGAGCCGTCGCCGTCCACGCCGAGGAACCCCTGGTGCTCGGTGCCCTCCGGGCCGAGTACGGCGTAGGCCATCCCCGGGGTGCCGGTGGCCTCCATCCGTTCCAGGGCGTAGGAGTCCAGGCCAGGGGGTTCGGCGGGGGCCACGGGGGTGAGGGCGAGCAGGGCGGCGAGGGCCTGGTGCATGACGGATCCTTCCGATAATCATATACCCATATGGCTATTATCATACGCTGATATGGTTATCCGGTGCCAAGAACCGCAGACCATGCCCAAAGGCGTACGCAGATCACCGACGCGGTGTGCGAGCTGATCGCTGAGAGGGGGCTGGACGCCGTGACCGTGGCCCGCACGGCCTCCCGTGCCGGGATCTCCGTGGGCCTCGTGCAGCACTACTTCCCCTCCAAGGACGACATGCTGCTGCACGCCTTCGAACGGGTCAGCGCCTCCGTCGCCGCCCGCGTCGCCGACATCGCCAGCGAGGGGACCCGCCACGAGAGGTCCATCGCCGAGGTGCTGCTGGCCGCCCTGGCCGAGCACCTGCCCCTGGACGGGGCCCGAAGCGCGGAGTTTCGCGTCACGCGTGTCTTCGCCGGACGGGCCCTGGACAACCCGGCCCTGGCGGAGGTGGACGCGCGCACCGCCGCCGCCCTGCACGCGGAGATCGCCCGGGCGGTGGGCAACGGTGTGGAGTGCGGTGAGGTGGAACCGGACGTGGACGCCGACACGGCCGCCGCCCGCATCGCCGCCATGGCAGAGGGCCTGGCCACCCAGGTCCACCGGGGCGCGCCCGGCGCCGCCGATCGGGCCCGGGCCGTGCTACGCGCCGAACTGGCCACTGTGTTCACCGGCGAGTGCCGCCAGTACGGCCGCTGACACCTGTTCCCCACGAGGGGTGTCAGTGATCTACATCGTCAAGGTGAAGAATCTGTCAGTCCACTCGTGTTCGTGAAGTCCCACCGGAACGTGCCCCCGCTTCACAGAGACCGGGCCAGGCGGAAGCCGAGGTCGTCCACGTGCAGGGTCGGGTGGCTCTTGCGGCGGCACGAGGCCCGGCAGCCCCGGGGGTGGTCCTGCCATCCCCCGCCGCGGAACACGCGGTAGGGCCCGTAGACCTTGGGATCGTAGACGTCCCAGCACCACTCCCACACGTTGCCGATCATGTCGTGGAGTCCCCAGGAGTTCGGCGCCCTGGTCGCGACGTCGCGGACCGCCCCGCCGGAGTTGGCGCGGTACCAGGCGATCTCGTCCAGCTCGGCGTAGCGGACGCCGGAGGTTCCGGCCCTGCACGCGTACTCCCACTCCGCCTCCGAGGGGAGGCGGTAGCCGTCGGCCGCCCAATCGCAGGCCACGTCCAACGCGTCGGGGTCCTCGCCCGTCGAGTAACAGGCCCGGAGCCCCTCCGCGCGCGAGAGCAGATTGCAGAACCGGACGGCGTCCAACCAGGAGACCTCGGTCACCGGGGTACGCGGCCCGGCCGAACCCTCCGGCACATCACCCCGCACGGCGCGGTACAGCTCGCGGGTCACGGGGTGGGACGCCATCCGGAAGGCACCGACCCCGACCCGCCAGTTCGTCCTCGCGCCCTCGTCCCGCAGAAGGATGCTCCCGGCGGGGATCGGGACCATGTTCCCGGTGGCCACCTGGCGCGGCGCCGGCTCCCGATTCGTCACGGACGCCATCCTATCCCTCTCGGAGAATGCGCACCAGGCGGGTCGTCCGCTCCTTCGCCGCGTTCTCCCGCACACCCGTCTCCAGTCCTCCGCCCGTGGCGTCCACCAGTGACACGTGCCGCGTCGCCCGGGTCAGCGCCGTGTACACCTGCGGGCGCGACACCGGCGCCTCCGGCGGGAACACCGCGACCACGGCGGGCCACCGGCCCCCGTGCGCGGCGGCCACCGTCACCGCCCAGCCCAGGCGCAGCGCCGACGGGTCCGCGACCCTCACCCGCACGCCGCCGGCCAGTTCCACCACGGCGCCCCCGGCCACCTCGCGCAGGTAGCCCGTGTCGCCCGGCCCGTGGCCCGGTCCGTCCGCGGTGATCAGTACCCGGTCGCCCACGTCGAACCCGCCGTGCGTGCCCGGGCCCGGGTTCAACCGCTCCTTGCACGCGGCGTTGAGCGCCCGCGCGCCCGTCGGCCCGTCCTCGCGCGCTGTCACCACCTGCACGTGCTCGACACCGATCCCCAGCGCGCGCGGAATCGAGTCCGTCACCAGCTGCACCACCCGGTGCGCCGCCTCCTCGGCCGACGCCGCGGGTACCCGGACCACCTCGCGCCCGGGCGCCTCCACCTCGGGGACCCCGCCCCCGGCCACGGCCGCCGCCAGCTCCGCGATCGGCCCCGGATCGTCCGGGGCGGCCAGTCCGGCCACGTGCGCCGTCCGCGACGCGGCCACGTCCAGTACCACCTGGCCCGGCGTCGCCGACGGTGCCTGGCCCGGATCGGCCAACAGCACCAGGTGGGCGCCGTCCGCGCACACCGACGCCAGCTCGGCGGCGCGTCCGGCACCCACCGCCATCGCCTCGCACAGCACCACCAGCCCGGCCTCCACCGGAGCACCGGCCAAAAGCGCGGCCAGCGACACCGCGCGTACGGGGGGATTCACGGCTTCCCGCGCGTTCCCGGGACCCCGGTCGCTCTCGGGCCCCTCCTTCTCGTTCTCCTCGCCGCCCTCGGCTTCCCCGGAACCCCCGTTGCTGCCGCGGATCCTCGCCAGGTCGGCGTTGACCTCGGCCGCGGCCTGCGCGGTCGGCGCCGCCACCGCGATCCCCACCTGGCTTTCGGTGGCGATCGCGTCCATGCACACCAGCGCGCGCGCCACCTCCGCGGCGTCGCCCGGGCCGTGCCGCAGCACCGTCACCGGGCGCAGGGCCACCGTCACCAGGGCCTCGCGTGTCTGCTCCGAGACCGTGAACCCGCCGCTCCCGGTGGCCTCGTCCACCGTTTCGGCGGCGGTCGCCAGGTCCATGATCGGGTCGTTGCCCCCGATCAGCCGCACGAGCTGGTCGCCCAACCGCTGTTCGGCGCGTCCCACGTCGGGCAGCGCGTAGAAGCGGTCCGGGTCGGGCAGTTCCGGTACTCCGCCCTCTTCGAAGTCGAAGTCGTCGTCGCCCTCGTCGGTGCTCTCCAGCACCACCGCGCTCTCCTCGGCCGCGGCCGCCTCCAGCGCGGCTGCGGGGTCGGCGATCCCCAGTTTGCCGACCACCGTGGCCAGCCGCTTCTCCTCCACGACGGTGTGCCCCCGGGCCGCGGACATCCGCAGCACGTGCGTGGTGAACGCCGCCAGCCGCCGGGGATCGTCGGGCCGGGCCCCCTCGCCCAGGTGTTTGCGGGCACAGAAGTCGGCCTGCTCCACGGTCACCTGCGGCAGGTGCAGCAGCAGCCACGGGTTCGCGTCCAGCCGTGCGGCGGCATCAGCGCCCAACGCGGCCAGCAGCCGGGGCGCCAGGGCGCGCGGGGCGCTCATCCGGTCAAGGACGGCACAGACCTGTTCGACAGCCTCGGACACCTCGGGCGGTTCCCCTCGTCATGCGGTTCACGGACTCTGGGAGCCTACCGACTCGCGGCGACGTTCAGCTCCTGGTTCCGCGGCCCGCCCGCCGCCTCCGCTGGTCCTCCGCGCCCGCCGGGGGCTCGGAGCCGTCGCCGACCACCTGTCGCACGGCCGCGCACGGGTCGGTGTCGGGGGAGGACCGCTGAATGGCCGCGGCCGTGCGCTGGACGGTGTCCCGGAACAGCTCCCGTGCGGGCGCGTCCAGCCCCGCCAGTACCTGCTCCTCCGCGTGCTCGACCTGTTCGCGGACCCCGCTCAGGACCTCCCGGCCGTGCTCGGTGGCGCACACCCTCCGTACCCGCCGGTCGCCGGGGTCGACCCGGCGCCGTACCAGGTCGGCCTCCTCCAGGTCGTCGAGCAGGTAGGTCATCACGCTGCGGTCGATGAGCAGCCGTTCGGCCAGCGCCGCCTGCGTGGGGGGTTCGCCGTGTGAGACGGCGGTGAGTACGTGGTAGCCCCGGCTGCCGTGCGGGACGCCGGCCAGTACCGACTCCACCCGCTCGTGCCAGTGGCGCAGGACCACGGCCAGCGACCACCCCAGGTTCGTGTCCGGTCCCGGGCTGGTGCCCGGGGGCCGTGCGGGCTCGGGGGTGGTGGATGCCATGGTCCGAGACTACCAGGAATAGGTGGTCTCCAAGATAAGTTGTTGGCAATACCGTTTGCTCAACAAACTATTTTCCGCGCCCTCGAGGAGAGCACACATGCCCGACTACGGACATCCGTTGCAGTTCGGCACATTCATCACCCCCACGGCGCAAAACCCCGACCGGGCCGTCACGCTCGCCGAACTCACCGAGGCCGCGGGACTGGATCTGGCCACCTACCAGGACCACCCCTACAACCCCGGCTTCCTCGATACCTGGACCCTGCTCAGCTGGGTCGCCGCGCGCACCACCAGCCTGCGGGTGTCGGCCAACGTGCTCAACCTCCCCCTGCGCCCGCCCGCGATGCTCGCCCGCTCAGCGGCCACCCTGGACCTTCTCTCCCGCGGCCGCCTCGAACTCGCCCTGGGCGCCGGGGCCTTCTGGGACGGCATCGCGGCCATGGGCGTGGAGCGCCTCACTCCGGGCCAGGCCGTCGACGCGCTCAGCGAGGGCATCGACGTCATCCGCGCCGTCTGGGACACCGACACCCGCGGCGGCGTCCGCGTCGACGGCGTCCACCACACCGTGCGCGGCATGAAACGCGGCCCCGAGCCCGCCCACGACATCGGTATCAGCCTGGGCGCCTACAAGCCCCGCATGCTCCGCCTGGTCGGAACCAAGGCCGACGGCTGGCTGCCCAGCCTCGGCTACCTCCAGCCCGAGGACATGGCCGGGTCCAACCGCACCATCGACGAGGCCGCCCTGGCCGCCGGACGCGACCCCCGACAGGTCCGCAGGATGCTCAACCTCGCCCAGAGCGCCTTCCTGCCCACCGGCAAGGACTTCCTGCAAGGACCGCCCGAGCAGTGGGTCGACGACCTACTGCCCCTGGTCCTCGAACACGGCTACTCCACCTTCCTCGTGGCCACCGACGACCCGCGCACCATCCAGACCTTCGGCGCCGAGGTCGTCCCCGCCCTGAGGGAGGCCGTCGCGCGCGAGCGGGCCGACGCGGGCACCGCCACCGGTCCGGCCCGGGCCGCCGCCTCCCTGGCCGCGCGCCGCCCCGGCATCGACTACGGCTCCGTCCCCGAGGGCCTGCGCGACCACGCCGTCGAACCCGGGGACCGCGCCTACGCCAAGGTTCGACACGGCTACCTGAAGCAGGGCTCCCCGGGCCTGGTCCTGCGGCCCGGCTCCGCCGAGCAGGTCGCCGAGGCCCTCGCCTACGCCCGCGCACAGGAGGCCGACCTGCACGTGCGCAGCGGCGGCCACGGCATCAGCGGCCGTTCCACCGGCGACGGCGGCGTCATCGTCGACCTGGCCAGGATGGACGGGGTCGAGGTCCTGGACGCCGACACCGGCCTGGTCCGGCTCGGCGCCGGCGCCCGCTGGGGCGACGTCGCCCACACCCTCGCCCCGTACGGCATGGCGATCAGTTCGGGTGACCACGGCGGTGTCGGTGTCGGGGGGCTGGCCACCACGGGCGGCCTGGGCTACCTGGCCCGCGCCCACGGCCTGACCGTCGACAACGTCACCGCGGCCGAGGTGGTCACCGCCGAGGGCCGAATCCTGCGCACCGACGCCGAGCACCACCCCGACCTGTTCTGGGCGATGCGCGGCGCGGGCGCCAACTTCGGTGTGCTCACCGCGGTCGAGGCCACGGCCGCGCCCGTGCGGGACGTCGTCCTGGGCCAGTTCGCCTACGACGCCACCGACACGGCCGCCTTCCTCCAGGCCTGGGGTGAGATCGCCGAGGCCGCCCCGCGCGAGGTCACCGCCTTCCTCACCATGGGTCCGGCGCGCGGCGGCGACGGCCCCGTCGCCCAGGCGATGGTGGTCTACGCCGGTGAGGACCCCGATCCCGCCGTCCGTGCTCTGGAGCCCTTCCTCGAAGCGGGACCGGTTCTGGACCAGAGGGCTCAGATCGCCCCCTACGCCGCGATCCTGGTCGGTGCGGACGGGCCGCACCAGGGCCGTGGACTGCCCGAGTCGCGCTCGGGCCTGCTGCGCCACATCACCCCGCAGGTCGCCAAGGGGCTGGGGGAGATGCTCGCCTCCGGCGATGTGATGTTCATGCAGCTGCGTCAGGCGGGCGGCGCGGTCAACGATGTCGCGGCCGACGCCACCGCCTACGCCCACCGGACGCAGAACTTCTCACTGGCGGCGATGACGGCGACCCGGCGCGCCGCCGGGTTGGACGCCCACTGGGCGGCCCTGGAGGAGCACCTGGAGGGTATGTACCTGAGCTTCGACACCCGCACCGGTCCCGAGGTCCTCGCCCAGGCCTTCCCCGAGCCCGCTCTCGGCAGGCTGCGCGCCCTCAAGGCCGAGTACGACCCGCACAACGTGTTCGACAAGAACTTCCCGATCCCGCCCGCCCGCGTCTAGGCTCTGTTTTCCGAATCACCAGCATCCGAGGAGCACTCCTCGGCGCGCTGGCTGGAAACGTCGCTGGTGTGACGTGTGCGGTTCCTTCGCTGGTGATCTTGCCCTTGGCAGCGATGTCGGCGCTCCACAGCGCCACTGGGAGCAAGATCGTCCCGGGCGGGCACGCGTCAGCGCTCGGGGCGTGCCGTGGCGTCGTCGAGGGCGTCGCGGATCTTGGGCGGCAGCTCCACGCTCTCCACCCCCAGGATCTCCTCCAACTGGGGAAGGGTGCGCGGTCCGACCACCGCCGCGGCCACGCCCTTCTGGTCGCGTGCCCAGCTCAACGCCACCGCCAGCGGCGGCACGCCCAGCCCTTCGGCCGCAGTGCACACCGACTCCACCACCCGGCGGCTGCGGTCGTCCAGGTAGGGCTCCACATACGGCGCCATGTGCGGGAACGCCGCCCGGGAGTCAGGCGGTGTCCCGTTGCGGTACTTGGCGCTGAGCACTCCGCGGCCCAGCGGCGACCACGCGATCACGTGCGCCTCGACCGCCGTCGCGGCGGGGCGCAACCCGTGGTCGGCGCCGCGGTTGAGCAGCGAGTACTCGGTGCCCACGCTCACCAGCGGCACGCGCCCGGGCCGCGCGCGCTGCCAGGTGGCCAGGGCCGCGAACTGCCACGCCTCCAGGTCGCCGGTGCCCACGTAGCGGGCCTTGCCCGCCGCCACGGCCGCCTCCATCGCGGCCAGCGACTCCTCCGCCGGGGTGGCCGGGTCGAACACGTGCAGCTGCCACAGGTCCACGTAGTCGGTCTGCAAGCGCCGCAGCGAGGCGTCCAGGGAGGCCAGCAGGTGCCGTCGGGAGGCGTCCACCGGCCGGTACCCCTCGGGTGTGTGGCCGGTCTTGGTGGCCACCACCACGTCCTCGCGGCGCACCGAGGAGCGCAGCAGCCGCCCCAGGACCCGCTCGCTCTGTCCGCCCGTGTAGATGTCCGCGGTGTCCACGAGCGTGCCGCCCGCGTCGACGAACGCGGTGAGCTGTTGCTCGGCCTCCTCCTCGGAGGTGTCCTTTCCCCAGGTCATCGTGCCGAGAGCGGTACGAGAGACCCAGAGCCCTGATCTGCCCACCTGTCGCTGTTCCATGCGGCGGAGAGTACCGTGTTCACCCGAAGTCGTCCCTGAGTACACTCTCGCTGCGTATCCTCGGCGCAGTCCCGACCAGGGTGTTCTCCGTGATCGCGGCCCGGGGGCGGTGGCCCGGACCTGGTGGCCCGCATCCGTGTACTGGTCAGCATCCCCATCCCAGCAGTGCTCCGGTGCTCTCCCGGGCATCGGACAGTCACGAAAGCCTGAAAACCGAGTGTCCATCTTCGAGGCGATCGTTCTCGGCCTCATCCAAGGGCTCACCGAGTTCCTGCCCGTGTCCTCCAGCGCCCACCTGCGCGTGTTCGCCGCCTTCTTCGACTGGCCCGATCCCGGAGCGGCCTTCACCGCCGTCAGTCAGATCGGCACCGAGCTGGCGGTGGTGCTCTACTTCCGCCGGCGCATCTGGGCGGTCGTCTCCGTGTGGTGCCGCTCCCTGGCCGACCGCGGCCTGCGCGGTGACATCAACGCCCGTATGGGCTGGTACATCATCCTCGCGACCATCCCCATCGGGGTCCTGGGCCTGCTGCTGGAGGAGCGGATCGACGGCGTCTTTCGCGACCTGCGGCTGATCGCGCTCACCCTGATCGTCTTCGGAGTCATCCTGGGCGCCGTCGACCACCTCGCGCGCCGCCAGAACGGGCTGGAGGACCTCACCCTCGGGCGCGGCCTGACCTTCGGCCTCTTCCAGACCCTGGCGCTGGTGCCCGGCGTGTCCCGTTCCGGCGCGACCATCACCGGTGGCCGGCTGCTGGGCTTCACCCGCCCGGCCGCCGCCGAGTTCGCGTTCCTCATCGCGATGCCCGCCGTGTTCGCCTCCGGCCTGTACAAGATGCTCGACATCGGCGGTAACGAGTACGCGGGCTGGGGGGCCACCATCGTCGGCACCCTGGTGGCGTTCGTGGTCGGCTACGCGGTGATCGCCTGGTTGATGCGGTTCATCTCCACGCACAGTTTCATGCCGTTCGTCGCCTACCGGATCGTCCTGGGCGTCCTCGTCCTCGTCCTGGTCCTCTCCGGTGTGCTCTCCCCGGTGGGCGGCGCCGGGGTCGACTGATCGGGCCGGGGCGCCCGGCCGGGAACCGCCACCAGCAGGGGGCCGGTCGGGCGTAGGCCCCGCCCCTGCCCCCGGCTTCCGGCGGCGCCCACGCCTGTCCGGGCGCCCGCCCTGCCGCTCCCGGCGCCGGGAGCGGGCCTACCCTGGTGCCCATGGCGACATCCGAAGCATCCCAGGACACCCCGCCCGCTCCCGAGGCGGTCACCCTCATCCTCGTGCGGCACGGAATGACCGACGTCACCGGCCCCCGCCTGGCCGGGCGCGCCGAGGGCGTTCACCTCAACGGCACCGGCCGGGACCAAGCCGCCGACCTGGCCGCCCGCCTGGACGGACTGAGCCCGGCGGCCCTGGTCTCCAGTCCGCTCGAACGCTGCCAGGAGACCGCCGGGGCCGTCGCGAAGCAGCTCGGCGTCCCCGTCACCACCGACGAGCGCTTCATCGAGTGCGACTACGGCTCCTGGACCGGCCGCGGCATCGCCGAACTGTCCGACGAACCCCTGTGGCGGGTCGTGCAGGACCATCCCAGTGCCGTCCGCTTTCCCGGGGGCGAGGCCCTGGCCACCGCTTCGGCCCGTGCGGTCGAGGCCGTCCGCGACTGGAACAGCCGCCTGCTCCTGGCCCCGCCCGACTCCGGTCCGGCCGCCGGCGCCGCCTCGCCGCCGCCACCCGTGTACGTGGTGTGCAGCCACGGCGACATCATCAAGTCGATCGTCGCCGATGCCCTAGGTATCCACCTGGACCTCTTCCAGCGCCTGCGTGTGGACCCCTGTTCGGTCACCTCCATCACCTACACGCGCACCCGTCCCTTCCTCAACAAGCTCAACGACACCGGTGAGAGCCTGCCCGCGAGCCTGCCCACCCCGGCCGAGGCCGGTGGAGACGCGGTCGTCGGCGGTGGCGCGGGCTCTCAGCAGGACGAGGCTGACACCCGCTGAGGACATGGGAGCCGCCGGAGCGGTGCGGTTCGCGAAAACCACCCAGCGACCTCGACGAACGTTGGCGCCGGTGCCCCCTGGGAGGGGGCACTGCCCTCCGTGCCTCGGCTCAGCAGCGCCTCCGAGGGGTTTGGCGCCGGAGTACACGTATCCCGTAAGGTTCTTTGCATGCCCGTCTTTCAGTTCAATCCGCCGGAGCGGTTCGTCGTCGGAACCGTGGGCCAGCCGGGAGACCGCACCTTCTTCCTCCAAGCCGTGGGCGAGGGGCGCATCACCAGCGTGGTGTTGGAGAAGGCGCAGGTCGAAGCGCTCGCCACCCGCATCGAGGAACTACTGGAAGAGGTGCACCGGCGCTTCGGCTCCCCGCCGGACGACATCGTCGAACCCGAGGACGAAGACCCGCTGGAGCAGCCCATCGACCAGGACTTCCGGGTCGGTACGCTCGCCCTGGCCTGGGACGCCGAGGCGGCCCGCGTCATCATCGAGGCCCAGGAGATCGACGAGACCGCCGCTGAGGAGATGGTCGAGGACGACGAGGAGGAGCTGGAGGTCTTCGCCGAGGAGGCACCCGCCCACCGCGACGTCCTGCGTGTCTACCTCACCCCCGGCGGCGCCCGTGCCTTCGCCGGACGTGCCCTGAAGGTGGTCGCCGCCGGACGGCCCGACTGCCCGTTGTGCGGACGTCCGCTCGACCCCAACGGCCACGTCTGCCCGCGCCAGAACGGCTACCGTCCGGACCGCCTCGTCTGAGGCCGGGGATGACGACACCACAGGCGGGCCGCCAGGCACGCAGATCCGGGGGCCCACGATGAAGGACACCGCCGACGCCTTCGACGGCCTCAGCCCGGCCGTTGGGCTCGACCTGCTCCGCACCGGCGAGCTCACCGTGGAGGGGCGGCTGACCACCGCCTCCAACGCCACCCTGTACTGCACCGTCTCCGACGGCGTCCGCTCCGCCGCCTGCGTGTACAAGCCGGTGGCGGGGGAGCGCCCGCTGTGGGACTTTCCCGACGGGACCCTGGCCGGGCGCGAGGTCAGCGCCTACGCCGTCTCCGAGGCCCTGGGCTGGGCGGTGGTCCCGCCCACGGTCCACCGCGACGGCCCGTTCGGCGAGGGGATGGTGCAGCTGTGGGTGCACGGCGACACCACCGTCGACCTGGTCGCCCTGTCACGGCAGGCCGACAACGTCGACCTGCGCCGCATGGCGGTCTTCGACACGGTCATCAACAACTCCGACCGCAAGATCGGTCACCTGCTGCCCACCTCCGGCGGTCACCTGTACGGCTGTGACCACGGTGTCTCCTTCGCCGAGGACTACAAGCTGCGCACCGTGCTGTGGCAGTGGCAGGGGCAGCCGCTGACCGAGGACGCCCTGGAGGCGCTGTCATCGGTGCGCGTCCAGCTCAAGGAACCCGCGAGCGTTCTGTCCCGGGAGCTGGCCCTGCACCTGTCGGCCCCGGAGGCCTACGCGGTGCGCAGCCGGGTGGAGCTGCTCGTCGAGCACGGCATTCACCCCTACCCGGCGCCGGACTGGCCCGCGGTGCCCTGGCCGCCGATCTGACCCCGGGAGACCGGGGCCGTTCCGGGGCCGGGGCCGTGTGAGGTGTCTCATCTACCGGGACGTAGCGATGGCGTGCCCGTCGCCTGTGACGGCACAATGGGGCACGTGAGCAACCAGTGGAACTATCTTTTCGACATGGACGGCGTGCTCGTACGCGAGGAGCACCTCATTCCCGGCGCTGACGCGCTCATCGCGGAGCTACGCGAGAACGGGATCCCGTTCATGGTGCTGACCAACAACTCCATCTACACCCCGCGTGATCTGCGTGCGCGTTTGCTCAACACGGGACTGGACATCCCCGAGGAGTCCATATGGACTTCGGCTCTGGCCACCGCCCAGTTCCTCCAGACACAGCGTCCGGGCGGCTCGGCCTACGTCGTCGGCGAGTCCGGCCTGACCACGGCCCTGCACAACGTCGGCTACGTGATGACCGAGCGCGATCCTGACTACGTGGTGCTCGGCGAGACCCGTACCTACAGTTTCGAGGCCATCACCCGCGCGATCCGCCTGGTTCGCGCCGGTGCCCGGTTCATCGCCACGAACCCGGACGAGACCGGCCCCAGCGCCGAGGGGCCGCTGCCCGCCACGGGCGCGGTCGCCGCGCTGATCGAGAAGGCCACGGGCCGGCGCCCCTATTTCGTGGGCAAGCCCAATCCGCTGATGATGCGTTCGGCGCTGCGCCGGATCGGCGCGCACTCGGAGAACACGCTGATGGTCGGCGACCGCATGGACACCGACGTGCTCAGCGGGCTGGAGGCGGGTCTGCAAACCGTCCTGGTGCTCTCGGGCATCTCCGGGCGCGAGACCGCCGAGGAGTTCCCCTACCGCCCCACCCGGGTGATCGAGTCGGTGAAGGAGCTGGTGGGCGCCACCCGCGATCCCTTCGACCAGCTCGGCCAGGAGTAGCCCGGCACACCCGGACAGCGGAACGGGGGCGGCGGACCAGTGTCCACCGCCCCCGTTCGTCGCCGGGTGGCCGGGCGCCCCGTCGTCAGGCGCTCTGCCGCTGCTTGGCGATCTCCTCCACCTTCGCCGCCTCCTCGCGGCGGCGTGCGCGCAGCAGAGCCAGCCGCTCGGCGAGGACCTCCTCGAGGTCCTCCATGCTCCGGCGCTCCAGCAGCATGTCCCAATGGGTGCGTACCGGCTTGGCGTTCTTCGGCTCCTCGCCGTTGCCGTCCCGGCGAAGAGCGCGGTCGCCGCAGAAACGGCACTCCCATTCGATGGGGATCTCAGCCTCGGTCGCGAAGGTGACCGAGAAGCGGTGGCCCCGGGTGCAGTCGTAGGTGACCTCCTGCCGCGGAGCCAGGTCGGTGTTGCGGTCGTTCTCATAGCTCGTCGCTCCGAGCCGGGTGCCGCGAAGTGCTCGCTCGGCCATCGTGTGGGTGCCTCCAGGCGCTTGTGCAGTCTCGCGGGGTGTATAACGCGTCGGTCCACGTCAAGATTCCCCGCTCACCTGAGGTCGAACCACCTCGGGTGCCCCGGGGACCACCCCGTCCCCCGAAACATCGTCCGGTGCGCCGAGTCTGACACATGTGACCTAGGGCACAGTATGGCGCCTTTTTGGGTGTGTCCCTATTCCGGTCGCAGAGGGAAGAAAACATCCCCCTATTTCCTCATCCGGCTCGCCGCGGTTCTTCTTCCCAGGTAAGCGGGGCGGCGGTTCCCGGGCGGAGCCGAATACCACCCCGTCACATCCGCCGCACCGTCGCCGTTATCACCGCCCGAAGGCGGGAAGGCGGAGTGTCCGGCCGCGCCGGTGCGAGGCGCCTCGAAACCGCTCCCCGCCGCGGCGGCGGGCGGTCTCCTCCCGGTCGCTGTGCGTACGTCCCCCCAGGAATCCCGCCGCACCGCGTCCGCGTGGCCCAGGTCTTCCACCGAGCCCCCTTGCGCACCGTCTTCGCAGTTCACGGCTGGGGAAGGCGGCTTCACGGGCAATGGCCCACCGGAAATTCCCGGTACGTGATGGAAACCGGACACCACTCTCCGGAATCCCACATGCGTAGGACCCGCCACCTCCGCTCCGCATGCGCGATAAAGAGATCATTATCCTGACATGGCCGCTTGTGGCGTCTACTGGTATGTTGACTCGCTGTGTGCTGAAAAGTGCGGGTCGAGGCAATTTCCCTCTTCACTTCCGGTGCCCCGGTGTGCGCGGAAACAACTTCCCGGCGCGCCCCCTCCCGTGCTCGACCAGAAGTGACAACGCGGCTGAACGTGGAGCCCGATGACTGCTTGGAACATCCCCCACCTGCGCGGAGCCGTGCCGTCGTGGCCGGCCGCCCCGCGCTGGCTCCTCCTGCCGCTCGGGGCACTGCCCCTGTGGGCCGTGACTCCGTGGGCCGTACCCGGCGCACGCGCCCTGCCCCTCCTGGCCGCCTCCGCGATCCCCCTTCTCCTGCTGGCGGCTCTCGCGCTGCTGCTCAACCGCCGCGACCGCCGAACGCGCGAACTGCGCACCCAGCTCGACACCCTGCGCGCCGACACCGCAGCCCTGGCCGACGACCACCTGCCCCGCCTGGCCGAACGCCTGCGCGCGGGTGACTCCGCCGACACCGCCCTGCGCCGCCTGCCCGCGCCCGAGGACCGCGGCGGACGCGCCCTCCTTCGGACCGTGGCCACCGAGATCGCCGCCGCCGAACGCCGGCGCTCCGCCGCCATGGTCGCCTGCGCCACCGCCGCCGGGCGCGTCCAGGCCCTGACCACCACGATGCTCGCCGACCTGCGCCGGATGCAGGAGCACCACGGCGACGGCGAGGCGGGCGCCGACGTCCTGGGCGACCTCATGCACCTGGACCACAGCACCGCCCAGGCAGGACGCATCGCCGACAGCATCGCCGTCCTCACCGGCGCCCGCTCCGGCCGCCGCTGGGGCCGCGCCATCGCCCTGGAGAGCGTCGTGCGCGGCGCCATGGCCCGGATCGGCGCCTACCAGCGCGTCCGCGTCCACAACGTGTCCACCCAGGCGATCGCCGGATTCGCCGCCGAGGGCGTCATCCACGCCCTGGCCGAGCTCCTGGACAACGCCGCCAAGTTCTCCCCTCCCACGGCCGAGGTCCACGTCCACGTGGAGGAGGTCCAAGCCGGGATCGCGGTCATGATCGAGGACGGCGGCCTGGTCATGGGCGAGGAGGCCCTGCGCCGCGCACGCCGCACCGTCGGGAACGGACTGGACCTGGCCACCATCTCCGGAACCCGCCTCGGCCTGTCGGTCGTCGGGCAGATCGCCCACCGCTACGACCTGTCGGTGTCCTTTCGCTCCTCCTCGCGTGGAGGCACCGCGGTGGTCCTGCTCCTGCCCCGGAAACTCGTCAAACCCCTCCCCGCGCCCCCGGTACCCGACTTCGCGGCGAAGGCGTCCGCGCCCGCCTCGCCGTCCGCCGCAGACCCCGACGCCGACACCATCCCTCTTCCCGCCGCGGCCCCCTCCACCGCCGCGGACGCCGCCACCACGGACACCAACGGGCTTCCCCAGCGCCGCCGCGGCCAGACCCTCGCGGCTGCCGAGCGAAACGGGACCGCTCCCCCCAAGAGCGGTCCCGCCACCTCGGCGAGGGGGTTCGGTACCTTCCGCTCCGCGGTGCGCGGCCAGGACCGACCGGACAAGGACGCATAATGGACCTGGACAAGTTGACCTGGCTGCTCGAAGGCCTGCTGGAACGCACGCCCGGTACCCGCCACGCCATCGTGCTCTCCCGCGACGGGCTCAAGCTGTGCCACAGCGCCGGCCTGCGCGCGGACAGCGCCGACCACCTCGCCGCGATCGCCGCCGGTGTGCAGAGCCTGGCGCACAGCGCTTCGGTGGAGTTCGGCAGCGGGGCGGGCGGGGTCCGCCAGGCCATGACCGAGTTCTACGGCGGTCTGCTGTTCATCGTCGAGGCCGGACACGGCGCCCACCTGGCCGTCATCACCTCCGAGGAGGCCGAACCGGGCCTGGTCGGGCACAACATGAACGAGCTGGTCGAGCAGATGGGCGAGCACCTGTCCACCCCGGTCCGCGCTGCCACCGGTACGGCATGACCCGCTCCCACCGGCGGGAGGGGCCCGACCGCCTCTACGTCATCACCTCGGGCCGCAGCAGCGGGGCCGACGAGTCCCTGGACGCGGTGACACTCATCGTGGCCGAGAGCGAGCCCGCCCCCGGCATGCAGTCCGAGCACGCCCGGATCCTGCGGCTGTGCCGCAGCCCGATGGCGGTGGTGGAGGTCTCCGCCCACCTGAGCCTGCCCGTGGCGATCGTGCGCATCCTGCTCACCGATCTGCTCGACACCGGCCGTATCACCGCGCGCCACCCCAGACCGGCACCCTCGCCGGCCCGCCCCCTCGCCTCCCCGGACGTGTTGGAGAAGGTGCTCGTTGCACTCCACGACCTCTGAGCCCGTCGCGCCGGAATCCCCCTCCGGCTCCGAACCACCCGAGCCCACGTCCGGAGCCGGGTATCCCCCCGGCTCCGCGCGGCCCGCTCCCGGCAGTGCCCGCCCCCCGCTCCCCGCCACCGCCGAACAGGCACTCAAGATCGCCGTCGTCGGCGGCTTCGGGGTCGGAAAGACCACCCTGGTCCGCTCGGTCAGCGAGATCCGTCCGCTCAGCACCGAGGAGACCATGACCCGCGCCGGGGACGGGGTCGACGACACCGACGGCGTGGAGGCCAAGCGCTCAACCACCGTCGCCTTCGACTTCGGCCGCATCACCCTGGACGCCACCTCGGTCCTCTACGTCTTCGGGGCCCCCGGCCAGGAGCGGTTCTGGTTCCTGTGGGACCGCCTGTTCTCCGGTTCCCTGGGCGCGGTCGTCCTGGTCGACACCCGCCGCCTGGCGGACTCCTGGTACGCCATCGACCGGCTGGAGGCCCAGGGCACCCCCTTCATCGTCGCCCACAACGACTTCGGCGACACCGACCACACCCTGGAGCAGGTGCGCGCCGCCCTCGACCTGGACCCCGGCGTCCCCCTGGTGCGCTGCGACGCGCGTGTGCGCTCCTCGGCCAAACAGGTCCTCATCGCCCTGGTACGGCATGTCCGCTCCCTCGTCACGGGGGGTTCCCGGTGAGCGACCCCGGCACCTGCCCCGTCCGCCTCCACGGCTCCGACTTCCGTACCGATCCCGGGGGCCTCTACCAGCGGATGCGCGCCGAGCACGGGTCGGTGGTGCCCGTGCTCATGGAGGGAGACGTTCCCGCCTGGCTGGTCATCGGCTACCGCGAACTCCACCACGTCCTGAGCAGCCCCGACGTGTTCGCCCGCTCCTCGCGCCGCTGGAACGCCTGGGACCGGGTGCCCGAGGACTGGCCGCTGCTGCCCATGGTGATGCGGCGGCCCTCGATCCTGCACTCAGAGGGGGAGGAGCACCGAAGGCGCGCGGGCGCGGTCAGCGACGCCCTGGCCGGAGCCGACCCCCACGAGCTGCGCACGGTCACCACACGCATGGCCGACCGCCTCGTCGACGAGTTCTGCGCCTCCACCCGCGCGGACCTGCGCCAGGCCTACACCGCACGCCTGCCCGCCCTGGTGCTGAGCTGGCTCTACGGCCTGGACGACGAGCGCGGAGACCACACCGCCTCCCTCATGTCCACCATGATCGACGGCGGCCCTGAGGCCATGGACGCCCAGCGCGCCCTCATGGCCGCCATGGCCGGGATCGTCGGCCGGCGGCGCGCCGACCCCGGGCCCGACGTGGTCTCCCGGCTGCTCGCCCACCCGGCGGGCTACACCGACGAGGAGGCCGTCCCCGAACTGATCATCCTCCTCGGCGGCGGCAACCAGCCCACCGGCGAGTGGCTGGGCAACGCGCTGCGCCTGATGCTCACCGACGACCGCTTCGCCGCCTCCATCGCGGGCGCCCGCCGCAGTGCCCAGGAGGCCCTCAACGAGGTCCTGTGGGCGGACACCCCCACCCAGGTCCACGCGGGCCGCTACGCCGTACACGACGTGGAGTTGGGCGGACAGCTCATCCGCGAGGGCGACCTGGTGCTGCTCGGGCTCGCGGGGGCCAACACCGACCCGGGCGTGCATCCGGGAGCCGGTGCACCGGGCGACCGGGGCAACCACGCCCACCTGTCCTTCTCCCACGGAGAGCACTGCTGCCCCTATCCGGCCCAGGAGATCGCCGAGATCATCGCGGTGACCGGAGTCGAAGTCCTGATGGACCGGCTGCCCGACCTCGAACTGGCGGTCGCCCCCGAGGAACTGCGCTGGCGCCCCTCCCCCTGGGTGCGGGGCGTGGCCTCCCTGCCTGTCACCTTCACCCCCGTACCACCCCTGGGAGAGATCTGATGTCCTGCCCCGTTCAGCACGGCTCCGACGGAACAGTGGTCCTGGACCCCTACGTCACCGACCTGCGCACCGAACGCGAGGTCCTGCACGCGGCCGGACCGCTCACCCGGGTGGAACTGCCGGACGGCGTGACCGCGTGGGCGGTCACCCACCACGAGGCCGCCCGCGAGCTGCTCACCGACCCCCGCCTGGTCAAGGACGTCGCGCACTGGGACGACTTCCAGAGCGGTCGCGTCCCCGAGAGCTGGCCTGTGCTGAGTACGATCCCGCGCACACCCACCAACCTCCTGGGCACCGACGGAGCCGAGCACCGGCGCCTGCGCCTGCTCACCGCCAGGGCCTTCTCCGCGCGCAGCGTCGAGCGCCTGCGCCCCCGCGTCCACGAGCTCACCGACGAACTGCTCGAAGCCATGGAGCCCAAGGCCGACCAGCCCCTGGACCTGAAGTCGGAGTTCGCCTTCCAGCTGCCGATGAACGTGATCGGCGAACTGTACGGGGTGGACCGCGGCGAGTTCGGCTACCTGCGCGACATGTACGTCAAGTTCTTCTCCTCGGTCACCGGACCCGAGGAGTTCATGGAGGTCTACGCCGCCCTGGAGCGCTACTACGACGACATGATCGCCGCCAGGCGCGCCGAGCCCGGCGACGACCTGACCACCGAGCTCCTCCAGGCGGGGGAGAACGGCGACGCCCTGACCGACCTGGAGGTGCGCGGCACCCTCCAGGTCACCGTGGCCGCCGGGCACGAGACCACCGTCAACCTGCTGTGCAACGCCGTGCGCGCCCTGCTCGCCCACCCCGACCAGTTCGCCCTGGTCAAGGAGGGCCGGGTGAGCTGGGAGGCGGTCGTGGAGGAGACCCTGCGCTATGACCCACCCACCTCCAACATGGTCTTCCGCTTCGCGACCGAGGACGTCGAGGCCGGCGGTGAGACCATCCGCAAGGGCGAGGCACTCATGGTCTCCTACGGGGCTGTCAGCCGTGACCGCGCCGAACACGGCGAGGACCCCCACCCCGACACCTTCGACCTGACCCGTGCGCGGGGCCGCCACATCTCCTTCGGGTACGGGCCGCACGTGTGCCCCGGCGCCACCCTGGCCCGCATGGAGGGCCGGATCGCCCTGCCGATGCTCTTCGAGCGCTACCCGGACCTGCGGCTGGCCGTGCCCGACGAGGAGTTGAGGAACCACCACTCGATCATCGTCAACAGCCTCCAGGAGCTCCCCGTACTACTGCGCCCCTAGGCAGACCGCGCCCGCGGCCGTCCCCGAGGCCGGGACGGCCGCGGGCGCACGGTACCCCCTGATCCCCCGCCACCCCCGCCAACGGAAGGCCCGCGATGGGTGAACCCGTCCGGCTGTACGACGACCGCTTCAACACCGACCCCCAGGGCTTCTACCAGCGGATGCGCGCCGAGCACGGGTCGGTGGTGCCCGTGCTCATGGAGGGCGGCGTTCCCGCCTGGCTGGTCATCGGCTACCGCGAACTCCACCACGTCCTGAGCAGCCCCGACGTGTTCGCGCGCAGCCCGCGCCGCTGGAACGCCTGGGACCGGGTGCCCGAGGACTGGCCGCTGTTACCGGTCCTGGTGCCCCTGCCCAACCTGCTGTCCGCCGAGGGCGAGGAGCACCGGCGCCGCACGGCCGCGGTCAACGACGCCCTCGACGGAACCGATCCCCACGAGCTGCGCACGGTCACCACCCGGATCGCCGACCGCCTCGTCGACGGCTTCTGCGCCTCCACCAGCACCGATCTGCGCACCCAGTACGCCCAGCGGCTCCCCTCCCTGCTGCTGTGCTGGATGTACGGCCTGGACGACGACCGGGGTGAGGCGGTCACCACCCTCATGGGCACCCTGTTCGACGCGGGGCCCGACTCCGTCAGAGCCCACGCCGAGATCGTCGCGGAGTTCACCGGGCTCGTCGCCGCGCGCCGGGCCGAGCCCGGGCCGGACGTGGTCTCGCGCATGATCGCCCACCCCGCGGGCTATGGCGACGACGACCTGGTCGCCGAACTGATCGCGATCCTGGGCGGGGCCCACCAGACCACCTCGGAGTGGATCGGCAACGCGCTGCGCCTGATGCTCACCGACGACCGCTTCTCCGCCTCCATGGCGGGAGCGCGCAGCAGCGTGGGGGAGGCCCTGGCCGAGGTCCTGTGGGAGGACTCCCCCTCCCAGATGAACGCCGGACGCTTCGCCGCCCACGACGTGGAGCTCGACGGCAGGCTCATCCGCGAGGGCGACCTCGTCCTGTTGGGCTTCGCCGCGGCCAACAAGGACCCCCGCCTGCGCACCGGGGAGCACGCCGAAGCCGTCCGGGGCAACCACGCCCACCTGTCCTTCTCCCACGGCGAGCACGGCTGCCCCCACGCCGCTCGGGGGATCGCCGAGACCATGGCCGCCACGGCCGTCGAGGTACTGCTGGACCGTCTCCCCGACGTCGAACTGGCCATCCCCGCCGAACAGGTCCAGTGGCGGCCCTCTCCCTGGGTCAGGGGAGTCGTGTCGCTACCGGTCACCTTCGCCCCCACGCCCCCGCAAGGAGCACACTGATGTCCTGCCCCATGCAGCACACCGCCGACGGAGTCCCACTCGTCCACGCCGTCCCCGACGATGTGCAGGCCGACCGCGAACGCCTCTACCAGGCCGGTCCCCTCACCCGGGTGGAACTCCCCGGCGGCGTCCGAGCCTGGGCCACCACCCACCACGAGGCCAGCCGCGCCACCCTCAACGACCCCCGACTCGTCAAGAGCGTCGACCACTGGGACGACTACCAGAGCGGACGGGTCCCCGAGGGCTGGCCGCTGATGGGCACGATCCCCACCGACGACACCAACATGCTGGCCCTGGACGGGGCCGCCCACCGGCGGATGCGCCGGCTCATCGCCAGCCCGTTCTCGGCGCGCCGGGTGGAGCGCTTGCGCCCGCGCATCGAGGAGATCACCGCCAGGGCGCTCGACGCCCTGGAGCCGCGCTCCGAGGAGCCGCTGGACCTGAAGTCGGAGTTCACCTTCAAGGTGCCCATAGAGGTGATCGGAGAGCTGTACGGGGTGGCCGAGTCCGAGTACGCCCAGCTCGGCGAGATGTACGCCAAGCTCTTCTCCGGAACCACGGAGGAGGGCGAGCACCTCCGGATCTACTCCTCCCTGTTCCAGTTCTTCTCCGAGATGGTCGCCCGCAAGCGCGCCGGCATCGACGAGCACGACGACTTCACCACCGACCTGCTCAGGGCGGGAGAGGACGGCGACTCCCTCAGCGACGCCGAGGTCACCATCACCCTGCTGACCGTGGTGGCGGCCGGGCACGAGACCACCGTCAACCTGCTCAACAACGTGGTACGCGCCCTGCTCGCCCACCCGGACCAGTTCGACCTGCTCAGGAGCGGCGAGACCACGTGGGAGGCGGTGATCGAGGAGACGCTGCGCTACGACCCCCCGAACAACGTCATGATGTTCCGCTTCGCCACCGAGGACGTCGAGGTCGGCGGTGAGACCATCCGCAAGGGCGAGGCCCTGATGACGCACTACGGCGCGGCGACCCGGGACCGTGAGGAGTTCGGGGAGGACCCGCACCCGGCCGTCTTCGACCCGTCGCGGACCAGGGGGCGCCACATCTCCTTCGGGTACGGCCCGCACATCTGCCCCGGGGCCCCGCTCTCGCGCCTGGAGGCCCGCGTCATCCTGCCGATGCTCTTCGAGCGCTTCCCCGACCTGAAGCTGGCCGTCCCGGACGGGGAGCTCCAGGTTCAGGCCGCGCTCTCGGTCACCAGCCTCAGGGACTTCCCGGTCGTGCTGCGCCCCCGGGCGTAACACGGCCGCGCGCTGGAACGCCCCGGGCCTGGCCGGGCCGCTCCAGTGCGCGGAGGAGGCCCGCCGGTACCGCTTGGTCGCTTCCGCCCCTTGAGGACGCGAGCGCGAGGAGGGCACGCCCGGAGCCTGCCCCGGGCCGCACCAAGAACTCCTTACGTTGCGCAGCCCCCGTGTTGACGGCCCGGGACCGTAGGCTCGCCTGGTCACGGTTTCTCATGAGGGGAGAAAACGGGCATGACGCCGACCCGGCTGGCCGCCACCGCGACCCTGGCCCTCCTCGTCGCCACCGGATGCGGACCGGAGCGGGAGGCGACCCTGACCAGTGGCGCGGAGCAGACCGAACGGGCGCCCGCACCCACCGACCGGCCTGGGCCGCGGCCCCGGGCACCAGGCTCCGGCGGGCCCGGCCCCGCCCCCGAGGAGCCCGGCGCCCCGGAGCCGAAGCCCTCCGGCGCATCCTCCACGCAGCAGCCCGCCGGCCGGGAAACGGGTAGGGAGAGCGCACCCGAGGAGACCGTGGCCGCGTACGTGGCGGCCCTCGCCCGCGCCGGGGAGCCCGAACGGATGCGCGAGGGGCTGGCGCAGGCCGCAGAGGACTCCACCGCGCACGACTACCTCACACACCAGACCGCGGTCGCCCAGGCCAGGGCGGACGGGGGCGGCGGCGCCCCGGACGCCGAGGTGAGGCACATCGGGGACGGCTACGAACTGTGCCCCGCGGGCGATCCGCCCTGTGTCTCCTACACCGGCTTCACCTCACGGGGGGCCCTGCTCACCGGCCTGCTCGTGGACGGCCGCGACCCCGGCCCCAGCCTGCTCGCCGCCGAGGGGGCGGAGGACGAGTCCGAGGGGGTGCGCGCCACCCTGCTGACCTACTACCAGTCCGCCACCGACAAGTCCCTGGTGGTGACGGTCGAGTTCACCACCGCCGACAACGCCAGCATCGACATCCCCCAGGCCTCCTACGAGCGCGGAGACGTCAGCGAGCGGGCGCAGGAGGCGGTGGGGCGCTACGAGCTCGACGCCGACTCGGCCGCCCACGCGGCGTTCTCCTTCCCCGGCGCCACCCCCGGCGGCACGCTCAGGGTGGGCGGCTGCCTGGAGGAGTGCTCGTCCCTGGTCGACATCGAACTGCCCGTCGAATAGCCGGAAGGTCCCCGACCGAAGAGGTCGGAGACCTTCCGCGCCCTTCCGGGCGCTTACTCCGGAACGCGGTTCCTCTGTTCCCCGGCCGACGGTTCCCCGCTGGGCGGTTCCCCGCCCGGGGTTTCTCCCGGTTCCTCACCCGAGGTCTCGGAAGCGGGATCCTTCGGTGACCCCAACAGGTTGAAGAACGCGTTCAGAAGCAGGGCCGACACCGCCGCCGCCACGATCCCCGAGTGCAGGATCATAGCCGCCCAGGACGGGAAACCGTCGTAGAAGGCCGGGGCGGCCACGGGGACCAGCCCGAAGGCCAACGACACGGCCACCACGACGAGGTTGTGGTTGCCCTCGTACTCCACCCGGGACAGGCTGCGGACACCCGCGGCCGCCACCGATCCGAACAGCACCAGCCCGGCGCCGCCCAGGACCGGCGAGGGGATCATCGCCACCAGGCGGCCCAGGACGGGGAACAGGCCCATGGCGACCAGGATCAGGCCGCCGACCGCCACCACGTAGCGGCTCCGGACCTTGTTGAGGGCGATCAGGCCGACGTTCTGGCTGAAGGTACTGCCGGGGAAGGAGTTCAGCAGCGGTCCCACGACCGAGCTGAGCGCGTCGGCGCGCAGGGCGTCGCCCAGCCTCCTGCCGTCCACAGGGGTGCCCACCACCTCGCCCGCCGCGAGTGTGTCCGCCACCCCCTCGGTGAGGATGACCAGCATGACCAGGCACATCGTGATGACGGCCGCGACCTGGAACTCCGGAGGGCCAAAGCGCAGCGGCTGCCCCAGGGAGAACACGGCCCCCTCCGAGACGGAGGAGAAGTCCACCCGGCCCAACGCCGCGGCCAGCAGGGTGCCTATCACCAGGCCCAGCAGGATCGACATCCTGTTCCATACCCCCGGCAGCACCTTGGACAGCACCAGGATCACGGCGAGGGTGGCCGCGGCCAGCCCGAGCCCGGCTGGCGTGGGAACGCCGGACTCGTTGTTCTCGGTGATCCAGCCCACCGCCACCGGAACGAGGCTGAGGCCGATCACCGTGATCACGCTCCCGGTCACCACCGGGGGGAAGAAGCGGATGAGCGAGGCGAAGAACGGCGCGATCAGCAGGCCGAACAGGCCCGCGGCGAGGGAGGCGCCGAACACCGCGGGCAGGCCGCCGTCGCCCGCGATGCCCACCATGGCGGTGACGGGGACGAACGAGGTGCCGATGACCAGGGGCAGGCGGGCGCCGAACCGCCACACGCCCAGGGTCTGCACCAGCGTCGCCAGGCCGCTGACCAGCAGGGCCGCACTGATGAGCACGCCCATCTCCGTCGCGGAGAGGCCGACCGCGCCCCCGACGATCAGGGGCGGGGTGATCACGCCCGCGTACATCGCGAGGATGTGCTGGAGGCCGTAGAGGACCATCAGCCGCGCGGGCGGGCGCTCGTCCTCGGGCCGGGGCGGCGGGGATTCCGAAGCGCCGGGCGCGGCTTCTCCGGTGTGCTTGGAAGGCTTCATGCGGGCCCTTCGGTTCGTCTGTGCGACATGCCGGAGCTGGGGTACGGGCCGTCGCGCCGTCGCGGACCGCACTGTTTCTCCGACATCGTCGGTGCTGGTGTGGTCCGCAGGCAACTATGTCCGTATTACATACGTCCACCGGATGTGTTGCCGCCCGGTCACATCGTCAGGCGTCCGCCGGGGCTTCCCCTACCGCCGGTGCTCGCCGCGCATGATCCGCGCGGGCAGGTCCGAGGCCACGGTGCCGTACCCGGTCGCCGACCACACGCTGTGCTCCGGCGGCACGGCGTAGTAGGGCAGCGGGCGCTCCCCGGTGGAGTCCATGACCGCGGAGGGGGCGCGGTGCTGCCGGACTGCCTTGCGGCACTCGCGGCAGGCCAGGACCCGGACCGAGCTGAACGAGGCGGGGGAGCGCCACCGGACCAGTGTCTTGCCTCCGTCGTGGCGGGGGTCGAAGAAGCAGTGCGCCGGGCTGGTCCGGTTATCCAGAGCCGCCTCGCACATGTCCAGCAGCACGTGTACGCCCACCAGGTCGGACTTGTCGGCGGCGGAGTCGAGCACCTTGGCCGCCGCGGTGTAGGCCTCCAGCGCGGCACGGACCTCCTCCGTGGAGTCCCGGCGTGAGGACACCCGGCGCCCGCACCCGGTGAGGCGTTCGCCGAGCCGGGCGCGGTACTCCTCCCGCCGGGTCCGCCCGACGGTGTCGGCCACCGTCTCCGACAGCGGCACCACGTGGATCGGGCGGCGCGACCACCAGCGCACCCCGAACCAGAGCGCCGCGACCGTGCCCACGGCGCCGCCGACCACGGCCAGGAGGTTCCAGGGCGGGCCGGTGCCGCCCCGAAGGTCCCGGTAGGCGTCCAGGGCCTCGCCCTCCTCCACCAGGTCCACGACCCGGTGCAGCCGCTCGGCCAGGGATGCCTCCGCCAGTTCGGGGTCGGTGTTGACCGCCGCCGCGGCCAGTTGCGCCGTGTCCATTCCGTCGACCACGGTGTCGTCCATGCCGTACCGGGTTCCGTGGATCGTCTCCCCGTCCCGGCCGACGGCGAAGAAGTACCCGCGCGAGTCCGCGTAGTTCGCCAGCTTGGCCGGGTAGTCCTCCAGTTTGGTCCGCTGGGCGACCAGCACCACGTAGACCGGAACCTCCGATCCCTCCAGGCGCCTCCGCAGCGTGTCCTCGGCCACCGTGCCCATGTCCGACCGGTGGGTGGGGCCGACGTAGAGGGGATCGTTCAGCGCGGCGCGCCCGCGGACCGAGGCGGCCTCGTCGTAGCGCCAGGTGTCGTCGGTGTGCTCTGAAGGCACCGAAGCGAGGGCGAACAGAGGGTCGCTGGCCAGGCCGTCGGCGGGAGCGGCGGACCGCGCAGACCGCTGCCGGGGTGTCTCGTCGGCCGCCACCGTGGCGGGTGCTCCCAGGGCGAGCACGGCCGCCAGCGCCACGAGGATCCTCAACACACTCATACTCCGATCTCGTCGCGGACCCGGCGAAAGGCGTCCCGGGGCAGGTAGGCGGTACGCGCCCAGAAGTCACCGATGTGGCGGTACAGGTCGCGGCTCCCGTCCGATCCGGCCACGATCAGGACACCGGGATACCGGTCGCTGCTTCCGACCGCCTCCGCGCAACGCGCGCACAGCATCCACGCGTCTTCCCGGAGGGCCAGGTGCGCCCTGCGTTTTACGGTCGCGGTCCCGTGCAGCGGGTTGGCCTCGCAGGGAATGACCGGAGACGCATCCGGAGCGTCCAGGAACTGCTCGCCGTAGCGAACCAGGACGATCGCGCAGACCAGTGCGGTGACGGGCAGTCCGGCGGACCGGGCGATCAGGCCCGCCGCGTCGTAGGCCTGCCTGGCACCGCCCATCCCGGGGTGCTCCGGCGGGGTCCGCTCGATCCGGCGCCGGAGCACGCGCAGTTCGCGGCGCAGCGTGGGGCGCAGCCACCAGCGCCGCGCCCGGACGGGCGTCCTTTCCTGTCGGGAGGAGGACTCGGCGGAGCTGGGCTGGGCTCCCGGTCCCGGAAACGGCCACCACCGGGGAGGCCGCGTCGGGAACCTGCCGTACCTCACTCGTACGGCCACGAGGACCAGGCCGATGAGGGCGCCGGGGAACAGCGCCGCGGACCAGAACCGTTCAGCGTCACCGCGCGGGCGCCGGACCGCGTCGCGGTCGCTGGGAGGGGCGTCCGGGACGAGCCCGCTGGAGGCCGTCGAACCGCGCGGAGCCCGCGCCACCAGGTCCAGGACCTGCTCAGTGCGTGAGCTGTGGGCGTTGCTGAGGTCGTCCGTGTCCACATCGGGGAGTCGGACGGGGCTGTCGAAGGCAGCGAGGGCCACTCGGCGGTCGCCGGTGACCGCCACGTACACCCCGTCGTGTCCGGACACCTCGTGCAGGGCGTGCAGGAACAGTGTGGGCCGGCCTCCGGTCTCGTCGTCGGGTACCGACGGGTAGACCACGACGCGGACCGACAGGTCCGCCAGCGGTTCGGAGGCCAGGCGCTCCTCCAGATCCTCCCGGCTGCCGTCCGTCCACCGGTCGCGCAGGTCGTGGTGGATGTACAGGGAACCGTCCTCCAGCTCTCCGGCGATCCGCTCCACCCGGGTCAGGTCGGTGATCTCCGGGACGGAGTCGGCCGCCCACGCGGGGGAGGACGGTGTGCACACGCCAAGGGAGAGGGCCGCGGCCAGAAGGGCGCGCCGCACGCGTACGGAGCTCACCGCCTCCCTCCGGCCCGCGGTCGGAACCGGTACCAGCGCAGGGCCGTGACGACCGCGGCGTAGAACAGGACGGCGCCCGTGGCCCCGCCCGCGAACGTCACCCACCCGTACTCGCGCCAGGTCAGGACGGCGTTGGACGACTCGGCCGCTACCCGGTCGGCCTCGGAGACCTCCACGTCCGTCCGTGAATGGAACTCGCTCCGGGCCTGCTCCGCCAGCTCCTCCACGTCGGACCTGTCAGAGGTTCGCAGCACGCGTTCGAGCTTGTCGCCGGGTTGCTCGTGCCAGCCGCCGGTGAGGCCCGCGTACTCCACGGCGCTCACCGGGATCCCCGCGGTCCGCAGGTCGGCGTGGCCGATGTAGAGGCTGTCCACGGGCAGTACCAGGAGGGGGCGGCCGCTGTGTTCGTGGACGGCTGGGGCCAGGTCCCGCGCGGCCAGGTGCTCGCTCCGGCCCGCCATGACCACCACGTCGACGGTGACGTGGTACTCGTCGAGCAGAACGCGCAGTTCGTCTGCGGTCGCCTGCCGGTCCAGGACACCGGCGAGCTCCTCCTCCACGAAGACGCCGTCGTGCTCCTCCAGCATCTGGGCGTAGAACGCCCCGGCCCCGGCGGAGGAGGTGCCGTAGTCCGGTGAGGCGTGGGACGTGGCGGGGGCTGCCAGGAGGACGGTCAGGAGGCCGGTCAGGGTCAGGAAACGAGCGAGCAATGGGGGATGTCGCATCAATAGCTTTCCGAGGCTTATGTGAGCTTTGCCAGGATATCGCTCCTCCTGTTTGGTCCTGGAAGAAGGCTCTACCTCGCCCGGCGCACCCGCCCCTCGTCCCACACCGGCTCCGGCGCCTCGTACACGCCGCCACCAGTGCCGAAGACCACGAACCGGTCGAACCCGCGCGCGAACCAGCGGTCGTGCGTCACCGCCAAGATCGTGCCCTCGTAGACCTCCAGCGCCGACTCCAGCGCCTCCGCCGACACCACGTCCAGGTTGTCCGTCGGCTCGTCCAGCAGCAGCATCGTCGCCCCCGACAGCTCCAGCAGCAGGATCTGGAACCGTGCCTGCTGCCCGCCCGAGAGCGTGTCGAAGGTCTGCTCCGCGGCCTGCGCCAGCTCGTAGCGGTCCAGCGCCCGCCCCGCCTCGTCGCGGGGCACGCCCCTGCGAGTGCCCTCGCCGTGGTGCAGGATGCCCAACAGTGTGCGCCCCGCGAACTCGGGGTGCTCGTGGGTCTGCGCGAACCAGCCGGGGAGCACCCGAGCGCCCAGCCGGGCCGTGCCCGTGTGCTCCACCGGGGGCACCTTCACCCGTTCCTCCGACGGCAGCACCGACGACTCCGGGTCGCTGCCGCCCCCGGCCAGCAGCCGCAGGAAGTGCGACTTGCCCGAACCGTTGGAGCCCAGCACCGCCACCCGCTCGCCGTACCAGACCTCCAGGTCGAACGGGCGCATCAGCCCGGTCAGCTCCAGGCCCCCGCACACCGCGGCGCGCTTGCCCGTCCGACCGCCCCGCAGCCGCATCCTCAGGTTCTGCTCCCGGGGCAGCCCCTCCGGCGGGCCCGCCTCCTCGAACCGCCGAAGCCGGGTCCGGGCCGACTGGTAGCGCGAGGCCATGTCCGAGTTGTAGGCGGCTTTCTGCTTGTAGGTGACCACCAGGGCCCTGAGCTTGGCGTGCTCGTCGTCCCAGCGCCGCCGCAGTTCATCCAGCCGCGCGAACCGCTCCCGGCGGGCTTCGTGGTAGGTGCCGAACGCACCGCCGTGCACCCACGCCGTGTTACCCGCCGCGCCCAGCTCGACCGTGACGATCCGGTCCGGGACCCGGCTGAGCAGCTCACGGTCGTGGGAGACGAACAGGACCGTCTTCGGGGTGGCCCGCAGCGCCTCCTCCAGCCAGAGCTTGCCCGGCACGTCCAGGTAGTTGTCCGGCTCGTCCAGCAGCAGCACCGGCGCCGGCCCCCGCAGCAGCGCCTCGATGACCAGGCGCTTCTGCTCGCCGCCGGACAGGGTGTTCACCTGGCGCCACCGGCAGCGCTCGTAGGGCGAGCCCAGCGCCGCCACACAGCACTGGTCCCAGACCACCTCGGCGTCGTATCCCCCCGCGTCGCCGTAGCGGGCGACCGCCTCGGCGTAGCGCATCTGCGTCTTCTCACCGTCGTCGACCATCATCGCGGTCTCGGCCGCCTCCAGGTCGGCGTGCGCCTCGCGTACCGCCGCGGGTGAGGCCGACACCAGCAGCTCGTGCACGGTGGTCTCATCGCGCACGTGCCCGATGAACTGCGGCATCACGCCCAGCTCACCGTCCAGGGTGACCGCGCCGCTCTGGGGGCGCTGCTCGCCGCGCACGATCCGCAGCAGGGTGCTCTTGCCCGAGCCGTTGGCCCCCACCAGCGCGGTCATGGAGCCCTCGCCCACCCGGAACGACACCGCGTCCAGCAGGACCCGGCCGTCGGGCAGGGTGTGGCTGACCTGGTTGACGTCGATGTAGCCCAAGACCGCTCTCCACGTGGATTCCGCCGGACGCGCCCCGCTCAGCGGCAGCGCCCCGGCAGGCTTCCACGGCCCGCTCCGCACCCGCAACCCGTTTTCCGGGACGCGGTACTGGTGGGTACTCGCACCTGGCGGCCACCTCCTGCCCGCCTTCTCCGGACCGGGGGATGGACCGGTCACGGCTTTCCACCACCAGGCGGCGACGGCAGCCAGCTTCCCTGCCGCACGACCTACGGCCCTCGCCTGGCGGCCTGGCCGGGCGAGGGCCTGAAAACACCCCGCCCCCGCTCGCCTCGCCCGGTATGGTCAGGAGGGTGTTCTCGCTGCGGGGAGCCCATGAGATCCGTGCGCGGCCACCCCGGCAGTTCCCACACTGAGAGTAGGTCTCGCCAATGGCATGCCGTATCAGTGAGCTCGTGCTCGGTTGCCAGGACCCCGAGGTGCTGGCGCGGTTCTGGTGCGAGGTCCTGGACTTCATCGTGCTCGACCGCGATCAGGAAGACATCGAGATAGGGCCGCGCGAGGGGTTCGGCGGCCCGCAGCCGACGATCATCCTCAGCCGCGACGACGAGCCGGGGAACGGGAAACTCCGGCTGCACATCGACGTCAACGCCACCGACCGCGATCAGGAAGCCGAGTTCGAACGCCTTCTGGCCGCCGGGGCCGAACCCGTCGACATCGGTCAGACCGGGGAGGAGTCCTGGCACGTCCTCGCCGACCCCGAAGGCAACGAGTTCTGTCTGCTCAAGGCCCGCCTCGCCCCACTCTGACGGCCCTTCGACGGCCACGAGGGCCGCGCCCGGGCGGAGGGGGTGCGGGCGACGTGCCCGGTCCGCGTGCTGGTGGGGGCGGTCGTGCCCTCGGACACGGTCTGCTACCCGGAGAACGCACGTGGTAC
The DNA here is from genome assembly GCF_056312425.1 of Nocardiopsis sp. TRM 82005. Lineage (NCBI taxonomy): Bacteria > Bacillati > Actinomycetota > Actinomycetes > Streptosporangiales > Nocardiopsidaceae > Nocardiopsis > Nocardiopsis sp. TRM 82005. The sequence goes on from NZ_JBWDTQ010000006.1 coordinate 208,023, forward strand.
GGAGACGGTGGCCGCCGCCCTACGCGTCCGACCCGCACCGGGGATCTCGAACTACCAGCCGCATCCGGAACGGACGTGTGTCGAGTGCCTGTTGGCGCTCGGCGCCTTCGACATAACACCCGCCGCGCGGTGGTGGCGCACACCGGGGTCCAGCGGTTCGGCCACCGGCGACCGTAGGCCGGAGTCCCGCGTCACCTCATGACCGGTCATGGCGTTCCCAGCGGTCAGGACGTTCGGGACGGTCCAGGACGGGCCCGTCCGTCGGCTCACAGCCCCTCACCGAGGGTGGCGATGACCTCGGGAGGGTAGCCGGCGTCGGCCAGAGGGGCGACCACGTCGCGGGCCAGGTCGGGCAGGTAGCCCAACAGCACGTCGGCCGGGCCCGGGATCTCCACCCCACCCATCGCGGCCGGCAGCAGCAGGGTCTGGGCCCGGCCCAGTTCCTCGCTCCGGTTCCCGAAGCGCACCTCGACGGGAGCCCCGACATTGGTGAGGATCTGCGCGGTGGCGAACGAGTGACGCAGGGGTTCGGCGGTGCCGGCGTGCCAGCGTTCGAGTGCGAAGTACGGTCCGGCGCAGCAGAACACCCGCTCCACGCCGTCGCCGGCCCTGATCCTCAACCCGGTGTGGAAGTCCGGCCTGGACTCCGGACGGACCTCGGCCAGCAGTGCCTCCAGGTTCGCGTGCCACTGCTCGTCCGGTACCGGTGAGCCGTCATCCATGTTCCAGCGCATCGCGTGCTGTTGGACGTCGGAGGTCTGCTCGATCTCATAGACCAGGGTCTCGGGGCCGAAGCTGTGCAGTGTGCCGCCCGGGACGTAGATCGTCTCCCCGGGCCGCACCGGCAGTCGGCGCAGCACGGCGTCGAAATCCTGGTCGAGCAGTGCCTGGTGGAGCTCCTCCCTCGTCACCCCGTTCCTGACCCCGCACAGAGCGGTGGCCCCGGGAGGCGCGTCGAGGATGTGCCAGGCTTCGGTCTTGCCGTTGGCCTGGCCCTCCAGGCGTTGGGCGGCGTCGTCGTCGGCGTGCAGGTGCACCGGCAGCGTTCCGGAGGCGTCGATGAACTTGGTCAGTACCGGGAAGAACTCCCCGGACCAGCCCCGGCCCATCAACTCCTCCGGGTACTCCGCGACGAGTTCGCGCATGGACAGGCCGGCCAGGGGACCGTCGAGTACCGTGCTGCCCCTGCCACTGACGTCGCTGACCTCCCAGGTCTCCCCGACGGCCCAGTCGGGCAGCCCCTCCTTGCCCAGGTGGCGGGCGATGGCGTGGCCACCGAACACCAGCTGCCGGGCCGGGGCGCTCACCCGCAGCGGGTGCCAGCCCGTGGTCGTCCCCGTCACAGGATCGGCTTTCCGCCGGTGACCGCGATGCGGGCACCGGAGACATAGCTGGCCTCGTCCGAGGCCAGCATCACGTACACCGGGGCCAGTTCGGCCGGCTCCCCGGCACGGGCCAGCGGTACCTCGGAGCCGAAGCTCTCCACCTGTTCGGGCGGCATGGTCGAGGGGATCAACGGGGTCCAGATCGGCCCCGGTGCCACGGAGTTGGCCCGGATGCCCTCGGGGGCCAGCATCTGGGCCAGCGTGGCGGCCATGTTGGCGATGCCGGCCTTGGTGACGTTGTAGGGCAGCAGGGTGGGAGGCGGGGTGTCGGAGTTGACCGACGTCGTCCCGATGATCGACGATCCGGGCCGCATGTGCGGCACGGCGGCCTTGGCGAGGTGGAAGAACGCGCTGAGGTTGGTCGCCAGGGTGTGGTCCCACTCCTCGTCGGGGATCTCCTCGAGCGACTCGTGGGTCATCTGGAAGGCGGCGTTGTTGACCAGCACGTCCACCCGGTCGAACTCCTCCACCGCCTTCGCGACGAGGGCCCGGCAGTGGGACGGGTCCGACACGTCTCCGGGAAACAGGACGGCCTTCCGGCCGGCCTCGCGCACCAGTCCCGCGGTCTCCTGCGCGTCATCGTGCTCGTCCAGGTAGCCGATGAGCACGTCGGCGCCCTCGCGGGCGAACGCGATGGCCACCGCTCGCCCGATGCCGCTGTCGGCGCCGGTGATGACGGTCGCCTTGCCGGTGAGCCGCCCCGACCCCCGGTAGGACTCCTCGCCGTGGTCGGGCCTCGGGTCCATGGCGTCGGTGCGGCCGGGCGGGGTCTGCTGCTGCGAAGGTTGGGACACGGCGTCCTCCCGTAGACAAAGTGACCACAACGCTACGTTCTGTTGACGGTGATGGCGTGAAGGGACACGGCCTTCTCCGTAAAGGCCGAATTCAACGCCGGGCACACCACTCTCGCGGGTGGCCCGACGGCCCGGGGCACCCTCAGGTCGGCCATCCCGGCGCCCTGCCCGCCGCCCATGGCCACCACGGTCCCGCCGGGCAGCCTCGTGCCGCAGGGGTGCAGCAGTGCCATGTCGAGTCGATGTGCGGATAGCGCCGGGGGGACCTGCGGCCGTTCCCCGGCCCCTGGTCACCGGGGAAGGGGACGATGCCGCGGGAACCGCCGTCACCGGCCTGCACCGCGTCCCCGACGAACTGGAGGCGCCGGACAGCGTGATCTCCCAGAGGGAGCAGGCCCGGGCTCCGGACGGGCGCCGGCCAGCCGAGTGGAACGGCGTCGAGGACCTTTGGAGTGATCACCCGGCGTGTGCGGTAACGATCCTATCGTCACACAAGGTAGTTATGGAGGGTCTGATGCGGGCGGTCCGTGGTACGCGGAGCCCACGGGAGCGGGACCGAACCACCGAGCGGGAGAGCGCGGATGCAGATCGGATACAAGCTGGCGACCGAGGCCTTCGGTCCCGAGGAGCTCATTCGCCAGTCGGTACTGGCCGAGCGCGCCGGATTCGACTTCGTGGAGATCAGCGACCACTTCCACCCCTGGCTGGACAACCAGGGCCACTCGCCCTTCACCTGGACCGTGCTCGGCGCCATCGCGGCCAGAACCGAGCACATCGGGCTGGTGACCGGGGTGACCTGCCCCACCGTGCGCTACCACCCGGCGATCATCGCCCAGGCCGCGGCGACCCTGGCCCTGGTCTCGGGAGGGCGCTTCGTCCTCGGGGTCGGCTCGGGGGAGCGGCTCAACGAGCACGTCGTGGGCCAGGAGTTCCCCGACTCGGTCCACGTACGCCACGACATGCTGCGCGAGGCACTGGAGATCATCCGACGCCTGTGGAACGGCGGCTACCAGTCCTACGAGGGCGACTACCTGCGCCTGGAGGACGCCAGGGTGTTCGACCTGCCCGAGGAGGCGCCGCTGATCGCCGTCGCCGCCAGCGGCGCCGAGTCGGCCCGGCTCGCCGCCGAACTCGGCGGCGGGCTGTTCGCCACCGAGCCCAAACCGCAGATCGTGCAGGACTTCCGCGACGCCGGAGGCGACGGCCCGGGCTACGCCGAGGTGCCCATGGCCTGGGCCGAGGACGAGCACACCGCCGCCCGGGCCGCCCTGGAGACCTCCCGATGGGCGCTGACCGGCTGGAAGGTCATGAGCGAGCTGCCCAACCCGGTCAACTTCGAGGCCGCCACCACCACGGTCCGGGAGGAGGACGTCCTGGGCCACTTCGCCTGCGGCCCGGACCCGCAGCGCTACGTCGAGGCCGCCCGGGGATACGTGGACGCGGGCTTCGACCGCCTGGTCATGCAGAACGCCGGCCCGGACCCCGACGGTTTCATCGCCTTCTACCAGGAGGAGCTGGACCAGCGCATCCGCCAACTCGCCTCCTGAGCAGCACGGGCGCCCCGGAAGCCGCCGTGGTCACGACCCCGGCGGCTCCGGCACGTCGGTGCCGCCCATCCACCGCGTCAGCCCGTCCCTGTCCACCAGGACCATGTGGCCCTCGCCCTCGCGGGCCGCGGCCACGGTGAAGCCGTTGGAGGCCACGAACACCCCCTGGTAGCCCTGGTGGCTGGTGCTCAGGACACCGATGAGGGCACGGACCTCGTTCGGGGGCACGGGGTGGTTCCACCTCTTGCACTGCACCGCCACAGGCTGCCCGTCCGGCGCCCGGCCCAGCACGTCCACCCCTCCGTCCTCGGCCCCGCCGACCACGGTCACCGCCGTGTAGCCGTGCACCCGCATCAACCGGGCGACGTGCTCCTCGAACTCCGTGCCGGACATGCGGTCGACCTCGGACAGGTCGACCAGCGCGAGCGCCCGCCCCTCCCGGGCCAGGCGCACCCGCACCCGGAACCACCACGCCAGGGCGGCCACCGCCACCGCGGCCGCGACCCACAGCAGCGGTCGCGCAGCGCTCAGCGCCACCCATGTGCCGACCATCACCGCCACGACCAGGGCCAGGACGAGGGCGTGCCGGTGACGCCACACGAACCGCCACTCCCTGGGTCTCGCGTTCGTCCCACTGCCGGAGGAGGTGTTCGCCATAGGTGGCACCTTCCCCACGCGCGCGGATCGTCACGGGCCCTCCCCAACGCGGCCCTGTGGGGATCGCCACGGCGCCGCGCCGTTTTCCGGGCCGGGACTCGAGCACCCCGCTGTCACCGGCGGCGTCTACGGTGGATCACCATGACCCCCCGGACGAGCTCCGCCCGACCCCGCCCGAGCACCTGATGCCCTCCGAAACCGCAGGGAGGTTCAGGAGGAGGGCCCCGATCCTCATCGCGTTCGTCGTCGCCCTCCTCCTGGTGCTCACCCTGCTTCGTGTCTCCCCCCTCGTTCCGGCGAACCGCAAGTTCGAGTTCGACAACGGCGTCGCCGTCCAGCTGCTCAGTATCCGCACGGAGCACGTGGAGGGAGAGGACCACGTCACCTGGGGGGTCAACGTGCGCAACCCGACGGACGCGGACCTCGAACTGGTCCCCTCCGCCACCTGCCGCCACGTGCTCCCGCCGCACGAGGTCGGAGTCCCGGGAGCCCCGGTCACCCACGAGGAGGTCTTCGAGGTGCCCGCCCGCCAGTCCTTCAACTGGTCGGAGTCCTGCCCCGCGCCCGACTCGGGGAGGTGGTACCTCTACACGCTCTCCTTCGAGGACAGGACCGGGGAGTTTCGCTACCCGAGCGTCACCTTCGCCGGAAAGGCACATTGAACCCGCCACCGCCACCGCCACCGCCGATCGGCACGGCCTCCGTGCCCGGGCCGCCCGGCCCGCAGCGCCCCGGACACGACACACGAGGAGCCCGGGGGCTACCATGACCGCGCGGTGTCGACCCCCTCGCGGCGGCGACCGCCCGGGGACCGGTGCCCCGCCGCCCCGGGGCACACACGGGAAGTAGCAGCCATGACCCTCATCAAGAACATCGCCGACTTCGTCGGCAGGTGGTTCGCCCCGCTGGTCCTCGCCGGAGGGCTCGTGGGCCTCCTCGCACCCGAACAGGCCTCCCTCGTCGCCCCGCACATCTCCCTGCTCCTGGGTGTGATCATGTTCGGCATGGGGCTGACGATGCGCCCGGTGGACTTCACCGTCGTCGCCAAACACCCCAGGGCCGTCATACTCGGCGTCCTGGCCCAGTACACGGTCATGCCGCTCATGGGCTGGGCGATCGCCCAGGCGCTCGGCCTGCCGCCGCTGCTGGTCGTCGGCATGGTCCTGGTGGGCGCGTCCCCCGGCGGTACCGCCTCCAACGTCATCGTCTACCTCGCCCGCGGCGACGTGGCCCTGTCGGTGGCGATGACCTCGGTCTCCACCCTGCTCGCCCCTCTGGCGACCCCGCTGCTGGTCCTGGCCCTGGCCGGTTCGACCCTGCCCGTGCCCGCCGGGGACCTGTTCGTCTCGATCCTCCAGGTCGTCCTGTTCCCGGTCGCCGCGGGCCTGCTGCTGCGCATGGCCGCCAACCGGTTCGTGGAGCGGATCCTGCCCGCGATGCCGCTGGTCTCCGTCACCGGCATCGTCGTCGTGGTCGCCGGCGTGGTCGGCGCCAACGCCGACGCCGTGCTCTCCACCGGCCTCCTCGTGGCCCTGGCCGTGGTGCTGCACAACTGCCTGGGCCTGGGGCTCGGCTACCTGGTCGGTGTGGCCGTCAAACTGCCCGAGGCCGCCCGGCGCGCGGCCAGCATCGAGGTGGGCATGCAGAACTCCGGCCTCGCCGCCGCCCTGGCGACCGCGCACTTCGCGCCGCTCGCCGCCCTGCCCGGCGCCCTGTTCTCCGTCTGGCACAACGTCTCCGGTGCGCTCATCGCCACCTACTGGGCCCGTCGCGCCCCCGAGGACGCCCCCGCCGAGCCCGCCCCGGAGGACTCACCCCGCTGATCACGACCCGCCGCCCGGAGCCGGTCACCCGGGTGGCGGGCCGCCACGAGCGGAACCGGATACCCCGGCGAAAGCGGGTTCATGCGCGCCGCCTCTGGCCCGAACCGGACATCCTTCTTTTCGTGATCGATACACAACACAGGGTGAGGCGTGCCAGGCTGGTAGCCATGCCAGAGCATCGCAGCCCGTTCTCACGCTCCAGCTCCGGACTCCTCGCGCTCGCCCTCACCGTGGCCCTGAGCGGTTCCCACGTCCTCTTGGCGCCCCGTGCCTCCGCCCCGCACGCCGCGTCCGTCACCGCCTCCACCGAGGAGCGGGATACCGCCCCGCGCCGGGGAGCGCGCCGCGACCGTGTTCCCTGCCCGCGTACCCCCAGGTTCCCGCGGGGGGCCGTCCCCCGACCCCGCTGCCACTACGACTGACCGCGCCCCACCACGTCACCCCCCCGCCCCGCGTCCACGTAGGCGCGGCCGTGGCCGGTGGCCGTCAACCAGGTGCCCCCACCGGGAGCGAAGCGCGCCCGCCCGACGCGCCCCTCCTCGCGGGGCTCGGACAGGTGGGCGTGGACGTCGGTCCGCGCGGCCCCGTCCTCCTCGGGGCGGAAGGTGCCCACGCACTTGCTTCTCCCCCCGCCGGTGCGCGCACAACGCCACCTGGGGTGTCCATGGCTCGCACCCACACGGCCGGAGCCTCCTCGGCCTCTTCCCGTCCAAGCGCCCCTCCCCGTCGCCGGCGCCCTTCGGCGGTCACCCTCTCAGACGTCCCCGTGCCGGACCGGGTTCGGAGCCGTGCTGAGGGGGACACCGCACCCCTTGGGCCGGACCGCCTCCACGTCCCGGGGCGGCCGACGGCAGGGAAGGGCCCGCTCAGCCCCGAACGGCTCGGTCGACGTCGGGGAAGCGGCACCCGAACACGGTCACCCCGTCACCCCGCCTTGTACGGTCTGCCCTGAGGCTTTCTGCCCCTTCCATCGGAAACCGCAGGAGCACCGACGGCCGGACAGCGATCACGAGGAAAGGCCGAGTATGAGCGAACATCGAAGTCTGTTGGACCGTGTGTACGCCCTGAAGAGCCCCGCCGAGTGCGAGAGCGCCTACGACGAGTGGGCCACGACCTACGAGCACGACACCACCCAGGGCATGGGGTACGCGGCCCCCTCGCACGCCGCCGAGCGCCTGAGCCGCCTGTTGTCCGGTCGGCCACGGGCCGAGGTGCTCGACGCCGGCTGCGGGACCGGACTGGTCGGCGCCGCGCTGGCCGGACACGGCCTGGAGGCCATCGACGGGGTCGACCTGTCCTCGGCGATGCTGGAGCACGCACGTGCCAAAGGCATCTACCGCGACCTCGCCAAGGCCGACCTGACCCGGCGCCTGCCCATCGAGGACGCCTCCTACGACGCGGTGGTCTGCGTCGGCACCCTGACCGAGGGACATGTGGGTCCCGAAGCGCTCGACGAGCTGGTGCGGGTGGCCTGCCCGGGCGCACCGGTCGTGGTCACCGTCCTGGACCGGATCTGGGAGCCCTCCGGGTACGAGGCCAGGGTCGAGGCACTGCGGGAGGCCGGGGCCGCGCGCCTGGAGGAGACCACCCCGCAGAGCGTCTACCACGTCAAGGAGAACATCACCTGCAACCTGGTGGTGCTGCGGGCCCTGTGACCCGCCAGGGGGCGGTGCCGGGCGGGCCCGGCACCGCCTCGCCCGTACGTCCGGCGCCCCGCACGGTTCAGACGGCGCCCGGGAGCTCGTAGCCGAACTGCTCCAGGCGGCTGCGGGCCCGGCTCAGCTCCTCCTCGGTGAACAGCGGGGAGAACTCCGGACGCAGCACCAGCGCCTCCACCGTCAGGTCCAGGCGGTCCCGTTCCAACAGTTTGACGAATCCGTCCGAAACCGCCGGGGCGTGGAGCAGTTTGCGCGCGGTGCCCAGCGGTCCCAGTTCCGAGAGCATTCCCAGGAAAAAGGTGGCGTTGTAGTCGACCTCGTCCCTGGCACGCGTGTAGACCGACCGCATCGCCTGACCGAAGTCCGCGGTCTGGGGCCCGGAGACGGGCGCCTCCTCCCCTTTGGTCTCCTGGCTGACCTCCTCCGCCGTGTCCCGTCCAAGCCGGTCCACGAAGCCCAGCAGCGAATCCACCGAGGTGAACACCTCGTAGCCCAGTTCCTGGAGCCTGCGCAGGTCGGCCTGGTCCGGGTCCAACTCCAGCACCACCGGCTTGCCCATCCCGTGCTGGAGCCCGTCCGGCCAGAACGCCTCCGCCTCAGCGATCACCGTGCCCCGCTCCGGGTCGTTGATCTCCGTGTCCAGCTGCGGCTCGGCGAACCCCAGGCGCCGCAGCGCGTCCACCATCTCCTGGATCTGCACCGATCGCGCGTCGTCGGGCCCGGAGCTGACCACCCGCACCGGCCGCAGCGGTTCCTCGGAGGTCCCCGCCCACGCGGCCTCCCCGGACACCAGCCCGGTCAGGAAGTCCTGCGCCGCCCCGGCCAGCAGTTCCCGCCGCGCCGTCAGGAAGTCGGGGTAGTTCTCCACCTTCCACAGCTCCGGGTCCATCGGGATCCACTGCGAGGCCAGCGCCCCGGGGTGGCGCTCCTCCACCTCGGGGAAGTACTCCAGCGGACTGCGGTCGGAGATCTGCAGGTTGGTGTCCTGGGTGAGGAAGCAGAAGTTGGCGATCGCGTTCACCTGGCGGTTGTCGTAGCCCGCCGCCTTCAGCACGCTCCTGGGGAAGACGTGGTGCACCTGGAGCGAGGACAGCTTGCCCAGCATCTCCGCCTTCAACTCCAGCCCGCTGCCGAAGTCGCGGGCCCCGTGTACCCGGGTGAGCATGTACAGCAGCGGGTAGAACCGCGACCCCCGCGTCGCCACCTCGAAGTCCTCCGGGCGCACCTCCAGGCTTCCGCCGCGGATGCGCTCCAGCGTCCTGATCAGCCCGTCCACACCCGACTCGGCCGCCGTGTCGTAGTCGGTCTGGAGGTAGGCCTCTGTCGAACCCGCGTAACGACCCCACAGAGAGCTGTGTACGTACCAGTACAGCACCCTGTCGCGGTGCGCCGCGTCGCTGAACCGGCCGCCGTTGAGTTCCAGCAGGCGCGAGACCACCGGAACCGCGTACCGGCCCATCAGTACCTGGTTGTGGTCGAGTCCGAGCCGCCCCGACACCGCGTCCAGGAAGGTCCCCACGTGGTCGACCGAACTCTTCAGGGCCGCGCTGAACTCGTCGGGCCCCACGTGCTCCAGGGCGCTGAACAGGGCCCGGCCGGTGGCGACCGCCGTCGCGTTGCGCAGCAGCCAGTCCATGGTGAAGGAGAAACCGCTCTCCTCCCACGCGGCGATGTTCTCGCGCATGGTCGCGCGGATCCCCGGCTGCACCGCACAACGCCGGGCCAGCGCCAGGTCGCCCTTGGAGAGCTTGGTGCCGCCCGAGTTCACCCGGTTGAAGACCTCCACCACGCCGTCCACGGTCCACTGCTGTCCGGTGATGCTCTCGTAGTGGAACTCCCTGTCCACGACCTGGCGCAACGTGTTGAGCCGGTTCAGGTACCGGTCGGCCTTCTGCGGGTCGTCGGCGAACCGGGTCAGGTAGGGGACCGGTCCCTGCCGGAACAGTTCGCTGACGTTCACCCACAAGGGGTCGCCCTGCATCTTGTTCGGCCGGTAGAACTCGAACGCCTCGGTCTCCACGTTGAAGTGCAGGCCCGTGAACGCCTGGGGGTTGCCCTGGAAGAACGCCGGAGCCCCACCCCGGACCACCCCGTACAGCGTGGTCATCCGCTGCTGGCCGTCCAGCAGCAGCAAGCGCGCACCCGCACCGGCCGCCACACCCTGCACAGCCTCCTCGGCCTTGGTGGTCTCCCACATCAGCAGGCTGCCCACCGGATGGCCCAGGTAGACCGACCGCATGAGGTCGCGTACCTGGTCGCGGTTCCATACGTAGCCGCGCTGGAACTCCGGCAGCAGGATCGTCCCGTTGTCGATCTGGTCGAGCAGCATGGAGAGTTTCGCCATGGTCTGTCTTTCTCGTCGCGTACGTCGGGGAGCGTGAGCGGGGAACGCGTCTTGTCAGGAGGCCAGGAGGGCCTCGATGAACGGGCTGGGCGCCTGGTGCCAGCTCACGTTCAGCTGCTCGCGAGCCCGCGTGCACGCCACGAACAGCAAGCTGCGCTCCCGCAGCAGATCGCGGGCGTGCGCTCCGGGGTCCTCGTCCTCGGGGGTGACGCTGCGGGGTGCGGGCAACTGCTGACCACCGGCGCCCACCACGGACAGACAGCGGAACTCCAGACCCTTCATCCGGTGCATCGTGCCCACCGACACTGCGTCACCGTCGACGGAACCTTTGGTCAGGGCGCGGGCGGGTAGTCCGGCAGCCTCCAACGCCGACACCGCCTGCTCCACAGCCCGGTTGGAGCGCGCGGCCACACCGATCTCCGCGGGCAGCACCCCCGCCTCGGTCCAACCCCGCACGGTCTCCGCCAGGTGGTGCAGTTCCTTCTCCCAGGTGGTGAACCCCGACAGCACGGGTTCGTCCCCACGCATCTCCGAGCGGCACCCGGCCACCGAGTCCAGGCCGTCCTCCATGTCATCCACGGTCTGCCCGCGCATCAGGCCCAGGCTCCAGCCCAGGATCTGCGCGGTGGTGCGGTAGTTGAGCCGTAGCTTCGACGACCGGCCGCGGATGTTGACACCCACCTCCGCCAGGCTCACCCGGGGACCGTAGATGCGCTGGTGGGTGTCCCCGGCGATGAACATGTCGTCGGGGCCCTCGGCCGCCGCCGCGCGCAGCAGCCGCCACTGGCCCGGGTGCAGGTCCTGCGCCTCGTCCACCACCACGTGGTCGAAGGGACGTTCTCCGCGCTCGCCGAGCAGCCGGGCGGCCTCAGCCGCGACGGTCTCGTGGGTCCACAGGCCGCGTTCGGCCAGCAGTTCGACGAACGCCGTGACCGCCTGCCACACCCGCGCCTTGTGCGTGGAGCTGAGCCCCCGGCCCCGCCCGGTGCGCTTGGCCGCCAGGTACTCCTCGGCCGTGGTCACCCGTCGGGCCAGCACAACCTGGCGCCACTCCTCGGACAGGAAGGCCGGGGACAGGTCCAGACCCAGATCACCGGCCATCTGCTCCCACAACTGGCGCTCACGCTGGGCGTCGAGCAGGCCGGGCTGGCCGTGCGCCTCCCGGAACACGCGGTGGGCGAAGCGGTCCACGTGCTCCACCCGGATCCGCCCCAGCACCTCCTCGGCGTCGCCCGCGCCGTCGGCCTCGGCGAGCAGGCGCACGCTGGATTCCAGGGCCTCGGCCAGGGTGGAGGTGAAGGTGGTCAGCAGGACACGGCCGCCCGCCCGCGCCAGCCGGTGGGCGCGGTGGACGGCAACGACGGTCTTGCCTGTCCCCGGGCCGCCGCTGACCCGGGCCGGACCCCGGTGGGAGGCCTCCACCACCGCACGCTGGACCGGGTGCAGGTAGATCCGCCACAGGTCGAACGGGTGTTCCAGGGCTGCCATCAGCTCCTCGGGGCCCTCGACCAGCAGCACCCGGTCGGAACTGCGCTGGACCGCCGCGTCCAGGTCGTCGGGGTCGATCTCCCCGGTGATCGCAGAACCCAGTTCGTCCCAGACCTCCTCCGGGCTCATCCCGGCGGCCAGCCCGTACAGCACGTCCCACTGCACAGGGGGTAGTAGCCCGCGGGCCGCCTCCAGCTGGAAGGAGGCCGTGAGCGTGCGCGCGAACGTCAGGGTCTGCTCGTCCACGCCCAGCCTCTCCATGTCGGCGTCCTTGACGTGCTCGAAGAGCCGTGTCGGCGCGCTCCGGGCCATGCGTTTCATGTGGGGCAGGCTCGCGTCGATGGCTGCCACGTCGCGGATCTCGATTCCGCCGGTGGCGGTGTTCACCGACGCCCTGCGCCGCTTGGCCCAGTCGTAGGCGTCGTCGTGGGGCAGCACCCGCAGCAGGGTGTAGGTGTCGCCGCTGGCGGGGGCCAGCACCACTCCGCGCCAGAACTGGTCGATGCGGATGGTGCGGAAGCGGTCGTCGCGCGCCTGGGAGACCTTCTCCAGGTGCAGACCCGTGTGGGTGGCTTGTTCGAACTTGGCGAACACCTCGCTCACCCGGTTCTGTACGGGCTTTTCGAGCTTGGCGAACTCGTGGAGGAAGTCGCGGTGAAGGGCGAGTCGGGGCACGGCTGGTGTCCTAGCGTCGGGGGAGCCTGAGGGGAAGCTGTGATGGTTCGGGGCGGCGGACGGCTCGTCGGGGACCTGGGCGCACGCGAGGAGGAGGGCCTGTCACAGGCCCGGGGCGTGGCGACTCCACGGGACATGGGAGAAGTGCGTCCTCGGGTGCGGGGGGAGCCGGAGCGGGAGGCTGCCGGGACCAGTACGTGCTTCTCCCAACCTAAGCCCATCCCGCCGCGGAGGTAGGGCACACGGCGCCCGGGTTGCCCACTCGTTATCCAGATTCAAGGCGCCGGGGAGGTGTGTCGGCTATCCGAAGACCCGACCCAGCGCGGTGCCGTACATCCGGTGCGGGCTGGGCAGCGACGGCGGGTGCAGCGTCCCGGGCAGCGGTTCGAGGTCGGCGACGAAGCCGATCAGGCGCCCGTACACCTCGTTGGCGTCACGCGGACGGTCCTCGGGCCTCTTCTCCAACAGCGCGGCGACCACCTCGGACACCTCCGGGGGGACGTCCGGGCGCAGCGCCCGCACACCCAGGGGAGCCTCGTTGACCTGCTTGGAGGCCAGACCGAAGGAGGTGGAGGCGGAGAACACCCGACGCCCGGTGAGCATCTCGTGCAGCACGCATCCGAGCGCGTACAGGTCGCTGTGCGCCGTGCTCTCTCCGCTCAGCAGCTGTTCGGGCGCCATGTACGCGGGGGTGCCGGGGGTGTGGCCGGTCCGGGTGATCTGCGACATGTCGGGCCGTCCCAGCGCGACGGCCAGCCCGAAGTCCAGGACCTTGACACCGCCGTCGGGTTCCAGGATCAGGTTGCCCGGCTTCAGGTCGCGGTGCACCAGTCGGGCCCGGTGGGCGACGCTGAGTACCGAGCACACCTGCGCCGCGACGCACGAGGCCCATCCCACCGAGAGCTGTTCCTGTTCGGCGACCAGGTCGTGCACACCGATGCCGTGGACGCGCTGCATCACCAGGTAGGGGAGGTCGTCCTCGGTGCCGGTGTCGAACACCGCGGGGACCCCGGGGTGCTGGAGCCCGGCGGTGATGCGCGCCTCCCGGTGGAAGCGCCGCACCATGTCGGTGTCCTCCACGCCGTCGGGGAAGCGGAGGAACTTGACCGCGACCTCCCGGTCCAGGCGGGTGTCGTGCCCGACCCAGACCTGGCCCATTCCGCCGCGCGCGAGCGGCGCCGCGCCGAGTTGGTAGCGCCCGTCCAGGAGACGTCCGCCGTGCGCCCCGGTCATACTCCCCGCTCTCCCGCCCGCTGGCTTTGCGCCCGACGCTACCGCACCCCGGCCCAGGGCGGCGATCCGGTCGGTCCGGCCCGCGGTGGGCGGCCCCGAGGGGAGGGCGGGAAAGCGGGGAAAGTACACCGGAGTGGGAGAAGGACCGCCGCCCCGCCGGTCCGGTGCGGCAGCGAACCCGAGCCGGTCAGCACAGATAGGGCAGGAGCTGCCTGACGACGAATGCCGCGTTGTGGGCGGCGAGGCCGTGCCCCTCGTCCCCCTTGGTCCGGTCGGCGTTGTCTGAGACGCCCCGCACCACCACCCAGTCGGGGTTGTGTCCTGAGCCCGCCGAGTTCTCCTGCCAGAACTGGCTGAGACCACCCGCCTCCATGTCCACAGCCAGGATCTTGTCGTTGACGGCCTTCAAGTGGTGCCGCACCTCGCTGCCGTGGTCGGCGATCACCGCCTCCCCCGAGGCGATCGGGCCCGTGTGGACCTCGAAGGTGCGCTTGCGGTGTCCGTCCGCCTGTCCCCGGATCATCGCCGGCTCACCGTGGTCGATGAAGTAGGCGTCAAGGGCGCGTTGTCCGCGGGCCGGCGCCTCCCGCTCCTCGGTCCTGTACTGGACGTGCCCGCCTTCCTCGAGTTTGCGTGACTCGTAGTAGACCACCCGGGTGGACACGACGACGTCGCCGATCCGTCCGCAGCGGGGATGGATGCTTCCGCCGATGCCGACCAGAACCAACACTCCGGGGTCGAAATGGCGACGCATGTGTTCCAGCGCCGACATCACCGACCGCTGGCCGGGGTGGAGGGTACGAGCGGCCACGACGTTGAAGGGGCCGCCCTCAGCCTCCACCTCTCTCGTGTGGTAGCGCAGACCGTCTGTTTTGCGCGCCTGGTCCAGTCCAAGCTGGTCGATGACCGCCCTCATCTCCCCGGTCAGGATGGTGACCACACCGACATCCCAGGAGGGCCCCTCGTCGGTGGATGCCTTCCCACGGGGAGAACGCTGGGGAGCGGGTGTGTGGTTGACGACCGAGGCTCCGTACCCGACCGCGTTGCCACTCGTCTGGTTGTTGCCGCCCATGTTGATGATGCCGTTGTTCGTGGACGGGAGGCTGCCATGAGTCATGTCGGACTTCCGTTCTGTGAGGCTCCGCCGGGAGGCTGCTGAGTGCCGGTGTTGTGTGTCTGGGCCCGGTCGCCAACGGAGGAGTTGTTGACCTCGTTGTTGCCGCCCAGGTTGACGATGCCGCTGTTGATGATCGTGTGGGCGCGCTTGTCGAAGTCGGAGACGTCGACATCTCGTGAGCGGAGGAAATCGCTCGTGGCCGTGAGCAGGCGCCGCTCGACGTTCTTCATGTGGCCGAGGATGCGGGTCTTGTCGAGCTGGACCTTGCTCCACTCCTGGGTCTGCTCCTGGCGGACGCTGACGTGTGTCCCGATCCGAACATTGCGGATCGGGGTGAGTGTGAGGTCCTTCGGAAGCAGGAGGGCTTTGACGAGGTGGTAGGGGTAGCGGACAACCCGCCAGATCGTCGTGGTTCCGTGGACGAGAGAGGCCAGCTCTCCGAGCGCCGACCACACGACGGCGCGCTTGCCGTGCTGGCCGAACTCCTCCACCTGCCGAAACCCGTCCGGGTTGCGCGTGAGGGCGCAGGCGGCGAACGACAGGATCAGGGTGCGACCCCGCAGGTCGACCTGGAGGAGAACGGTGGCCACCAACTCCGAACCCGCGTCGGGAACGCTCACCTCGAGGAAGTGGTGCCGGGTGGAGTCCTGGCCGTTGACGATCCGGCGTATCTCGGTGTCGCCGACCGGTCCTCTCAGAAGGGTTCGGTCGATCGACGCGTCCGTTTCCGCGATGTACACGCGATCCCGCACATCCACGGGGAGCCGGACGTCCTCCTCATCCGTCTGGAGTTGCTTGACGGCCTTCCGGAGGTGGTCCACCAGCTCATGGGGTTTGAAGGTCGGGTGGTGGTGCTCCCGGTGGTGTAGCGGCTGGTCATCGCTGCCGGGCCGGAGAAGCTGGATGCTCATGGGTGGGTTCCACTGGTGGATGAGCTCTCCCGCGCCGATGAAGGGAGACTCCTCACCGAAGAGTGTGAATGTGGTGGCCTCCTCGTCGTCGTTGCCCTTGTGCGCCGTCCGTCGGTAGACCACACAGGGATGTTCCTGCTGTTCCGCCACCACCGACTCCCGACGGGACAGCTGCTCCGGCCGTAGCTGTGGCGCTGTACGGATTCCGTTGATCCTCAGCTGGCGCACGATTCCCACGATCAGCGACGTGGCCACGACCGTGCTGCCCAGATACGCCGCGATGAGAGCCTGCCCGGGCGAGACGTTGACCATAGCCGCGAGAAGAAGGGTGATGACCAGTGCGAACACGCCGATGCGTTTGAGCCTCCGGGTCTCTTCCCTCCGTCTCCAGTCACGCCAGGGGAGAAGCTGCCTCGTCTGTTTCGCCTTCCTCCTGATCCCGAGGTCGTCGGAACGGGCGATCTCGGAGGACAGGACGATGGCGCGGTGGAGTAACCACAGGAGCGTGATGCCGCAGCCTACGAGAGCGGACGCCACGGTGTGGCCCAGCAGGAGTGGCAGGACGAACGCCGCGATGATCGTCAGCCGGGGGAGCGCGGCCAGATGGGCCGCCCACCAGGCATGGCGCATGACGGGCACCAGGTCGAAGCCGTAGGAGGGCGCGGCTCTGCGGTAGGGGGCCGTGCACACCTTGCCGATGACGAGGTCGCGGAACGTCTCGTTGACGTAGACGCCCGCGCAGAGATGGCGTGTGGCCCCGGTCGGAGCCTCAGGGGCTTGTCGAGTCGGGGGGACGTGGAGCGTGCTCATACATTCCCTGCCTCGTCCTTTTAGGGTCACACGGACCATAATGGAGTGGCTATTTCAAGTCAAGATGACCTTTAGGAGATGTGGTGAGGTGGTTGGTATAGTTCACGATATGCAGGTTTGGATGATAACATTACCTAAGTGAAATGTCTCTGGTGGTGACCAGAGAGGTGGTGGCCACGTCATCGTTGAGTGAGAGCGGTGTGCGCGGCCTTGGTGAGGTCGACCGGAGCCAGGAGTGAACATGCCAAGCCCCCTGCACATGGGCGCCCGACCGCGCCCTGCCTGCGCCCGCTACGGCGAAGACGGGTCCCGGTGCACCAACACCACGAACCACGCCGACGGATGGTGCCGTCAGGACGGTTGCCCTGGCTTCGCTAGGCCCTCCCGAGGAGAGGGGGTGGAGAGGACGTACAACTATTCCTGCCCGGTCAATCCCGCTCCGTGCCCACTCGACTCCTATGACGCCTCTACCATCGATGTGTCACACAGGGCCCTCGACAGGTTCCTGGCGGCACACGGCACAGGCGGGGCCCAGGCCGAGGCACAGATCCGTACTCTTGCCGAGGATCTGGTGAACGAGCGTCGGTGGTCGTCCAACGAGGACGGGTGGGTGCGCCTTGCCAAAGCCGGATTCCTTCTCGTGGTGAGCCCCGATCTGCTCACCGTCGTGGACTACCGAACCAGCCACAGGGAGCGCACGTACGCCCAGGTGAAGGCAGGCGTGCCATCCCGGTTCAGGCAGGAGCGCAGAAGACGTAGAAGACAGAGGATCGCGCGGAGGAGGCACGAGACGTTCGCGGCAGTCGGAGCGAAGTACTCCTACGACGTGGAGCAGCGATCACTCAGGGTCGTGTTCTCGGGTGGGCGAAGCGTCGAGGTCGGGGGGCGCCCCGTCGCGGTGATGTCAGTGGGGGAGTGGGAGAGCCTGGTCGACCGGATCAATGCGGAACTCGGGATCGTGCTGACCGTGGATGCGGAGCACGCGGAGACGATACCCTCCTGAAACCCCTCCGGCCAGGGTGATCGACGCGCCTATGTAAACTTTCCGTAAGTGCTCTTCGTCCCCTCGTGGAGCGCCTTCTCGTGTTCACGGTGAAGAGATAACGGTCAGACCTGCTGGTACTTCGTGAGTTCCTTCCTCCGAGACCTCCAGAGGCAGAAGCAGACTGCTCGGGCCCCTCAGGGGCGTCTGCACGTCATTCCATGTGTACAAGTGTGTTGGGGGTCGGGTGCGTTCTTCCTCGTCCAGGGTCACGTCCTCAAGCTGGGACACTCGATCACCGATCCGCGAGGGAGGGGCCAGCGGGATTCTGTGGTGCCCTCCCATGGCCCTCGTCGAGGTCCAGGGGGTACGGATCCGGGGCGGACTGATCTATGTCGGAGACAGCAAGACGTCCGGCGACACCGAGGTGTCCCTGATCGATCGCGATCTCCACATCGGTACGCTCCAGAAGTCCACGGCCGGGATGAAGCTTCCGTTGGACAAACCTGTTGCCTACCGTCGGCTCAACTGGGGAGCCCGAGCCGCGTACCTGCACTGGTTGGCCAACGGCAGGAGCGATCGGGACGTCGAACCCACCTTTGTCCTCATCTACCTGTCCGGTCTGGAACGGAGGGCGCTCCGGCTGGCGGACGGAACGACGGGCCAGATCGAGGAACTCCGAGTCATCCGCGCGGAGGTTCACAGACTGGCGAACCGTTACGGTTTCCTGAAGTTCTTCGCCGAGCGGGCCGTACGGTTCCTGTCCTTGGTCGACCACCTCTCCGCCGGTAAGTCGGAGCCGTGGAAGATCGGTGGAGAAGCGGGGGCGGGTCAGAAGACGTACCACCCGGTCAACCCTGACTGGGCTCCGGTGCACTACGGATCTGTTTCGGTCCCACCGCCTGAGAAGACAGAACCAGCGGTGGCCCCAGTGCCCACGTTTCTTCCCCCTGCTACGAAAACGGTGCCCACACGTCCTCCCTCCCCTCCTGCGGATCCGGTTCCCCCGACCTCTGCCGCGCCCGCGCCTGGTGATGACTTCCTGGACCGGGAACGGTTGGCCAAGGTCCAGGCTGACAGCCAGGCGGCTGACAGATTGCTCGCCGCCTTCTGGGACGGTGACGAGTCCGAGGAGCACACCGCAATCCCCGCCTCCGCCCTGACTCAACCCGAGGAGGACGACCAGGGCGACGCGGAGGAGTCCTCTGTGCTGGAGCCAGCGGTGGCCGCGCTGCTGGCCGAACTCGTCAAGCGTCGAACGTGGCCCCGTAGCGAGGCCAAGGACAGGGCCCGTGTCCGGGGACTGATGCTTGACGCCGCATTGGCCGCGATCAACGAGTTCGCCGTCGAGCAGTGCGACACAGAGCTCGTTGAGGCGGAGGACGACCTTCTCACCATCGACTCCGAGGTCCTGGAGGAACTGGATCTCTCATTCCTGCCTCCGGCTGAGAGGAAGCCGCAGCCGACACAGCCTCCTTCGCCTGTCACGCCCGCAGAAAACAGGTCAGAACCTCCTGCTCCCGCACGTACAGCCAAGACGCAAGCACCACGCTGGGTCAGCAGGGTTGAGGTCATCCGTGTGCACGGGCGCTCCCTTTCCGGCGGCATGTTCTACTACGGTAATCCGGGAGAAAGAGCGGGGTGGGGAGAGGCAATCAATCCCTTGCTGACGGTGGGGGAGGCTGGTGGGAAAAAGGTCAGCACGTCGGAAGAGATCAAGAACTATGCGGACCTCTCACCGGACGGCCGCGCGGACTTCCTAGATTGGCTGGCTGGTAGTCGGAGGTCTTCCTCGGTTCAGGAGAACTCCCTGTTCCTTTTTATGCGAGGTATGGAACGCAGATTTCTGGTTGATCTCCGCAAGGGGAGCGGCAATGAGGAAGATCTACGAGAGATTCTCGTTGAGGTTCGCAGGTTGGTCAAGGACTACGTCTACGTACGCAGGTTCCATGCCAAGGCACTCGTATTTCAGTCTGTCCTCGAATGGTCGGCCATGGATAAGAAGGATAAACTGGCTCCTCCCTCTGTGAGTGAGTCCCTTCCTCGCCTTCTGGATACGCTCTTCCTGGGGCTTGGGCGGTTCACTGGAAATCGCCCCATAACGGTCAATTGGGCACTGGCTTGGGCAGTGCACGACTCTCGCATTCGTCCTGAGTTGGGATTGCGTTTTTCCGAGAAGTTCCATGCTGCTTTCAGGGAACACTTCTATAACCACTTCCCCTCAGGAATGCGGATGCCGGAAAGCCTGCCGGAACTGCGGTGGAGATACAAGCCTTCCAATCCGGATTTCCCTGAGTTTATTGTGCCTACCGCAGGTGCCAAGGACGTCTGTGGGCATCTTCCCGCGCTGAAAGCGCTTCAACAGCTCACGCAGGCCGCAGCAGCCGACTGCGCCGCCGCTCGCTCACGTGCCACCGTCACACAGAAGGACGGTGGGAACGCGAAAACCCCCGCGACGAAGACGGTCGCCTCACCGACGGCTTCGAAGCGCACACCCCTCCCGGTTCCCGAGCGCGTACCCACCATCCAGAAGCGCGCTCCTGTCTCCGAGGCCTCCACCGCCACGAGCGTTCCCACGACCAACGAGCCCCCGGTGCGCCGCTGGTCCACCTGGAGGGCTCCGGGGACCCAGACCGCCGTAGGAGCCGCCGTCGTTCACGGAGGTATGCTCTACGTCGGATACGGAACCGTTCCTCGGAACGTCGGGTCTGACTTCCAGGATGCTTCGGCCATTGACCTCAGTCTTGAGGTTCAGCACTCGGTCACCACGCCCCAGTGCAAGATATCCGGCCCTGTCACCGGTTATCCGGACCTCACGCCCGAGCAGCGGGGGCGCTATCTCCTCTGGCTCCAGGACCGGAGTCAGAAGGAGTCGATCCCCCTCGCCTTTCCCCGGCTGTTCGTGCAGGGCATCGAGCGTCGCATCGTCGAGCTGGTCAGGAACGCCGAAAACGGTCGTGCCCACATCACGGACCTCCTACTGGAGGAGTTGGAACGGCTTCTCGTCACCTTCGGCGATTCCTCGGAGTTCACCGGATACGTACGTGGTCTCCTCAGTCTGGCCCGAGGGGCTATGGGGAAGGCGAAGCCGGTCTCCGGACCTCCTCCCCGGTACCGCGACGGCGTCGGGAAACCATCGTTCGAGTTCCTTCGCGGTCTGGGCACCATGGTCAGGGACAAGGCGCCGCTTCCCGCCGAGTGGGCCCTGGAGTGGATCGCGCACCACCTGCGGCCGCAGAATCCGGAAGCGTTCCGGGAACATGCCCGAGCACGCCTGGCCAGGACATCCCTGCCTCGGCGCATGGACCTCGTGGTTCCCGACAGCTTGCCTGAGCTGGTTCTGCCCTACCAGCCCGGATGCCCGGGCCTGGAAAAGGTGGAGGTGCCACTGCGGGGGGTCAAGGACCTCGCCGGTGTCGCTCCGCCCGACGCACTCCTCGACCGGGTACGTGGTCTGGCCGCAGAGCCCGCCCGACGACAGCAGCCCGTCCCCTCCAGCGCAGAGACACCGAGGGCTCCTCAGCGCAGGCAGGAATCCCAACCCTCGAACGCACACGCCCTGGCCTGGGCGCGTCTGGCGCTGGAGACCGCGCGCCACTCCGGTGAGGTCACCGCTGATCACCGCCTCGCGATTATGCGCGGCACCGAGGAACTGGCCGGACTCGATCTTTACGGACAGCGGATTCTGGGAGTACACGCCATGGAGAGGGAGCAGGGCCGGGAACCGGCCGCTCTGGTCCAGGCTCTCGTGGGCCTGAGCCTGCGCCGGCGCGAGCGGGCCGGAGACTTCCTCCTGGACGTGCTGGACGCCGGTGGTCCCCCCTCTCCGGACCAGGTGGAGTTCCTGCTCGCGGTTCACCAGGGGCTGGGCCTCGAAGCCGTCCTCCGACTGCGGTTGAGCTACCGGGGGATCGCTCCCGCTCCCTCCGACCCCGGCGCCTTCGGCGCCACACGGGATCCTCAACGGTCCACCCGGCACAGGGAGGCACCACTCCGCAATGTCAGGAGCCTTCCCGACACCTACGCCCGGCTGCTGGCCGATACGCGTACCCGCCCGGAGTGGGACGGCGCCGACTTCTCCCGCCTGGCCGCCTGGTACGGAGTGAGCAAGATCGAAGCCGTCCACAACCTCAACAGGGCGGCCAAGAGCCTGGCCAAGGCAGACGTACTCGATGAGCAGGGCGACACCATCGTGGTGCACACCGAACGAGCAGAGGAGATGACCGCGTGACCCAGACCCCGTCCTCCCCACCCTCCCCGAGGATCTTCTCCAAGGAGAGGGACCCGCTCATGGACGCCCTGCGCTCCGGAGTCGTACCCCTGAAGGGATCGCGTCTCATCCAGGTGGGCCGGGCGGAGGAGATCGAGGCACTCGCCTACAGCATCGGCCAGATCCGCGCGGGCGAGGGCACCACACGGTTCGTCATCGGCGACTACGGCTCGGGCAAGACCTTCTTCCTGCACCTGGTCTGCCAGATGGCCCAGGAGAAGAAACTGGTCACCGTGAAGGCCGACCTGACCCCCGATCGGCGGCTCCAGGGCACCCAGCACCGGGCCCGCAGGCTCTACTCCGCGCTCATCACGAGCATGGCGGTCAAGGGAAAGCCCGAGAAGGCCCTGGCCACCGTGGTGGAGAAGTTCGTCACGACGGTCAAGGCCGAGGCGGAGTCAGCGGGCCGACCGGTCCTCACCGTACTGCGCGAGCGTCTCCAGGCCCTGGGGGCGCACTCCGGCGGGCCCACGTTCGCCAAGGTCGTCGAGGCCTACTGGAGCGCACACGAACAGGGTGATGAGGAGGTCCGTGAGGCCGCCCTGCGCTGGCTGCAGGCCGAGTACGCGGTCAAGACCGAGGCGCGTACGCTCCTGGGCGTCCGGGAGATCATCGAGGACCGCACGGTCTTCGACTACCTCAAGCTCATGGCCGTGTTCGTCACCATGGCCGGGTACAAGGGCCTGCTGGTCTGCCTGGACGAGCTGGTCAACCTCTACAAGCTCTCGCACAAGGGCTCCCGGACCGCCAACTACGAGCAGATCCTCAACATCGTCAACGACACCCAGCAGGGGCAGGCTCCCCACCTCGGTTTCCTGTTCGGCGGTACGCTGGACTTCCTCACCGACGAACACCGCGGCCTGTACTCCTACGAGGCCCTCAGGTCCCGTCTGCGTGAGAACCCCTTCGCCAGGGACGGCCTTGTCGACTACAACGGCCCCGTCATGCGGCTGAGCGGCTTCACCCAGGAGCACTTCTACGAGCTCCTGCGCAAGGTCCGCGTCGTCTACACCAGTTGCGGCAACGATCTGCCCGACTTCGGTGAGGAGGCCGTCGAGGCGTTCATGAAGCACTGCGCGGGCCGAGTCGGGGACGCCTACTTCCGTACGCCCCGCTCCACCCTCAAGGAGTTCATCGGCCTGATGGACGTCCTGGCCCAGAACCGCAACGCTGACTGGCGCGTACTCCTCGAAAGGGTGGACATCACCGAGGAGGTCAACCCGGACCTGGAGCCCCTGAAGAAGGAGGACGACGTCAGCAATGACGCAGCGCCCCTCGCCACCTTCCAGCTGTGAGACGGGCGGGTTCGCGCTCCTGGACCGGGAGGTGCAGCGCTGGGTGTGGGAACAGCGCTGGGACGCACTGCGCCCGGTCCAGGAACAGGCCATCGACCCCGTCCTGAGCGCGGACACCGACGTCGTCATCACCGCGGCCACGGCCGGGGGCAAGACCGAGGCCGCCTTCCTCCCCGTCTGCTCCGCTCTGGTGGAACGGAAGCGGGCGGGAAAGGACACGGGCATCCAGGCGGTCTACGTCAGTCCGCTCAAGGCGTTGATCAACGACCAGTACCGCAGGATCAGTGGTCTGTGCTCCCGGCTGGGCGTGCCGGTCACCCCCTGGCACGGGGACGTGGCGGCCGCCCGCAAGACCCGCTTCCGTGAGTCTCCTTCGGGGATCCTGCTGATCACTCCGGAGTCGTTGGAGGCCATGCTCGTCCTCAACGGCTCTACCGCCCCGGAGCTCTTCGCGGAACTGTCGTACATCGTCGTCGACGAACTCCACGCCTTCCTGGGCACCAACCGAGGCGCCCAGCTCCGCTCGCTCATACACCGGCTCGAACACGCCGCGGGACACCGGGCCGCCAGGATCGGCCTCTCGGCGACCCTGGCCGACCTCGCCCACGCGGCTGAATACCTGCGGCCGGGCGGCGGCGACCGGGTCGTGGTCATCCAGGACACCGGAGCGGGTAAACAGGTCGAACTCCAGGTTCGCGGCTACGTGGACGACCTGGCCGGAAACGCCGACCAGGCGGCGGCCTGCACGGACGTGGCCGACCACCTGTACCGGTACTCCAGGAACGGCCACAACATGGTCTTCGCCAACTCCAGGGCGGAGGTCGAGGCGTACAGCGGGCTGCTGTCGAAGCGGGCGGAGCGGGACCGCCTCCCCGACCCGTTCCTGCCCCACCACGGGTCGCTCTCGGCCGAACTGCGCACACACGCCGAGGAACGCCTGCGGCAGAGGTCCTCCCCGGCCACGGTCGTGTGCACCTCCACCCTGGAGCTGGGCATCGACGTGGGGTGGGTGGACACGGTCGTCCAGATCGGGATACCCGCCTCCGTGGCGGGGCTGCGCCAGCGCCTGGGCCGTTCCGGCCGGGGCGATGCCAAGGCCCGGCTCCTAGTGTACGTGACCGAACAGAGTTCTCCGGAGACCCTCGTGGAGACGCTGCGCCTGGGGCTGGTGCAAGCGGCGGCCACGGTGAACCTGCTCCTGGAACGCTGGTACGAGCCGCCGGGACTCGACACCCCGAACCACTCCACCCTCGTGCAACAGGTCCTCGCCCTGCTGGCGCAGTTCAGCGGTGCCACCGCCGACCGCCTGTACTCCCTGCTGTGCGCTTCGGGTGTCTTTCCCCGGGTCAGCCCGCAAGCCTTCGCCGACCTCCTGCGGAGCATGGGCGAGCACGAGCTCCTCACCCAGGAACGGAGCAGCGGGCTGCTGCTTCCCGGAAAGCTGGGGGAGCGGCTGATGAACCACTACACGTTCTACGCCGCCTTCGACACCACGGAGGAGTTCCAGGTCGTGGCGTCGGGCAACCGCATCGGCACGATGCCGGTGGGCCCGTCCGTCACCGCGGGGACCCTGCTGGCCTTCGGCGGCAGGACCTGGCGGGTCGTCGAGGTGCACCATGACGAGTCCCGGCTCCTGGTCAAGCCCGCGCCGGGCACCGGGGTACCGCCGGGGTTCTCCGGTTCGGCCGCCCCGGTCAGCGACGGGGTCCGCCAGCGTATGCTCCGGATCTACACGGGGGACGACAGCCCCGCCTACCTCGATGAGGCCGCCTCGATCCTGCTGGAGGAGGCCCGGGACGCCTTCCGGACCTCGGGACTGAACGGTTCCTCCGTGCTCCCGGTGGGAGAGGATCTGCTCCTGTTCCCCTGGCGGAGCGACGCGGTGGTGGCCACTCTGTGCCATCTGCTCGGCCGCTACGGGCTCAGGGCCGAGACCGCGAACGGGGTGGTGATCGTCCATGGGACGAGCCCCGAACACCTGACGGAGACGGCCCGGAGGCTGGTGGCCCGGGAACCTCCCGAACCCCTGGAACTCGCGGCCGAGGCGACCGGCAAGTACGTCGACAAGTACGACCGCTACCTGCCACGGGCCCTGCTGGACCAGGCCCACGCCGACCGGTCCGTCGACGTTCCAGGGGCGATGGAGGTCCTCCACCATCTCGTCCAGGAGTAGGCCGAGACAGTGATGAGAGCGGGTTGAAAGCTGTGCCGCTCATGGTTTTCGATGCTCAGGTCGAAGAGCATGGGGACTTCGAGGTGCTTGGTTCCGGTTTGTGACCTGCTCGTTTCTTTCACGTGGTCAACGGCTGCGGGCGGCCCAGCGTCACCACTGTGACGTGTGTCCTTCCCGGCAGTGCGTGGCACGGATGTATTGACCGCGTCAGCCAAGCTCCCATCCGGATGTTCTGGTGGGGGCTCGGTGAGAAGAAGACAAGTGAGAAGACGGTACGGATGGACAGCGAATCCCGCGAGGTCAGGACGGATCTCAGCGCACGCCTCGAACTCTGGCGTACGGAGCTCCTCGACCTGAGCAGACGTAACAGACTGCTGAACTTCCGGCACACCAAGGCATCGACCCTCGATATCCGCGAACCCGGATACACGAACCTTCTCAACCGGCTGTCCCGGGGACTTGAGTTCGTCCAGCTCCCCTCACAGAAGAGCGAGGACGACGACGAGGGGGAAGGCGAAGAGAGCACCCAGGCCGCCTCCAAACGGGGGCCACGCACGGGAATCGTCACCCAGCGCCCCTACCAGGAACAACTCGACAAGTCGCTGGCACGTCTGCGCAAACAGAGCCGCACCACCGAGACGGAGACCGGCATCTGGGTCCTCTACCTCGGTGTCGGCTTCCTCCGATGGAAGGGCCCGAACGAACAGGAGTGCTCCGAGGCGCCACTGCTGCTCGTCCCGGTCGAACTGGACCTGACCGACCGCGGCCGGTTCCGTCTGTGCGCCTCCAACGCCGCGGAGTCCCTGCTCAACCCCGCACTGGGTATCAAGCTCCAGGAGTTCGGGATCGACTGGGGCCCCGTCGAGAGCGTCCCCCTGGACGAGCCGGACCAGCTCATCGAGGCGGTCCGCTCATGTGTGTCCGAACAGCGCACCTGGTCGGTTGAGGAAAAGGTGGTCCTGGCCCTCTTCACCTTCCACAAGGAGACGATGTACCGGGACCTGGAGGACAACGAGGAGGCGATCCTCGACCACCCGGTCATCCAGGCCATCGCCTCCGAGCCCGGGGCCCGCGTCGACTCCGAGACCCTGGAGTACGAACTCCCGTCCCTGGAGCGGCTGGACCAGGCCCAGGCACCGGAAACCGCCCCCCTGGTCCTTGAGGCGGACGCCTACCAGAGGCGTGCGGTGGCCGCGGCCCTGGACGGCCGAAGCTTCGTCTTGGACGGTCCTCCGGGCACGGGTAAGAGCCAGACCATCGCCAACGTCATCTCCGCCCTCATCGGGGCTGGACGTACGGTCCTGTTCGTCAGTGAGAAGGCCGCGGCTCTGGAGGTGGTCCAGTCCCGCCTGGTCGATATCGGCGTCGACATCGCGGCTCTGTCCCTGCACGACGGCAAGACCAGGGGAGGGGCGGTGGCCAAGGCCCTCGAAGCCTCCCTCCACGCCGACGTCCGCCCCCTGCCGGTGAACCTGTCGGAGGAGCGTGACAAGGCCCGCGCCATTCGCGAGCGCCTCTCCGGCCACGCCGAAGCGGTCAACGAGGTCGATCCCCAGGTCGGCCTGTCCCTCAACCAGGCCATGGGGCGGGTCTCCCTGCTCGCCGGGCGTCTTCCCTCCGACACCGAGCTGGGCATGGTCACCCCGGATCCCGACCTCTTCACACGCCAGGCGCGTGAGCGGATTCTCGGCACGGCCCTTTCCATGACGCACGTGTGGGACCTGTTGACCTCCCCGGAGAACTCCCCGTGGAACGGGATCCAGCGGGCCGAGGAGGCCTACGAGGCACTGACGGGGGCGCTCACCTCACTCAACGAGCTCGACCGGCACCACGGCACACTGCGGCGGCTCACCGGCGGAGAGCACCCCTCCGAGCCGGCGGACGCCCGCCGGTGGGTGACCTTGCTGGAGGCCCTGGCCGAGCGCGACGACGTTCCCGCGCACTGGCTGGTGGACGCCGACTTCGACACGGCTGTCGTTCCCCAAGCCGCCGAGACCGTGGAACGTCTCACCGACCTGGCCTGGCTGCGCACAAGGACCGAGTTCGACTGGCGCTTGGTCAAGGACCTGCCCACCCTGGACGAACTGGACACCGACGCGGCCTCCGAGCAGAGCGGGGAGACCGCCGCACTTGCCCCTTGGACGGAGGAACGGACCGACCGCGGACTGGGACTGTGCTCGACCTGGACCCAGAGCATGACCCAGGCCGCCCAGACCCTGGACGAGGCCGTACGCCGCACCGGCCTACCCGAGCCGACGGACCACGCCTCGGCGCTGCTGGTCGCCTCGGTGCTCGCGAAGATCTCCTCGGGTCCCCATCCGCTCCCGCACTGGATGGTCGAGACGGTTCCGGAACAGGTGCGTCACCTTCTCTCCGCCTTCGAGGACCACCGCGACCGGTTGCGTGAGAGCCGGGCCCGGGCACAGGACCTGTTCCACAGCGGTGTCCTGGAGCAGCAGGACCTCCCAGCCCTGGTGCGCCGACTACAGGTCTGGCAGTACACCGGCCGGCTGGTCACCGAACGTTCCGAGGTGCCCGCGCACTGGCTCGCCCAACGCGACTTCGACGCCCTCGTGCGTCGACCGGCGCTCGCGGCATGGGAACGCTGGCACGCACACCACACGGCCGTCGACGGCCTGCGCCGGTTCACCGACCTGCCCTGGCAGGAGCTGCCCGACTTCGACGAAACCGACCCCACCACGGCGATCGCCGGGCTGGACACCGAGGCTCCGGTGGAGCGGGCCCGTACCGACGCCCAGTTCTTCGAAACCTGGTCTACACGGCTTCGCGAGGTGACCACGGCCTCGGACACGGCCGCCCAGGCCCTCGGTTGCCCCCGGCCCGAGCACCCCCACCAGGTGCGTGCGTTCCTGGAGGCCGCGGTCGGCCTGGGACCGCAGGCACGGCCCCTGCCCGCCTGGCTAGGTGAGGAGACCGCCCGGTCGGCTCAGGTGTCACTGGAGAACGCGGAAGAGGCCGTCACCGAGCTCGTCCAGGCCCGTGAGGCCGCCTCCGATCTGTTCGGGTCCCAGGTCCTGGACCAGGAAGGACTGGAGGAGTTGAACGGGCGCCTCGCTGGCTACGGTCGCCTCGACAGAATCCTCGGCTCCGCCTTCCGGGAGGACAAGCGACTGGTGTCCGGGCTGACGGTGAGCGGTTCCTGGGACAAGCGTGTGCCCGAACGCCTGCACGAGGCCATTCGGTGGCAGTGCGCCCACCAGCGGTTGACGGACGACTCCGCCGGCTACCAGGACCTTCTCGGCTCCCACTGGCGGGGAGAGGACACGGACTTCGCCTCCGCGCGGGCCGCACTGGCGGCCGCGGGTCTGCTCAGGGACCTGGTGTCGGAGGCCGAACGCAGCGGCCTGCGGCGTTTCCTCCATCAGGACCAGCCCCTGGACCCCGGGCTCGTTGCCGCGGCGCGTACCGCGCTCGACGAACTGGCTCCTTGGGAGGAGACGGCCCGACAGCTCCTTCCAGCGGAGGCCGACCTGTTCGAACTCCCACTGGAACAGGCCACCGCCTGGCTCGTGTCGGCCGCGGACCGGCTGACCGCCGACGCCGCTCTGATCGACGCGATCACCCCCGTCGTCGGTGCGCCCGTGACCACGGGCAGGGCACGCGACATCCGTGAACACGCGCTGCGGGCCCGGAGCACACACGAGGAACAGTACGCCCATGAGGAGGCCGATCACCGGTCTCTGGGCTCCTACCGTGGTCTGCTCGCAGAGAAGACGCGCACGGACCTGGAACAGGACCTGGACTGGGCCGAACGGGCCTCCCGCGAACTGAACTACGTGACCGGACCCGTCCTGGGAACGGACTGCGTTGACGTCCCGGGGATCGAATCGCTGCGTGAACTGGCACGCGTCACGGAGCTGGACGAGGAGAGGGCCCACGGGACCCTGGGCCGGGCCTGCCACCGGGACCGTTCCCTGGCCGCAGCGCTCACCCACACCGGCCTGTGGGACGACACCGTCCTCGACCGGATCGCCGACGCCCAACGCTGGCATGAGGACCATCAGGCCCTGTGGAGCCAGGAGGCGTCGTTCGTCCAGGCCTTCGGCCAGTACTGGTGCGGTGAGGAGACCGATTCCGGGACGGTCGGGGCAGCCCTGGAGCGGGCTGGTCTGTGCCGGAGGGAACTGGACTCGGAGGAGCGGGAGGCACTCGCCCGCTTCCTCGGGTACGGCGAACTCACCGACCTACGGGAAGGACTGGAACAGGTCTGCCGCACCTTGTCCGGCTGGCCCGAAGCGGCCCAGGCCCTTCCGGAGGGATCCGGCCTGGCCCCTGGTCTGCCACCCGCCGGGGCGCTGGCCTGGTTGGAACAGGCCCGGAAACGGTTGGAACGGGTCCGCGGTCTCCTGCGGCGGTTCCGGGACGCCACCGGCCGGTACGTGACCGTCACCGACGCCGGGGAAGACATCGCTCTCGCGCGCTACCGGGCCATGGCAGAGGCAGAACGGGAACAGTGGGAGAGGGCGGACCGAGCGCTCCTGGGCCCCCTCTACCAGGTGGAGGAGAACCTGGGAGAGACTTTTCAGAACGCGTTGGTCTGGTCCCGCCGTGTCCGGGAACTCGTCTCCGACGCGGCCGGAACCTCCGATCCGGGGTGGCCCGAAGAGGCCGTGCCGGCCATGAGGTTCAGGTGTGACCCCGCCGAACTCAGCCAGGCCGTCACCGACTGGGAGAAGGCGGCCGAGGCTTTCACCGCGCTCTTCGACGACCTGGCCCGGCCGGTGATGGCCGGGCGGCTCTCCGGCGATCTGGCCGAAGCCGAACGAATTCTGTTCTCCCTGCGTGAGGACGTCTCGTCCCTGGACCGCTGGAGTACGGCCCTGGCCGGTCAGCGGGCCATGGAGTCCCACGGGCTCGGGCCGCTCCTGGAGCGGTACATCGGTTCCCAGGGCGATCCCCGGCACTGGCCCGACACGGTGGAACACGCGGTCCTGCGCGCCTGGACCGACGGCCGCCTGCGTGAGGACGACCGTGTGCGCAGGGAGCCCGGCCCCGTCCGGGACGACGAGGTGCTGGAGTTCCGGCGCCGTGACCGTCAGCTCCACACCTGGGCGAGGCAGCAGGCCCTGAACCAGTGGTCCGAGCGCAGGCTGCCCGTGGGCTCCTACTCCCCCGGGTTGGGCACGATCCGCCGTGAGGCGGAGAAGAAGAGGCGCCACATGCCGGTCCGCAGGCTCATGGAGGAGGCGACGTGGGAGGCTCAGCTCCTCACCCCATGCCTCATGATGAGCCCGCTGACCGTGAGCATGTTCCTGCCCTCGGACATCAGGTTCGACGTGGTCGTCTTCGACGAGGCATCCCAGGTCAAACCGGCCGACGCGATCAACTGTGTGTACCGGGGCCGGTCGTTGATCGTGGCCGGGGACCAGAAGCAGCTGCCACCTACCGGCTTCTTCGACCGGGTCTCCACCGATGACGAGTGGGAGGAGGACCAGCAGGAGAGCTACGAGTCGCTCCTGGACATGTGCAAGGCCAGCGGGCGGATGCGCGACATCCCGCTGCGCTGGCACTACCGCAGCCGCCACGAGGACCTGATCGCCTTCAGCAACCGGAAGTTCTACGACAACGAGCTCATCACCTTCCCCGGGGCGCGTCTGAAGGACGAGAACACCGGGGTCGCCTACTTCGGGGTCGACGGCGTCTACGACCGGGGCGGGGCGCGCAACAACCGGGTCGAGGCGGACGAGGTCGCCGAGCGGGTCATTCACCACTTCAGGAGGCGCCCCGGCCAGACCCTCGGGGTCGTCGCCATGTCCCGGGAGCAGGCCAACGCCATCGAGGCGGCGGTGGACAAGGCGCTCGAACGGTACCCCGGGTACCGCCACCTGGTGGAGGGGGACCGCCTCGGCGGGTTCTTCGTCAAGAACCTGGAGACGGTCCAGGGTGACGAGCGCGACGTCATCATCCTCTCCGTGGGCTACGGGCCCGCGGCGGACGGGCGTATCCGCAAGAACTTCGGACCGCTCAACAGGGCCGACGGTCACCGTCGGCTCAACGTCGCCATCACTCGGGCCAAGCGGCGGGTGGAGGTGGTCTGCTCCTTCTCCGCCGACCAGCTCAGAGCCGGTCCGGACGACGCCGAAGGACTGCGGAGGCTGTGCGAGTACCTCCGCTACGCCGAACAGGGCCCTGTGTCTCTGGAAGCGCAGCCCGTCGGGGACCACGACGAGGACGTGCCGACCGAGAGCCCCTTCGAGGACTCCGTCCTGACGGTGCTACGCGACTGGGGGTACGAGGTCCAACCCCAGGTCGGCGTGGCCGGCTACCGCATCGACCTCGGCGTGCGCCATCCCGACCTTCCGGGGCGGTACGTGCTCGGCGTCGAGTGTGACGGGGCCATGTACCACTCCTCCAAGGTCGCCCGCGACCGTGACCGGCTGCGGGACGGGGTCCTCACGGGGCTGGGGTGGCGGCTCCACCGGATCTGGGGCACCGACTGGTACCGCGACCGGGCCCGGGCCGAACAGCGTCTGCGCGAGGTGCTGGAGGAGGCCGTGGACCGGGAACGGCCCGAGCGGAAGGATTCGACCCCGTCCGCGAAGGACGAGGCCGAGCTGGACGAACAGTCGGACACGAGTGAGGACCAGCGCCTGGTCACCGTACCGAAGGAGCATCTGCGGCCCTGGCTCGCCGACCGGGCCAGCAGCAAGCGACCCCAGTGGCTGCACGACTACGTCATACACAACTACCCGCTGCCCGGGGAGGCGTACGCGTACGAACTGAGGGACCCGGAGGCGAGGCCGCACATCGCAGGCATGCTCGTACAGGTCGCCGAGGACGAAAGTCCGGTGGAGATCAGCTGGCTGTACCGGCGGGTCTTCGACTGGTGGGGCGCCGGTGACCGGCTGGGGAGGACGATCCGGGCTAATTTCGACGCGACTCTCGAGTTTCTCGTGAACGAAGGGTTTCTGCGGCGCGACGGGGACACAATCTGGCGGCCCGAAAGCGAGGTCAGCGTCAGGCGGCCGACCGAGATGGCCCAGCGGAAGGTCAGCGAGGTTCCCCCGGTGGAACGGCAGGAGGCGCTGCGCCTGTTGGTGCAGGACTCCATGCGGATCTTCCGGAAAGACCTGCTGCGTTCGATGAGGGAGGTCTTCGAGTGGAAGCGCAGCGGTAAGGACATCACCCAGGCCTTCGAGGAGGACCTGGAGACGCTGCTTTCCAAAGGTGTGCTGGTCGAGGAAGGCGGGGTGATCCGCCCGGCGGGGTGAGAGCGCTGTGTGTCCCTTTCCGGCCCGGGCCCCTGACCGGGAAGGGACACACC
Source organism: Nocardiopsis sp. TRM 82005 (assembly GCF_056312425.1). NCBI lineage: Bacteria > Bacillati > Actinomycetota > Actinomycetes > Streptosporangiales > Nocardiopsidaceae > Nocardiopsis > Nocardiopsis sp. TRM 82005. The sequence continues at coordinate 240,470 of NZ_JBWDTQ010000006.1, forward strand.
GCACCCGGCACGAGGCGCCACTGGCGGTACTGCGGTCCGTAGGCACACCGGGTGGGCGGAGGGGTCTGCGTATCGTCCGGTGCGGGTACCTCCGGCCCCAGTGCCCCAGTGCCCCGGTGGTCAGGTTCTCAGGAGACGCCCGCGGACATGCGCGACTCACATACTCGAGCAGAAGGTTTCGATCATCGATGCGGCGAGGGCGACGTCCAACGTGTGGTCGGTTTTGATGTCGCTCTGGGCATGGCTCTCCGCGAAGCTCTCGGCGACGTACGTGTATCCGTTGGCTGTGCCCTCGGCGCAGACCACCCGGCGTGCCTCGGCCCCATCGGGCATGTCCCAGGCGGTCAGCATGAAGGTGTACGTATGCGCCTGTCGTTCGTCGAGCTCCTCCTGATCGAAGGGGAACTCGTAGCCGGAATCTTCCACGGGCGGCGCTTCGGAACTCTCCGCCGATGATGAGGGCTCGGGTGAAGGCCGGTCGGCATGATCCGTCGCAGTACTCGGGCTCGGGGCTTGCGGAGGGGGTGGTGTGCACGCCGTCGCCAGGAGAGCCGCGGCGGCGAGTGAAAGGTACAGGCGCATGTGTCTGAAGGTCTTTTCGAGACGGAGATGTCTGGTCGGGGTGAAGCGCTGCCCCTGCGCCCCGACCCCGATCAACCGGGCCATGGTCCTGAGGGAACAGGGTTCGAGTGGAAGATGTTTACAGATGCCCCGCTGGAGGCGTGTCAGTACGCGTTGCCGCATTCGGTGGCAATGGTGGACACCGCCGTGTCGTAGTACTCCTGAGCGAAATCCGGTGAGGTGTGCATGTTGCCCGCGTAAACCATGATGTCGTACTGAATCTGTTCAGAGATATGGGCCTCGACGGTGCCCGCTCCGAGGTCGTCGGGCTTGGGCAGTCGTGTGCCGCCGTAGGCGGTGACTCGATGAGCTCATCTCCCCAGTTGCCGATCGCATAGATGCACTCGGACTCAAGGTCGGGACTGGGGAACGGCTCGGGCTTGGATGCGGAGGTGGGTTCGGGGCCGCGTGTGGTGGACAGCACCACCGCGGCGATGAATACGGCGGCCAAGACCAGACCCGCCACCAGGCTGATCATTCGGGCATCTCAGAATTGCGGGTCAGGCGGACCCGGGTTCGGGGGTTGTGGGGGGAACGGGGACTGATGTGGGGGATACATGCGATATTCCTTTGGCAGTCCGAACTGGGCGAACGAATAGGGGCAGTGGGTAGACCACGATGTGCGCCCGCCATGCCGCCACCGGCCTGCTGAAGCCTCGGGTGGATGCTGAGTGGTGCACGCTCGGTTCAAGGAGGAGGACACGGGATGCCGCTTGCCGACTCCTTTATGTTAAGCCAAGTATGAAAGCAACGTCAACGGTAACTTATTGATCTGTAGTGTGTACTTCGCTGAACGTGAAGATGGTAGTCCCTCGGCAGGTCAGAAGGGCCGAGGCTTCGGGCCGGGGCGGCTGAGGGGTACACACGAGAACTCAGGGAACCCGCAGGCGTGGTGGACCGGCGCTTGGGGAGCAACACGCCTGGAGAGCGCAGTACTACGGGCGCGGCGTGCAGGCGACGGTCCGGCTACCAGTCACATCGAGGGCAAGCTGGGGCCAGAGAGGCCGCGAATCAGCCGTGTGGGCCGATCGGACCGCTGGTCGCCGAACGGTCCGGCTCTTACTCGCCGGGACCCAGAGCCCCGCTGGTCAGGCCCTCGCGGGCGAGCTCGGCGGCCTTGGCCGCGAGCCCCGACAGCTCCCGGGCCCGGCGCTCGAAGTCGGCCACGGCGCGGAACGCCGCGCCGTAGCGGCGCTGCTCCTCCACGCCCATCTTCGGGATGCGTGCGGCACGGGCGTCGGTGCGGAAGGTACCGCTGGCGCTGGTGGAGCGGCGGTTGTTGGCCGGGCTGCGCAGGAACCCTTGGAGGAAGTCGGTGTCCACCTGTTCGCTGGCCGAGCGCAGGGCGTCCCCGTCCATCTCCACCATCCCCGTGTCGACCAGGTCGGCCACCCGCACCTGGGCGTCGAGTGGCTCCGCTGATCTGGCGTCGAGGTCGGGCAGCGCCGCGCGCAGATCCTCGACCAGGCGCTCCAGCTCCGCGCGTGTGGCCGCGAAGGCCCCGGGCAGCTCGCTCAGGTCCGGGCCCACGTGCCGGACCGGGTTGAGGTCCACCTCCTCGTCGAGCAGGTCGATCAGGGCGACCTCGGCGCGCAGCTCCTCCGACAACTCCCACGGCCCGTCGGGGTTGACCGAGGTCAGGTCCCACATTCGCACCTTGGTAGCCGTGTCGGGACTGTGGAGGGGGCGGCGCAGCAGCCACAGGTGGACCGGCTGGGAGTGCGCGGCGGCCATTCCCGCGGGCAGGGCGAAGACGTCGGTGAGCAGCCCTCTGCGCACCAGGTCGGCGCGGATGCGCCTGCCGGTGCGCCGGTAGGCGCAGGAGGTGGACAGCACCACGGCCGTCTGCCCGCCGGGGGCGGTGTGCGCGTAGGCGTGCTGGAGCCAGGCCAGCTCGGCCTCGGCCCTGGGCGGCAGGGCCAGCTCCCATCGGGGGTCCATGAGCAGTTCCTCGCGTCCCCAGTCGGTCGTGGCGGGCGGCGGGTCGCACACCACGAGCTCGGCCCGGTGCCCGGTCCACTGGTCCGAGCGCAGGGAGTCGCCGACGCGGATCTCGGCCTCTGTCCCGTGCTCCAGGACCGCCCGCGCACGGGTGAGACGGGCCGCGTCCGGATCGGCGTCCTGGCCGGTACGCCGCGCGTCCGGCTCGCCCACCGCTAGCAGCAGGGCGCCGACACCGCAGGCGGGGTCGAAGACGCTGCGGGCGTTGGGATTGGCAAGGGCGGCCACCGCGCGGACCAGTCGGGCGGTGGAGCCCAGGGGTGTGCCGGACCGCTCTCCGGAGTCGAGGAACCTCGCCGTGAGCGCGGCGCTGACCTGTCCGGGCGAGGTCTCCTCGGCTAGGGCTCGGGCCAGTTCCGCGGCGTCCTCGCCGAGCACGCCCGGCCCCTCTCCCCGCAGGTACTCGGCCATGTCGGCCAGGCCCGCGAGCATGCGCCCGGGATAGTCGCCGCGCAGGGTGCGCCACAGCTGGACCTCCCGCGACTCCTCGGCCACCTTGTTCTGGCGTTCGAGCCACTCCTGGACCTGTGCCAGCTCGAAGAGCGGGCTGGAGGAGGTGCCGCCGCTGGGGGAGGGGAAGTCGTCGTGACGCCGCCTCCAGTTGGAGACGGCGGCCCGGGTGACACCGGCCAGGCGCGCGATGTCGGCGGCGGTGACCTGCTGTCTCTCCGAGGCGTTCTGCTCACGAGAATCCATGTGGTCACAGTACACGGAACGCCTGGCCGACCCGAGATGAAAGCTGTTTGCCCTGTTAACGCCGTATCTCTGGTGGAGGTGCCAGGACCGACAAAGAGTCGGCCTCGAAGTTGTCCCGGAACCGGCACCTCCCCATCCGATAACGGATGTATGTCCGTGTCATCCGCCTTCATGATCCAGGCGTCTTGTGTCTGAAGGGTGTGAACACCGCCCGGTCGCAGACGTCCCACACGGCCTCCACCTCCCGCAGCGGGTTGCCTCCTACCTCAACGCGTGTGTATGTTTGCTAAGTAAACAGCATGAGCACGTTCGAGTAACGAAACTCTGTGTACCTTCGGTGGCGTGTCCTGCCTCTGCGAACATGTGAGGAGAGGACACGCGCGAGAAGTGCGGCAGCGAACCATAGAGCGCGGGAGAAGAGCGATGGAACGGCAGTGCGTGGCGGGGCGCTTCCAGCTCAAGGGAATCATCGACCGCGGTAACATGGGCGAGGTCCACCGGGCAGAGGACACCGAAGCCGCCACGGACACACCGCCTCACCTGCGCGAGGTAGCAGTCAAGCTCATCCTGCGCCGCCGCTCCGGCGCCCCGGCCGACCCCGGAGACAAGGCGGTGCGGCGTTTCGACCGCGAGGTCCGCATCATGCGCAGGATCGAGCACCCGGGTATACCCCGTCTCATCGACGGCGGGGTGGACATCAACGGCGGCGACTATCTGCCCTACCTGGCCATGGAACTGCTGGACGGGTACACGCTGCGTGACCTCAGTGACGAGGAACCCCAGTTGCCTGTCCCCTGGGTGGCCGCGGCCGGGGTCCAGATCGCGGACGCCCTCGAGGCCGCGCACACCGAGGGAATCGTCCACCGCGACCTCAAGCCCGCAAACGTGATGATCACCCGCGGCGGCCGGATCAAGGTCCTGGACTTCGGCATGGGCCGGATCATCGACGACCCCGACGCCAGCCAGCTCACCAGTACCGACACCGTCGTCGGTACCGCCCGTTACATGGCCCCCGAGCAGTTCGAGGGTGCAGGGGTCACCGCCGCCGCCGATCTCTACGCTTTGGGCTGCGTGCTCTACGAGCTCCTCGTCGGAGCACCGCCCTTTGACGGGGTCAGCCCCTTCGAACTCCGGGACAAGCACCGTGAAGCCGCCGTCCCCCCAATGTCGCTGATCCGTCGCGATCTGCCCGGCGGTCTGGTTCGTCTTGTCGAACAGCTCTTGGCCAAGTCCCCGGCTGAACGTCCGGTCAGCGCGTCCGAGGTGCGCCGGGCCCTCCTTCCCCTGTGCCAGGGGGAGGAGACGGTGCCGGGATGGGCCGAGTACAACCCGCTCCACAGCCTTCCGGTCCCCGCCCCCGAACCCGCCGCAACCGGCTCCAGTGCCGCTGCCCAGCGTCCTTTCCGTGCCCCCGCCAACGTCATGGACGTCTTCTCCGTCCACGACTCCCTCATCGATGAGTACCGGGCCTTCACCGAGGGCGGAACGGTCATCCGTGACACACGTATCGCCGACTTCCTCCGCCAGGACCTGGATGACAAGTCCCAGTGGCCCGACCCCTGGCTGTCCCTCAACCCCTTCTTCGCCTCCGGCGGAACCATCGGCGAACTGGTCGGCGAGGGGTTGCTGCACTCGGAGTGTGCCCAGATCTTCCAGCTGGGGAAGAAGACCGGCAGTACCGTCTGCGAGGGCTCCCCCATGTCCCTGCACCGGCACCAGCGAGAGGCGGTTGAGGCCGCGCGCACCGGCAGGTCCTACGTGCTGACCACCGGTACCGGTTCGGGCAAGTCGCTGGGCTACATCGTCCCCATCGTCGACCGCGTTCTGCGCGAACGCGAACAGGAGCGCCAAGCCGGGAAGAAGCCGGTCAAACGGGTCCGCGCCATCATCGTCTACCCGATGAACGCTCTGGCCAACAGCCAGCTCAACGAGCTGGAGAAGTTCCTGAGGAACGGCTACGGGGCCGGACGCGAACCCGTCACCTTCGCCCGCTACACCGGTCAGGAGGGAGAGAACCGGCGTAAGGAGATCCGCGACAATCCGCCCGACATCCTGCTCACCAACTACGTGATGCTGGAGTTGATGCTCACCCGTCCAGGCGATCGCTCCTCCCTGATCAAGATGGCCAAAGGCCTGGACTTCCTCGTCTTCGACGAGTTGCACACCTACCGCGGTCGCCAGGGGGCCGACGTCGCCCTGCTCATCCGCCGGGTTCGCCAGGCCTGCCAGGCGCCCGACGTGCAGTGCGTGGGCACTTCCGCCACCATGTCCTCCGAGGGCACCGCAGATGACCAGAAGGCGGTGGTCGCCGACGTGGCCACCAGGGTCTTCGGTACCCAAGTGCGGCCCGACAACGTCATCACCGAGACCCTGGTCCGCGCCACCGAGGGCGGCCCCGGGGACGGCCTCGTGCACGTCCCGGCCGAGCGTCTGAAGGTCCCCGACGCCCCCCGTTCCTACAACGAGCTCTTCCACGACCCTCTCGCCCGGTGGATCGAGTCCACCTTCGGGCTGGAGACCGACGCCACCGGCCAACTGGTGCGCCGACCCCCCACCACGGTCGAGGCGGCGGCCCGGGAGCTGTCCGCGTCCACCAACGTTCCTGAAGACCAATGCGTGGAGGCCATCCGCCGCACTCTGGAGTCCGGAGCCGAGGCGGTCCACCCGGGCAATAACCGTCCCCTGTTCGCCTTTCGCCTGCACCAGTTCCTGTCCAAGGGAGACACCGTCCACGTCACCCTCGAAGACCCCGAGACCCGCCACCTGACCCGCGAGTACCAGCTGGAGAAGCCCGGCTCTGACGGCCACGTCCTGCTGCCTCTGGTCTTCTGCCGTGAGTGCGGCCAGGAGTACATGTCGGTCTGGCGGGCCGAGACCGCACAGGGCATCGTCTACCAGCCCCGGCGAGGCACCATCGAGACCGTCGACTCTGCGGCGGAGGGCTACCTGTATGTCTCCCCGGACCATCCCTGGCCCCGGAGCACCGAACAGGCGCTTCAGGACCGACTGCTGCCCGAGTCCTGGCTGGAGCCTGACGAGCACGACCAGGACCGCATCCGCAAGAACTACCAGGGACGCCTGCCGCGCTCGATCACCGTGGATCCGCGTGGCTTCGAGGGCCAGGGTGAGCTCGGGGCCGCCTTCATCCCTGCCCCCTTCCTGTTCTGCCTGCACTGCGGGGTCAGCTACGAGCAGACCCGCGGCAGGGACTTCGCCAAGCTGGCCAGCCTCGACCAGGAGGGGCGCTCCTCGGCGACATCCCTGGTCTCCGGTTCCATCGTGCGCTCACTGACCTCGGTCCCCGCCAACGCCCTGCCCGATCGCGCCCGTAAACTCCTGACCTTCGTCGACAACCGCCAGGACGCCTCCCTCCAGGCCGGGCACTTCAACGACTTCGTGCAGGTCACCCAACTGCGCGGTGCCCTGTACCAGGCACTGCTCCAGGCCGGGGAGGAGGGGCTGACCCACGAGCACCTGGCCGCCCGCGTCACCGGGGTCATGGCCCTGTCCCCGGAGGACTACGCCAGGCGGCCGGACCAGTCGCCCACTCTGCTCAAGCAGGCCGCCTCCGCCCTGCGCGACGTGGTCGCCTTCCGCCTCTACCTGGACCTGGAGCGCGGCTGGCGGGTCACCATGCCCAACCTGGAACAGACCGGCCTGCTACGCGTGGATTACGCCGACCTGGACTGGCTGGCGGCGCAGGAGGCCAAATGGGAGGGCACGGACCCCCTGCTGCGGAGCCTGGACGCCGAGCAGCGTGAGGAGGCCCTGCGGGTCCTCATGGACGAGGTGCGTCGGGCACTGGCCATCGACGTCCAGTACTTCCGTGACGACTTCGACTCCTTCCGCCGCTCCAGCGAGGAGCGCCTGCGAGACCCCTGGGTGCTCTCGGAGAACGACAAACCCAAGGTCGGCACCGCCTACCCGGGACCCTCCCGGCCGGGGCTGAGCCGCTCCAGCCTGTTCCTGTCCGGACGCGGTAAGTTCGGCCGCTATCTGCGCCAGCGTTACTTCTCCCTGGTCCCCAGGTCGGAACTGACCACTGACGGTCTGCAGAAGATCATCGGCGATCTGCTCACGGTCCTGGTCCGAGGCGGCCAGGTCACCGAGGTCCGCGAGGCCCCGCCCCGGCGTGGCCCTCGCTTCCAGCGGCGCGACACCGACACCGCCACCGGCTACCGCGTGGCCTCGGCCTGCCTGGTCTGGCGAGCTGGGGACGGCAAGGTCGGTGTGCACGATCCTCTCACCCGCACCTATGCCAGCGGGCAGGGGCCGCGCGTCAACACCTTCTTCCGCGACCTGTACCAGGACGCCGCGGATTCCCTGACCGGCCTGGTCGCCCGCGAGCACACCGCCCAGGTGCCACCGGAGGTGCGCGAGGAGCGCGAGGAGCAGTTCAGCAGAGCCGAACTCAAGCTGCTGTACTGCTCTCCCACCATGGAGCTGGGTGTGGATATCGCCCAGCTCAACGCGGTGATGATGCGCAACGTTCCGCCCACCCCGGCCAACTACGCCCAGCGCAGCGGCCGGGCAGGGCGCAGCGGTCAGCCCGCGCTGGTCACCACCTACTGCGCCACCGGAAACAGTCATGACCAGTACTACTTCCGCAACTCTGACCGGATGGTCTCCGGAGTGGTGCGGGCACCCCGCCTGGACCTGGCCAACGAGGATCTGGTCGTGGCTCACCTTCAGGCCATCTGGCTGGCCGAGACCGGATTGAAGCTGGGCCGGGCGGTTCCCGAGGTCGTCGACACCGCCTATGACAACACCCAGCGCGTCCCCAACCCCGCTCTGGTGCTGCACGACACCGTGCGCGACGCCATCCACGACAAGGAGGCCCAGCGCCGCACCGTCATCGCGGCCCGCGACGTGTTCGAGGACGTCTTTCCGCAGCTGCGTGACATGGCCTGGTGGGATGACTCATGGCTGGAGCGCCGGGTCCGCAACGCCCCCGTCCGTTTCGACGAGGCCTTCGACCGCTGGCGCGACCTGTTCAAGGCCGCCCTGGTGGACCGCGAGGAGCAGCACCGCCGCATCCGCGACACCAGCCTGAGCGACGGTGACCAGAGGCAGGCCAACCGCCGGCGCCGTGAGGCCGAGGTTCAACTGGAGCTGCTGGAGAACAACAGCCAGGACAGCAAGTCGCTGCTGAGCGACTTCAACCCCTACCGCTACCTGGCCAGCGAGGGCTTCCTCCCCGGCTACTCCTTCCCACGCCTGCCCCTGGCCGCCTACATCCCCATCACCGGCCGCCGCTTCGACAACGAGGGCGACTTCCTCCAGCGGCCCCGTTTCGTGGCCATCCGCGAGTTCGGCCCCGGAGCCCTGATCTACCACGAGGGCTCCCGGTACCAGGTGACCCGGATCCAGCTGCCGCCGGAGTCCAGTGGGCAGCTGGAGACCACCGAGGCCCGCCGGTGCGGCCACTGCGGCTACCACCACGATCCCAAACAGCGCGCCGACCGCTGTGAGCTGTGTGACCACCCCATGAAGGAATCCACCTACGGACTCCTGCAACTGCACACCGTCTACACCACCAAGCGCGAGCGCATCTCCTCTGACGAGGAGGAGCGCCGCCGCGCGGGCTTCCGCCTGGTCACCTCCTACCGCTTCGCCGACCACGGGGGCCGTCCCGGCCGCCAGGACGCCGTGGTCTCCGACCCCGCGGGGAGGCTGGCCACCCTGCACTACGGTGACTCGGCGACCGTGCGCGTGACCAACCTGGGCCGCCTGCGAGCCAAGGACAATGAGCCCGACGGTTTCTGGTTGGACCCGGCTACCGGAAGGTGGCTCAACGAACAGGACGCCAAGAAGGCGATCGGCGACACCGACCAGCTGCCCCTGATCGAGGACGGCGCCAACGGGGACGACGACCGTGAGCGCCGACACAAGAAGCGCGTCATCCCCTACGTGGAGGACCGCCGTAACATTGCCGTGCTGCACCTGGAAGAGGCCCTGCCCATGGACCAGGCGCTGACCCTGATGTACGCGCTAGAGCGCGGCATCGAGGCCGCATTCGAGCTGGAGGACGCCGAACTCACCAGCGAACTGCTGCCTCCCGACGACGGTGCCCGTGACCGCATGCTGTTCACCGAGGCCGCCGAGGGCGGAGCCGGTGTGTTGCGCCAGCTCCAGCTGGAGCCGACCAACCTGGCCAGGGCGGCGAGCAAGGCTCTGGAGATCTGCCACATCGACCCGGTCACCGGCACCGACATCGACTCCGACCGGGTGTGCGCCCGCGGCTGCTACGACTGCCTGCTTACCTACGGCAACCAGACCCACCATCAGCTCATCGACCGCCGCCTGGTGCGCGAGTTGCTGTTGCGTCTGGCCGACTCCGAAACGCTGCCCACCGGGCAGGGCGTGTCGCGCACCGACCACATGAAAGCACTCCATGCCGGTTCCGAGACCACTCTGGAGAAGGACTTCGTCACCTTTCTCAAGGAGCACGGCCACCGTCTGCCTGACGAGCACCAGGTCCTGGTTTCCGAGGCTTCGGCCAAGCCTGACTTCGTCTATCGCCTCCCCGGCGCCCAGGTCGCGGTGTTCGTGGACGGCCCCGTGCACCAGGACGCGCGGATCGCCGAACGCGACGCCGAGGCCGAGGAGCGCCTCATCGACGCCGGATGGGACGTGGTGCGCGTTCCCCACGACGCCGACTGGTCCTCGGTCATCGCCCGGTACGAGGCCTACTTCGGCCCCGGATCGCGCCGCTGACCCCGCCTGATCCCACAATCTTGTACCTGTGGCCACTCGCGGCGCAGAGAAGGCCCACAGGCACAGGATCACCGCAGTGGGGTCACCACAGACTTCTTCCCGATTTCGCACGACACGACGTGAGGACCTCCTCCACATGACCACCACGTACGCCCCCGGCTCCCTGGTCTCGGCCCGTGGGCGGGAATGGGTAGTGCTCCCCGAGAGCGCCTCCGACATGCTGGTACTGCGGCCCCTGGGCGGCGGTGACGACGACGTGGCCGCGCTCTTCCCCGCCTTCGAGGAGGTCGAGGAGGCCAGCTTCGCCCCGCCCACCCCCGACGACCTCGGCAACGCCCAGGCGGCCGGGCTGCTGCGCTCGGCTCTGCGCATCGGCTTCCGCTCCGGCGCGGGCCCCTTCCGTTCCCTGGCCGGGATCGCCGTCCAGCCGCGCGCCTACCAGCTGGTGCCCCTGCTCATGGCGCTGCGCCAGCAGACCGTGCGCATGCTCATCTCCGACGACGTCGGTATTGGCAAGACCGTCGAGGCCGGGCTCATCGCCTCCGAACTCCTGGCCCAGGGTGAGGCCAGCGGCTTGGCCGTGCTGTGCTCCCCGGCCCTGGCCGAGCAGTGGCAGGAGGAGCTGCGGAGCAAGTTCGGCATCGACGCCGAACTCGTGCTCGCCTCCACCGTCTCGCGCCTGGAGCGCGGCCTGGACCTCGGACAGTCCCTGTTCGACAAGCACAAGCACGTCATCATCTCCACCGACTTCATCAAGTCCACCCGGCACCGCGACGACTTCGTCCGCCACTGCCCGGACCTCGTGATCGTGGACGAGGCGCACACCTGCGTGTCCGCCGACGACGTCGCCTCCAAGCAGAATCAGCTGCGCTACGAACTCCTCCAGAAGGTCGCCGCCGACGCCGAGCGCCACCTGCTGCTGGTCACCGCCACCCCGCACAGCGGCAAGGAGTCGGCCTTCCGCAACCTCCTGGGACTGGTCAAGCCGGAGCTGGCCGACGCCGACCTGGACACCGACGCCGGGCGCAAGCTGCTGGCCCGCCACTTCGTTCAGCGCAAACGCGCCGACGTGCGCCAGTACCTGACCCGCGAGAGCGACGGCCTGGCCGACGACAGCCTGGCCGAGACCACCGCCTTCCCCTCCGACCGCGAGTTCACCGAGCAGGCCTACAAGCTCTCCCCGGCCTACCGGGCGCTGCTGGAGGACGCCATCGCCTACGCCAGCGAGCGCGTCCGGCAGGCCAAGGGCCAGAGCCGCCGCGACGCCCGCATCGCCTGGTGGTCGGCGATCGCCCTGCTGCGGTCCATGGTCTCCTCGCCCCGGGCCGCCGCCAAGACCCTCACCACCCGCTCGGCCGCGGCCGCCGCCCAGACCCCGGAGGAGGCCGACGCGCTCGGCGCCCCGCTCATCCGCGACGCCGCCGACGTCGACGCCCTGGAGGGCATGGACACCGCCCCCGGCGCCGAGACTGAGAGCGGGCTTGAAGGCGGAACCGGGGGCGGGGGCCGCAGCCCCGGCGCCCCGAAGGACCGCCTGCTGGAGCTGGCCGAGCGCGCCGAGCAGCTGGAGGGCCCCGAGGGCGACCTCAAGCTCAAGGCGCTGATCACCTACCTCAACGGCCTGCTCGCCGAGGGGTACAACCCCATCGTCTTCTGCCGCTACATCGACACCGCCGAGTACGTCGCCGCCCACCTCAGCGGCGCGAAGGACCCCAAGGGCAAGAGCCCCATCAACAAGGGCGGCAAGAACGGCTGGAAGGCCACCGTCAAGGCGGTCACCGGCAAGCTGTCCCCGCAGCAGCGCGTCGAGCGCATCGACGAACTAGCCGAGGAGGCCGCCGACGCGGCCGGAGCCGAGGGGCAGGCGGGAACCCGCCGGGTCCTGGTCGCCACCGACTGCCTGTCCGAGGGCGTCAACCTCCAGCACTACTTCGACGCGGTGATCCACTACGACCTGGCCTGGAACCCCACCCGCCACGACCAGCGCGAGGGCCGCGTGGACCGGTACGGGCAGCAGCGCGACAAGGTCCGCGTGATCACCCTGTACGGCAGCGACAACGGTATCGACGGCAAGGTGCTGGAGGTGCTGATCCGCAAGCACCAGCAGATCCGCAAGGACCTGGGCATCTCCGTCTCCGTGCCCGACGAGACCTCCACCGGCGTCACCGACGCCATCGTCGAATGGCTGCTGATGCGCGGCCAGGGTCAGCAGGAGGCCCTGTTCGAGGCCGAGGACATCAAGGTCGACACCGGTCAGACCGAACTGCTCTGGAAGTCGGCGATCGACCGGGAGAAGACCTCCCGCGCCCGGTTCGCCCAGCGCGCCATCCACCCCGAGGAGGTGGCCCGCGAGGTCGCCGCGATCCGCGAGACCCTCGGCGGCACCGGCGAGGTCCGCGCGTTCGCCGAGAACGCCCTGCGTGGGCTCGAAGCCCAGATCACCCGGCTGCCTGATGGCGGGGTGGGTTTCCGAGCTGATGTGTCTACCACCCCGGCGGGCCTGAAGGACGCCCTCGCGCCCCTGGTCGGCGCGGACGTGGTGGACAGGAACAGGCCGCTGCCCTTCCGCGACACCGCCGCCGTCCCCCGGGGCGAGGCCGCCCTCGTGCGCACCGATCCGGTCGTGGGGGCGCTGGCCTCCCACGTGCTCGACGCCGCCCTGGACAGCGGCACGGCGGGACCCCGCCCGGCCCGCCGCTGCGGGGTGGTGCGCACCGACGCCGTGGACAAGCGCACCACGCTGCTGCTGGTGCGCTACCGGTTCCACCTGACCCTGCCCTCCCGGCACGGGATCCGGCAGCTGGTAGCCGAGGACGCCCGCCTGCTCGCCTTCACCGGGGCACCGGACCGGGCCGAGTGGCTCGGCCAGGGCGAGGCGATCGCCCTGCTGGAGGCCCAGGCCACCGAGAACACCGCCCCGGCCATGGGCGAGAACACCATGCGGCGGGTGCTGGACGCCCTGCCCGCCACCGCCGACCACTTGGCCGCCTATGGCGACGAACTCGCCGCTGAGCTGGCCGACTCCCACCGCCGGGTGCGGATCGCCTCCGACGAGATCCGCCGCGGCCTGAAGGTCGAGGCCCAAAAGCCCGCCGACATCCTCGGCGTCTACGTCTACCTGCCCGATGGTTCCGCTCCCGCTGCCGCTGCTCCCGCCGGAGGTTCCGCCTGATGTCCGCTGTCGCTCGAAACCAGGTGCTGACCGCCGTGCACACCGTCGGCGGCCTGCTGCCCACCGACATGCTTGCCCGCATCGCCGAGGGCAGGGACGTGCCCGGTGCCAAGCCCGCCGACTACGGGGTGATCGGTGCCCGCTCGGTCAGTGACGAGGCCGAACGCCACTGGGACTACCTCAAGGGTGTGTGGAAGGAGCTGCGCAAGGAGCTGCCCACGGAGACGCAGAAGGACGCCCGGCCCGCCGTCGACTCGGTGAACGCCGCCCTGCCGCAGTGGGTGGAGCCGCTGTTCAACGAGCTCGGCTTCGGCCGGCTCACGGCAGGACCGGGGGAGGGCATCGCCAGCGACGACGGGAACAAGACCTTCCAGGTCTCCCATTTGTGGCAGCACGTGCCGATCCACGCGGTGGCCTGGCACGCCGACCTGGACAAGCGTTCTGGAGAAGCGGGCACGGCCCCGCCGCAGTCCCACGTGCAGGAGATGCTCAACAGCTCCTCGGCGCACCTGTGGGCGGTGGTGACCAACGGCCGCCAGCTCCGGCTGCTGCGCGACTCCAGCGCGCTGGCTACGGCGGCGTACGTGGAGTTCGACCTTGAGGCCATTTTTGATGGCGAGCTGTTCAGCGAGTTCGTGCTGCTGTACCGGCTGCTGCATGCCTCCCGGTTCGAGGTCAAGCCGGACGAGGCGCCTTCGGCCTGCTGGCTGGAGAAGTGGCGTGCCGACGCGATCGAGTCGGGTGCGCGTGCGGTTCGTCAACTCAGTGGAAACGTCCGCGAGGCCATCCAGGTTCTGGGCACGGGTTTCCTGAAGCACCCGGCCAACGCCGACCTGCGCAGAGACCTGGACGTGAAGGCGTTCCATGGCGCACTGCTGCGGCTGGTCTACCGGATGCTGTTCCTGTTCGTTGCCGAGGACCGGGGTGCGCTGCACCCGCCCACGGCTGATGAGCAGGCGAAGGAGCGGTATGCGAAGTACTTCTCGTCCGCGCGGCTGCGTCGTCACGCCCGCAGGCGACGGGGCACCACTCACGGGGACCAGTACGAAGCGCTGCGAATCGTTCTGGATGCCTTGGGGGACGTGAACGGGCGACCTGAACTGGGGCTGCCCGCACTCGGCGGCCTGTTCACCGACACCGAAGCAGACGAGCCGCTGCGCGGGCTTGCGCTTTCCAACGAGAATCTGCTCAAGGCAGTCCGTCACCTTGCCCAGGTGTGGGACAAGGACGCCAGGCGGTGGCGCTCAGTGAACTACCGCGACCTGGACGCGGAGGAGTTCGGGTCCGTCTATGAGTCCCTGCTGGAGCTGGTTCCGAAGTACAGCGATGCGGAGCGCTCTTTCGAACTGATCGGGATCGGCGGTAACGACCGTAAGACGACAGGGTCGTACTACACGCCGTCCTCTCTGATCGAGACCCTGCTGAACTCCTCGCTGGACCCGGTGATCGATGACGCCGTCAAGCGAGGTGAAGAGAAAGCCGGGCAGCCTGATGCTGCCGAGGCGATCGTCGCGGAGCTGCTGGAGCTGACCGTGTGCGACCCGGCGTGCGGATCCGGGCACTTCCTCGTCGCCGCTGCACGGCGTATCGCCAAGAAGGTCGCGGCTGTGCGTGAGGGCAACCCGGAGCCGACCGTGGACGCGGTGCGCCACGCCATGCACGAGGTGGTCGCGCGGTGCATCTACGGGGTGGACCTCAACCCGATGGCCGTGGAGTTGGCCAAGGTGTCGCTGTGGCTGGAGGCGCTGGAACCGGGCAAGCCGCTCAACTTCCTGGACGCGCATGTGAAGCACGGCAACGCGCTCATCGGTGTGACCCCGTCGCTGCTCAAGGGCGGCATCCCCGATGAGGCGTTCAAGCCGATCGAGGGTGACGACAAGAAGTACGCGCGCTTCCTCGCCAAGACCAACAAGGCCGAGCGCGGCGGGCAGCTCGGACTGTTCGACATCAAGAGCGATGCGGCTGGTGTCACCAACACCGCTCTGGCTGAGAGCCTGCGTCAGATCACGGCGGTGGTGGGTGACTCGCTGCACCAGGTGCGCGACCAAGAGGCGGCCTACCGGCAGTGGACCGACTCCGACGAGTACCTGCGTAATCGACGGACCGCGGATGCCTGGTGCTCGGCGTTCGTGTGGAAGAAGACGCAGGAGGCTCCGCGTGCGGTGACCCAGGAGGTCCTCTACAAGATCGCCAACGCCAAGGGCAACGGCGCACCGTTCACCACGGTTGAGGAGATCGACCGGTTGCGGGACCAGTACCGGTTCTTCCACTGGCACCTGGAGTTCCCGGACGTGTTCAGCGTTCCGGAGAGCGGCAGGGGAGTGGATGAGGTAACGGGGTGGGCTGGTGGGTTCGACTGTGTGCTCGGAAACCCGCCGTGGGAGCGGATCAAGCTCCAGGAGCAGGAGTTCTTCGCCCAGCGAGACGAGGCGATCGCTACCGCCCGCAACGCCGCTGAGCGTAAGCGGATGATCGCTGATCTGAAGAAAGACGCCGACCGCTCTGCCCTGTATCAGGAGTTCGAGGACGCCAAGCGCAAGGCCGAAGGTGAGAGCCACTTCCTGCGCATCAGCGGGCGTTACCCGCTGACCGGTCGTGGGGACATCAATACCTACGCGGTATTCTCTGAGACCGACCGAGCGTTGGTCGGCCCACGGGGCCGCATGGGTGTGATCGTTCCGACCGGTATCGCCACGGACGCGACCACCCAGCACTTCTTCAAGGACCTGGTGGAGAGCGGTTCCATCGCCGCGCTCTACGACTTTGAGAACGCGGCTCCTCTGTTCGAGGATGTGCACCGCTCGTTCAAGTTCTGCATCCTGTCTCTGGCAGGCCGTGAGCTGCGCGAACCCGAAGCGTCCTTCGCGTTCTTCGTGCACGATCCTGCCGAATTGGACGACGCCGACAAGGCGTTCACCATGACTCCGGAGGAGATCAAACTCCTCAACCCCAACACCGGAACCTGTCCGGTCTTCCGTTCCCGCCGCGATGCAGAGATCACCTTGAGTATCTACAAGCGGGTTCCAGTGCTGGTCAAGGAAGGCGATCCCAACGGGAACCCGTGGGGTGTGTCGTTCATGCGAATGTTCGACATGTCGAACGACTCGCACCTGTTCCACACTCGAGAGCAGCTCGAAGACGACGGCTGGCGTCTTGAAGGAAACGTCTTCACCAAGGGTAGCGAGCGTATGCTGCCTCTGTACGAGGCGAAGATGCTTCACCACTACGACCACCGTTGGGCTACCTACACCGAGGGTGGCAACACCCGGGACTTCACCTTGAAGGAGAAGCAGGACCCAGGCGCTGCGGTCCTTCCCCGTTACTGGGTATCGGAGACTGCCACGGAGACTGGTGAGGTAGACAAGAGCGGCGACCCGATCATGGCCCCCGGAGCGCAGACCAAGCTGGACGCAGCTGGTTGGGAACGTGGCTGGCTCCTCGGTTGGCGCGACATCTGTCGTTCCACTGACGAGCGAACTATGATTGATAGTGTCTTTCCGAGGGCTGCTGCTCCGGATGGCAATCTTCTTGCGATGCCGCAATCTTCTCCCGTTTCTGGTCTTGTTGCCTGCCTTTCTTCATATGCCCTTGACTTTGTTGCTCGGCAAAAAGTTGGCGGAACCCACCTCAAGTTCTTTACAGTATTTCAGCTTGCTGTTGCGTCCCCTGGGCAAGTTCGAGTATTTGAAGAGTTCATTTCTCCACGTGTAGTCGAATTGGCATACACCGCGTACGAAATGGAGAGTTTCGCACGAGACCTGGGTGATGAGGGAGTGCCGTTCCGGTGGGACGAAGAGCGTCGTGACATCATGCGGGCAGAGTTGGACGCGCTGTTCTTCCGCCTCTACGGGATCAACCGTGATGACGTGGAGTACATCATGGAGACCTTTCCCATCGTGAAGCGCAAGGACGAGGCGAAGTACGGCACCTATCGGACCAAGGAAATCATTCTGGAGATCTATGACCGGATGGCGAAAGTCGGTGTCTCGCTCGACACTCCGTTGATCGACGGCGAGAGCTTCACTTCCACCCTCACTCCGCCGCCTGGCCACGGTCCCCGGCACGCCCCTGCCTGATCCGTAAAGCGTTCGGCCCCGCCTGCTGGCTCACAGCAGGCGGGGCCGAACGTGTGTCTTCGTGGCTCTAGCGGAAGTCGTCCCGAGTGGTGCTAACGAAGGCGCGCCACTCGTCGGCGCCGAAGAAGAGCGCGCCTAGCGCCCGGTTCTTGGTGTCCCGGACCCCGGTGACCGGTCCTTCTGCGACCTCTACACAGGCACCACGTTCGGCACTGTAGCTTGCGGTGTGCCAGGGGGAGACGGGCGCCAACGTCGCCTCGGTGGTTTCGTGCTCAGTCATCAGAGCCTCTCCGGTTCGTCCGCTAGGCGGCGGATGAAGTCTTGCGTGTCGTCCAACGGCAGGGCAGCGGCCTGCATGTACTCGAACCTGTGCTCGTGGTCGGCAAGTTCCTTGCTGCCCTCAAAGAAGTGGCCGCTCGGGAGAACGTCAATGTAGCCCACCCGGTCGGTTTCGCCGAGGTGCAGGAGGGTGTAGCCGCAGGGCTGCGCCATGCCCTTGGACAGTAGCAGGACCTGAATGTCGATGTTCGGGCGCTTGTTCAGCTCCATAAGATGCTCGAACTGGGTCCGCATCACCTGCGGCCCACCGACGAGGCAGCGCAGCGCCGACTCGTCGATGATCTCCCAGATCCGGGGCGGGTTGTCGCGGTCCAGGATGCTGGTGCCGCGCTCGATCCGTGCGGCGATGCGCTTCTGTCGCTCCTCCGGGTCTGCCACGATTCCTCGTGACATCAGGGCTTCTATGTAGTCCTGATGCTGGAAGAGCCCAGGGATGACGCCCATGGCGTACTCCTGGATCTTGGCGGCCTCGTTCTCCAGGCTGTAGAAGGCGTTGCCCGCCACATCCTCGTGCTGGAACCACCAGGGCTTCTGCTTGCGGGCTGCCTTGGCGATCTCCACCAGCTCTTCCCGTAGTGCTTCGCTCGCGCCATACAGGCGGCAGAGCGCGGCCACGGCTTCCGTGGTCAGCCGGACGAACCGCCCGTTCTCGATTCTGTAGAGCTTGCTGGTGTCCCACCCCAGCTCGTTGGCTACCTGCTCCTGGGACAGCTTGGCCTGGGTTCTGAGCCGCTTGAGCTGGCTCACCAGGTAGTGCCTGCGGACGGGGGAGCCCTGGGCCACAGCAGTCTCCTTCGTTCTGTCGACGTCGCGCTGGTCGGTGGGGTTCTGGAACATCATCTCACCGGATCCAAAAGGGTCATGTCTCCATAATGCGGACCACTTTAAATGCAAGCCTTGTAAATTCTATGGCCTGTGTCTAGCTTAGGGATGACGGCGAGGCCCCGCACACAGCCGGGACGCCTCGCGGCGGCGGTTGCGCGCACCCTTCCCCGGGCTGCGCGCAGGCAAGAACTACGCGGAGGACCAGCCATGGCCGGTGAACAGCGGATACGCACGAACGGGAACATCGAGAGTGGGGGAGGAGCGTCCGAACCCTGGGTGCGGTTCGGGGCTCGGGTGCGAGCCGCGAGGGAGAACGCCGGACTGTCCCTCCAACAGCTAGGGCGCGGACTGTTCACCGACCTGCGCGAGGTCCGCCAGATTGAGGCCGGCGACCACATCCCCGGCCTGCGAACGGCGATGACCCTGGACCGCGAGCTGGGTGCCGAAGGAGTCCTCTGGGACGCCTGGGCACAGACCCACATCACCACCCGGCTCAAGGAGGGCGCCACGGTCTCCGGCCTGATGTACGAACTCTTCCAGCTGCGCGCCTACGCGCCGCTGATGATCCCCGAGCCCTTCCTCCTAGCCGAGTACGCCGCCGCCCTGGACCGGGTCGAGCGCCCCCTGGAACGCCACGACCGCATCGAGGACCGCCCCCGCGTCGGCGACCACGTCCGGGGCGGCGGCCCGCCCTACTTCTGCCTGGTCATCGACGAACCGGCCCTGACCCGGGTGGTCGTGGACCCCGAGGTCACCCGCCGCCAGCTCCAGTACCTGCTCAAGCTCGTCACCGGCAGGCGGCTCGCCCTGCACGTCATCCCCGAGGACGCCACCCACCACCCCGGCCTGCGCGGCGCGTTCTGGACGCTGTCCTTCTCACCCCGGCACACCCTGGCCTACACCCCGCACCCGCGCGGGCCCGGCCACCTGGTCACCGACGCCGTCCAGGCCAAGGGCTACGCCGACCTCTTCGCCACCCTCCAGAGCACCGCCCTGCCCGCCCACGAGTCCCTCCGCCTCCTGGAGGCCGCCGTGACGGAGCAGGAGGGCCGGCCCCGGGCGATCACCGCCGGTACCGGCCGCACGGACACCGCCCCGACCGGCGCGGGCACCGTGCCCGCCGTCCGCTGAGGGCGCACGAAAAAGGCCCTGGCGGGTGCTGCACACACCCGCCAGGGCGAGCGCCGACAACCCGTTCACACTCATGAAGAAGAAGGAGCATGCCGACATGGCCATTGTGCCGCACCCCCGCGCCCCCATCCACACCCCCACTCCCGGCTTCGCCGGGCGGCGCTGGCCCTCCCGCGTCTACCCCGGCGACCTCGCCCAGGCCTCCTGGGTGCGTGAGGACCTGCGCGCCGACCTGTTCCGCCTGGAGGGTCTGTGCCCCGACCTGGCCGAGACCGTGGTGCTGTGCGCTAGCGAGATGTTCGCCAACGCCGCCGAGCACTCCCGCTCCGGCGAGGCGGACGGCCGCGTCGTCCGCACCCTGTCCCAGCCCACCGCCCGCACCCTGCATCTGGGCATCACCGACGACGGTGCCCGCGAGGCCCGCCCGCCGAGCCCGAGGATTCCGCGACAGCGCACGGTGGCCGAGTGGGAGGAGGCCGAGCGCGGTCGGGGCCTGCTGCTCATCGACTCCCTGGCCGCGTCCTGGGGTACCCGCGCGGTGGTGGACTTCCCGTTCTGCGCCGGACTGGGCACGGTCGTGTGGGCCGAGTTCACCCTCACCCCCGCCACCAGCACCCCCGCCGGACCCCTGCGATGAGCGCCGAGCCGGTCTCGGCCGGGGTGCGCGCGGTGCTGGACGCATCCCGGGGACGGCGCTTCTCCCGCCCCGGCGCCTCGGCCGTGCTCGCCCCGCCCACCCGGGAGCAGCGCCTCCTGGCCCGGATGGAGGGCAACCCGCGCGTGGCCCACCGGCTGGAACACGGCGAACTGCCCGCCTGGATGCGCGTCCACGCCGCCCGGCTGGCCGAACGCGACACCCCGCCGCCCGAGGGCCCGCGCACACCTCCGATCCCGCCCGGGCGTCCCCGGGAACCGGTGGTTCCGCGCCCGCGCCCGGCCCCCGACGACGGCCCGTTCCCGCCCCGCCGGGAGCGCCCGCCGCTGCCAAGCCGCCGCCCCCGTGATCCACGCAGCCGACGCCCGCACAGCCACCGCAAACCCCGCCGCCTGGGCCGCACCGCCTGGCGCCTGGGCGGCTACACCCTCGCCGCCCTGGCCGGGGCCCTCGCCCACCACCTCACCGCGGGTCTGCTGTAGCCGCCCGCACCCGCACACCCACCGGAAGGCCGCGCCGAAACACTCGTCCCGGCGCGGCCTTCACCTTCTTTCTCTGTCAGCCGTCCGCGTCTACGATCACCGACGGCCAGGGGAAGTCCTCAGGCAGGGCGTCCATGACCACCTCGCCGCAGCGGCGCCCTCTCCACTGCCCGGCGCTGCGCATGGTGCCCACTTCCCGGAACCCCGCTTTGGCGTAGGCGTTGCGTCCGGCGGTGTTGGGCTCCAGGACCTTGAGCCAGACCATCTCCAGCCCGATGACGTGGAAGGCGTAGTCCAGCGTCAGCCGTGTGGCCGTGGTGCCCACGCCTTTCCCCCGACTCTCGGGCGCGATGACGAGGACGAACTCAGCGGTGCGCACCTGGTGGTCGATGAGCAGGCTGGCCAGCCCGCACGGGGCCGACCCGCTTCCCCGTGTGTCGTAGACGGTGAAGCGCGCCTGGTCAGGGGCTCCGCGTAGCTGGTGCTCCAGGCCTTCGGCCCGGGACTCGGGGCTCTCGGGTACCTGTCGTCCGTAACCGAGTACGGCGCCCGGGTCGCTCTCCCACCGCCAGTACTCGCGGGCCAGGTCGGCGCGCAGCGCTCCCAGGGCGATGCCCTCGGCCTCGGCCCACAGGACCGGTTCGGCGATGTCACTCACAGGACTCCTCGAAGGGTGTGTAGTCGGTGATGTCGTCGGACTCGGCGACCGGTCGGCCGCTGACCTCGACCCAGGCGTGCAACCGCACCGGATCGGTGGCGACCCCGTGCCGGAAAGCGGCTCGGTACCCCGCCCAGCGCAGAGCGACGGTGGTCGCCGCGGCCTCCTCCCAACATGCCACGCGCAGCGGCAGCAGGCGGTCTGCTTTCCTCACCGCGTACGCTGCCTCGACCGCCGCGGCATGGTCGGCGATACCTACTACCGCCTTCCGTGTCAGTCGCCGGGTACGGGAGAACGCGCTCCTGCGGCTTCCCGGTCCACCGACCAGCACGGCGAGCAGCGCGAGGGCGCCCAGAAGGTACCAGCGCAGGGAGGCCCGGGGGATCGGTGCGAGCGCGGCGGGGCTGTCTCGCGTCCCCCAACTGGGTGAGGAAGGAACTCCCGGCCTGACGCTGTCCCAGGCACGGGGGCTCTCGCCCCCGATGAGCACCCCTGTGTTCACCAGCGCCACAAGAGTTGGCTCCTGATCGGGGGACGGGGAGAGTGCTGAGGCCACACCTTGTGCGGTGCACAGGCGCGAGATGACCTGAGCGGCTTCCCCAGAGAGCAGCAGCACCGCACCCTTCTCCACGTCCAGGACGACGCATGCGGTCGGGAAGCAGACCAGCCGCAGGTGCGCGGCGGGGAAGAGGGATGGCGGGAGGGTCACCTGTTCGCCTCCTGCCGTGCCGGGGCCCGCGTCCATGCGGGCGGAGGGCTCGCTTCGACCGTGCGCCCCCACACCTCGGCGGCGATCACCGGCTCCAGCAGCCCCCACGGCGTGTCCCTGCCCGAGGCCGCCGCGTGCAGCTCTGCGCGTACTGCCCGGGCATCGATCAGGCCGTGGCCCGCCAACCAGCCGTCGACGAGAAGGGCCGACACTTCCGGCAGGTGCGCACGCAACCCCAGGTGGTGGTCGGCGTCCGTGCCGCCCTTGGTGCGCCGCTGCGCCACCGCTCTGGGCAGGACGTCCCGCATCGCCTCCGTCAACTGCGGTTTGTAGCTCCAGGGCGACCCCCGGTCCCCGACACGGAAGGCCAGAGCGGCCTCCACCACGGCCCTGTCCAGGAAGGGGGACTCCAGGCGGACCCCGAAAGGCGCGGCGAACTGCGCGTCCGCGTGGGCGGTGCGCCCGATGCCGCGCAGTGTGAGCAGTTCCGCGTCGCTGCTCAGCAGGCCCACGGCGCTGGGGGCGGGCCCGGAGACGGCCATGTCCTGTGCCTTCGAAGTGAGCCAACGCGGTAAGGGCCCGCGCCCGGGCCGGGCCAAGCGCGGCAGCAGACGGGCCGGGCTCCTGCGGTCGAGCTTGGCCCACCCGTGCAGGTCCCGCAGAGCGCGCAGCACACGGCCGCGCGCCGCCAGCCTGAGCGTGAGCTCGGGTGACTGCATCAACAGCGCGTCGCCTCCGTCGCCGCTCACGTGGAGTGTGCTTCCGGCAGCGCGGATCCGCTCGTAGGCCAGCACGTGCCGGGCACTGGTGATGGTGGCCGGAGCCGGTTCGTCGGTCGGCGGTACCCGCTCCAAGCCGCTGTAGGGGAGTTCCGCCTCGGTCAGGGGCAACAGCACGTGGTGCACGCCGGGTCGCCCGCGTGCGGCCTCGCGTGCGTGGTCCAGGTCGCCGCCGTGGTTCCTGGACGCGGGGTGGACCGTCCATGCGATGAGGGGGCGTGCCCCCGCAGCCTGCTTCGCGGCGAGAAGGCACAGCGTGGTCGAGTCCAGCCCCCCGCTCAGATCACAGGAGAGGTGCTCGGCCTGCGCGAGCCGTACCGCGACGGCCCTTTCCAGGGCGCTTCTGAACAGCCGGACAGCCTCGGCTCGTGGCGCGCTCCTGGGTGGCGACCACCACCGGCCGACCGTGCTATGCCCTTCTCCGCACACTTCCAGGCGATGCCCCGGTGGGACGGTGCGTACCCGCTCAAAAGCGCTCCGGTTCGCCGCGTGCCGCCCCACCGGATCCGCCAGAAGGCCCGACACCCATGCCAGGTCCACCCCGGTGCCGGTGACACCCGCCAGGGCACGGCTGGAGGATGCCCACACCACAGAACCCTCCACCTCACAGAAGTGGAGCGGCAGCGCGTGAGCGGGATCGGTGAACACGGCCGCACCTCCCGGATGGGTGACGACGACCGTGTAGGTCCCAGGCCAAGGGGGCGGACCGGAGCGCCAGTCCCCCGACAGCCACGTCCGCAGACCGTCGGCGGACACCGTGTGGGTGCCGAGTACCGCCCCGTGCAGAGGGCCGGCTTCGGCGGAGGTCACGGCGATCCCGGCACCCGAGCCCACGATCCACAGCTCCCCACAGGGGAGCGATAGGGACCATGCGGGGGAGGCGGGCCGTATGGCGGGGGATCCGGTGGCCGTGGCCACTCCGCCGAACCATTCCATGTCTCTCCTGTCCTTCAGAGGCGCACGGCCTCCGGATCCCGCATCGGCCTACTGGTACTTGTAGCGCTTGTCCTCGCTACCGCTCCTGCTGCTGGTTCCCTCGGTCAGCTCCACTGCGTCACCGATCTCGATGACGACAGGGGGAAGGGTTTCCGGCTCGAATGTCTCCGTGGGTCGAGTGCTGTCCTGCATCGTTGCGTGCTCCTCTGCTCATGCCGTATGTGGAGCCATCAGTCTGTCCGCGCCCTGCGGGACGCCTCTACCGCACGAAGGCCGCCTCGAAAGACGTCCCGGTGCGGTAGAAACGTCCCCATGCCCCCCAATGAACGGCTTCGCATCTGCCTGGAACGGTCCGGGCACACGGCGGCCTCCCTCGCCGTGCACGTGGGTACCGACCCCAAGACCGTGGCCCGCTGGATCAGCACCGGACGTGTGCCCCACCGCCGCAACGCCCACGCGGTGGCACGTGTACTCGGTGCGGACGTCCGCGAACTCTGGCCCTCCCTGGAACGGCGGGCCAAAGAAACGGCAGGCGCGGACAAGGACCTGGTGGCTGTTCACCGCCAACGCTCCGACGTATCAGCCGAGCAGTGGCGGGACATGTTCGCGGCGGCTGAGAGGTCCATCGACCTCCTGGTCTACGCGGCCCTGTTCCTCCACGAGCAGATCCCCGAATGGAACGACCTGCTCAGAGGTAGGGCCGAGGGCGGCGTTCGCGTGCGGGTGCTCATCGGGGATCCCGACTGCGAGGCCGTGCGTGTGCGCGGGGAGGAGGAGAGCTTCGGCCACGGCATCCAGTCCCGCTGCCGCCTGGCCGCGATGCACTACCGGCCGCTGACGGCGACTCCGGGAGTCGCGGTGAGGGTGCACTCCACGACGCTGTACAACTCGCTCTACCGGGCCGACGACCACATGTACGTCAACACGCACCTGTACGGGGTCAACGCCTACGGCAACCCGCTGCTGCGGCTGAAGCGCACGGCTCCTCGGGGGCTGTTCGACGCTTATGCCGCCAGTATGGACGCCGTATGGCGCACAGCTCGACCGCTTGAGGAGTGAAGCAGCACATGGTTCGTACCGAGTACTACGACGATCCGGACGCGCCCGTTCCCAACAGCCTGGTGGTCGCGGCCAGTGCGGCCGTGTTCGACGACGGGGGCCGTCTGCTGTTGCAGCGTCGGGTGGACAACGGGTTGTGGGCGATGCCGGGCGGGGCGATGGAGATGAGCGAGAGCCTGCCCGAGGCGGCCGTGCGGGAGGTGCGGGAGGAGACCGGCTACGAGGTCGAGGTGACGGGGCTGGTGGGCACCTACACCGATGCCCGGCACGTCATCGCCTACGGCGACGGGGAGGTGCGCCGCCAGTTCAACGTGTGCTTCCGCGCTCGCGTGGTGGGCGGCCGTCTGGCGGTCAGCGACGAGTCGCACGAGGTGGGCTGGTTCGGTTCCGAGGAGGTGGCGGGGCTTCGGATGCACCACACTCAGCGGCTGCGCGTGGAGCACGCGTTTGCTGGAGATGCACCCCACGCGGGTTGACACGCTGCCGTGCCGTCCGCGGCGTCCGCACAGCCACCGCGAACCTCGATGCCTGGGCCGCACCGCCTGGTACCTGGGCGGTTACACCATCGCCGCTGTCGCCGGGGCCTGCGCTCACCACCTCGCCGCGGGCCTGTTCTGAGGACCACCCCGGCCCGCGCACATCGACGGCCGCGCCGACCCCTTCGGGGCCCGGCGCGGCCGCCACCGCTCCTCCAGCTCACCGTCAGTCGCCCACGCTGTTCTCACCCTGAGCATCGCACCGGAGATCCGTACTCAGGGCTGAGAAGGAGCTGGGTAAACGTTCCCTACTACCATCAAAATCTCTGATCGGTCTCGTGGGTGATGCCGTGCTCGCTAGGGTCGTCCCATGGCAGACGGGGACGCTGACTGCCTGGCAAAGAGCCCGAGCGCCGGACGGACGGGAGTCGGCGGCCGAATACCTGATCGCGGCGACCTGCATCCTGGCCACCAGTGGAGAGCTCAACGTCTCGACCTCCCTGGTGGACGATGAGGGAGTCGACCTGGTCTTCCATCGGCGTGGAACGTCTCGCACACTGGCGGTCCAGGTCAAGGCGCGCATGTCCGACGGCACAATGGTGCGCGAGCAGGAGCGGTGTGTGGCGCTCGTCCGTTCCCAGATCTTCCGCCCCCGCCCCGACCTGGACCTGTTCTTCGCGGTGGTCGACCCTCAGGTGGGGGCTCTGCGGACCGCCTGGCTGGTTCCCAGCCAGGAGTTCACAGCCATGGAGCCCTCCCTCGACTCCCACTGAAGGTTCCGGTTCAACGCCTCGATGAAGCCGGGGTCCCGCGATCAGTGGGTACCGTTCCGTCTTTCCCCCGACCAGCTCGCCGGCCGCATTCTGCAGCGCCTCGACCAGTTCAAGGAGCGAGAGCGGCCGGGATAGGGCACAGCTCCGCCTCCGTATGCCAGGCGGAGCCGGTCACACGCTTGCCAGGAAACAGGCGGCGAGTCCAACAGTACGTCTCGACCGTTCCGTGTTCACGACTGTCGCAGTAATGTATGTTGACGAGGCTTTCATGGTATGTCTACTGTGAGTGTTGTCTCTGATGGCAGAGGCCTCTCCCAGTAGTCCACGGCATCGAAGGGCACCCGTGTACCTCGAAAGACTTCAACTCAAGGGCTTCCGTTCGCTCGCTGACGCGACCATCACCCTTCAACCTGGTGTGACCGTGCTGGTGGGAGAGAACAACGCGGGCAAGTCCAACGTCATGGACGCCATCCGGCACCTGACCGAGCCGTTAGACGGCAAGCGCGACCTCCACCTACAGCGCGACGACCTGTACCGCGACGGATGTCCTGAAGGAGGGCACCGGGCTGGCTGCCCGCTCAGCATCGAGTTCGTGGGCCGGTACGCCTTTCAGAAGGTCAGTGACCTCGCCCCCTACAACCAGGCGCTCAACCCGGATCGGACCTCGATCAGTTATCGGCTCACATACACACCGCCCCCGACCGGGAGCCAGCGGGGAGAGCTCTCCTGGAAGGCGGGTGAGACCGACACGGCCGACCACGACCCCGAACCCGCCGCTCGTAAGCGCATCCGCCACCTGTACCTGCCACCCCTGCGCGATGCCCGGCGCGAGCTGGCTTCCAGCGCGGGTAGCCGTGTCCAACACGTGGTGGAGCGACTGCTCAAGGATGTCGACGAGCGTCAGAGCTTCATCTCCGACGTGGAAAAGCAGTTCCAGATCATCGAGGAACTCCCGGTTCTGACCGCTGCTGCCGAGCACGTCCAGAAGGGACTGACCAGACTCACGGAGGGAGCTCACCATCAGCGAGTGGGGGTCGGCTTCGCCGAGACCTCTCTCGCGTCGGTGACCCGCGCGCTGCGCCTGCGCCTGGAACAGGTCGGGCTGGACCCACGCGACCTCGCCCAGAGCGGCCTGGGTTACGCCAACCTGCTATTCATGGCCACCGTCCTCACCCAGCTCCAGGACGCCGCCGAGGCCGACCTGACACTACTGCTGGTCGAGGAACCCGAAGCCCACCTGCACCCCCAGCTCCAGACGATCCTCATGGACTACCTCACCGAGGAGGCGGCCAGGAGCCACCAGCGCGAAGTCGTGGGCGACGCATGGCTGGGACACATCCAGGTCGTGGTCACCACACACTCACCCCACATCGCCACCGCTGTCGGTCCGGAGAACTTCGTGGTGCTTCAGCGGCACCGTCACGTGCAACCGGAAAGGGAGGAAGGCTCTGAGGAACAAGAGGAGGCCGAGCCGGAAGTCACGACGGCACGCCTTCCGGAGTACCGCTCCAAGGCAGTCGCGGTCCGCGGGCTTGAACTCACGGACGCGAGTCTGCGCAGGGTCCGCCAGTATCTCAACGCCACACGCAGCACGCTGCTCTTCGGTCCCCGTGTGCTCCTCCTGGAGGGGATCGCCGAGGCCATCCTGGCGCCGGCCTTCGCGGAACAGCTCCTCGACCGGGCCGCTCTACAGCGTTTCCGGGGAACAGCGGTGGTGCCGATCGACGGGGTGGACTTCGAGCCCTACCTCCGGGTCCTGCTGACCAAGGACCGCCAGAGCGGCCACCGCATCGCCCAGCGGATCGCGGTCATCACCGACGGGGACTTCTTCGGCCTGGATAAGAAGAGGAGGGTCGACCGCCCAGGCGATCTCCGGGACCTCTTCGCCGAGCTGGAGGCTCCGGAGGACGTCGCCCGGGTCTTCTCCAACCGGACGACGCTCGAACCCGAACTGCTGGCGGCCGACGAGCGCAACGTGCCCCTTCTCCAGGAAGCATGGAGAAATCAGCGTCCCCGAGCATGGGCGGGTGACTGGGATGCCTTGCCCACCGGACCGGAGGAGGCACGGGCCAGAACGTTCGCCGATCTGTTCGGCAAGCACAACGTCCGCAAGGGCGACTTCGCCCAGGACCTCCTGGAGGTCGCGGCGGAGCTCGGGCCGGACGGACACCTGATCCCTCCCGCGTACTTCCGTAACGCTCTCTCGTGGATTACTCAGGGGGAGTCCGCCGATGCGTACTGACCTCCAGCTCCCGGACGAGGGGAGCGAACTGCGAGAGCAGGCTCGGATCACCCAGCGCGCGGTCGTCAAGGCTGAGACGCTGCCGGGGCGACCAGTGGGCGTTCTGGCGTGTCCCGGAGCCGGTAAGACCCGCGTCATCGTGGACCGACACCTTGAGCGTGCCCTGCCCGCACGTAAGGGACGGGCGATCGCGTCGTTCACCAAGGTGGCGGGGCGTGAGCTGCGTAGACGCTGCCGTGAGGCGGGAAAGCCCGAGCTGGCCTCCTTCCCGCACTTCATCGGTACGATCGACACCTTCATCTGGCTCCACCTGGTCCGTCCCTACCTGTCCACCCCCGCGCAGGGCGGACGGTCCTGGCACCGGTTGGAGTCGTGGAGGGATCATCCCGGGGCCAGCGACGGCGAGCTGAACCTGGAGGACTTCACCTTCGCCGCGATCAACGGTATGCGGGTGGGAGCGGCCACTCTGAGGGGGTCGTCCCGCCACAAACTGCGGGGGCGTAGCCCTTATGGCCCCCAGCGTTGGGCTGCCCAGAAGATCGACGAGCTGTTCGGAAAGGGATACGTCACGGGAGATCTGGTTCGGGACCTCGCGCTACGGTTGCTCGCTGATCCGGACCTGTCCGGGGCGATGATGTCAGTACTCACCGCCAGATTCAGCGAACTCGTCGTCGACGAGGCCCAGGACTGCTCGGCCGAGGACCGCAGGATCCTCCAGGAGCTGGCTGCCCGAGGTCTTCCGCTGATGCTTGTCGGAGATCCCGACCAGGCCATCTACGGGTTCCGGGACACGGTGTCCGCGATCGACGCCCCTGTTCCCCTCGCCGTGACGCGGTCATTGCGACTGCGGCACAACTGGCGCTCCAGCCAGACCATCTGCGACCTCGCCGCGACCCTGCGCACTAGTGAACGGCAAGCTGATATAGCCGCCGGTTCGCACCGGGACGAGCGGGTTCCGATTCTCCTCACCGCCTTGCCAAGTCGCGGGACCGGCCACGTCCGGGCCTTCTGTGAGGAGGCCGACCGAATCGGGATCCCGCAGGAGAAGCGCCTCGTCATCGCTCACCGCAGATCCTCCCTGCCGAAGGATCTCACCGGAGCGACCATGCAGCCCACGTCGCACATCGGCAGGCTGGCCTGGGCGGTCGGGGTCCTGAACGCCGGGGCCCCTCCGACCAAGCAGCGAGAGGAGGCCGGAGCGGTCATCCGGGCGAGCATCCTGGACGTGTGGTGCGGGAAGGACGACCTTCCAGAGGCGGCCCGACTGGAGAGGCACAAGGTCACAGCCCAGGGCTTGGCCCGGAGCCAGGCCCTGGTGCTACGCGACCTTCCGGCCCTGGACCAGGTGATGGGGGAGTGGAGGGAGCAGGCCAGGGAGGTGTTCAGGCGACACAGTCCCAGCCAGGACCTCGTCGTCCCTGAGAACAACCCCCGATGGGCGCGCAGGCAGGCGAGCACGGACGACAAGCCCGCCTACCGGGTGGGCGGACACAGTCGACCTCAGGCCGACGCGTCGGTGGAGGTGGGCTGGGCCACCAGCATCCACCAGGTCAAGGGTGAGGAGGCCGACGCCGTCCTGGTCATCGTTCCAAAGCCGACCGAGAAGAACCGCTGTGAGGAACTGCTCTCCTCCTGGCTGAACCAGGAGTGCCCTGCCACCTCGGAACTCGCCGAGGACCGCAACGTCCTCTACGTCGCGGCCACCCGCGCTTGTCGCCTACTGGCTTTCGCGCTCTGCGCGGACCATCTTCCCCGAGTCGAGGCTTTCCTTGCGCAGCGCGGTGTTCCGTTCCGAGTAGCCGACTGAGGCCTTCCCGCGCGTGTTCCGTGAGTATGGCGCGGTGAGGTGTCGGCCGCTGCGCATGGACTTGCTGAGATCCCAGGATCCGGGTCCTCGAAGGGCGGAACTCTCCTTTCAGCGGCTCGAACCTGGCATCACACCGGCTGGCACCTGACCGGTTGCACTCTCGCCGCCTCGGCGAGCGCGTTCGCCCACCACCTCATCGCGGACCTGTTGTGGTGATCCACATGCACACCCACCACCAGGCCGCGCCGACCCCTTCGGGCCCGGCGCGGCCGTCAGGGCACCAGCACCTGTTTTCCAAGGTCGCGATAACGTCACTCCCATGGACGCGACGGATGGCTACCAGGGCCGCTGGGTGGTGCACGGTGAGCGCACCCTGTACGACAACCCGTGGGTGAGGCTGGGCAAGGCCGACATCACCACACCCTCGGGCAACAGGTTCGAGCACCACACCGTGACCCTGCCCTCGGCCGCGGTGATCGCGATCCTGGACCGGGCCGAAAAGCACGTCCTGATGAGTTACCGGCACCGCTTCGTGCCCGACGTCTGGGGCTGGGAACTGTCCGGAGGACTTCTGGACCCTGAGGAGACACCGGAGCGGACCGCTGTCCGAGAGGCGCTGGAGGAGACCGGCCACCGGGTCGGTTCAGTGGAGCACGTGGCCACCTTCGAGCCGATGATCGGCACGGTCCGCAGTCCCCACCACGTCTTCGTCGGACGTGACGCCGAGCTGGTCGCGGACCCGACCGAGTTCGACGAGGGCGTCTACGAGTGGGTGCCCCTGGCCAAGGTTCGCGACCTGGTCACTGGCGGTCGGGTGCAGAGTTCGGGCACCCTCGTTGCCCTACTCCACGTGCTCGCCTCCTGATCCGCCCCGAAGCTCCAGGAGACAGCCAGGCGGGCGTGCTGGCGGACCGAACCGGGACGCTCGGAAGATCCGGCGGCGCGTTGCGCCTGCCGTGCGCCGGGGCGCTGGTCCTGGGGTTCATTCCCCCGAGCCGCAGGAAACGTATCCCTCGATGCTCGCAGCATACTCCTCCTTGGTGCCGAAAGCCCCCCAGTAGGAGTCAACGTAGAGATCCGAGAACTCGTATCCCTTCATTTCACCGCACCAATCCACCGTGTTCACTTCAAGGACATGCCTCATCGCTTGGAGGACCTCAGTTTCCCCTGGTTTGGAAACGCCTCTGGTGTCCCACTCATCCCAGTCGGTCACCACACGATAGCCCTCCTTGGTTTCCACGAGGACACCGGAGTCCAGGAGCACCGTCACGCCATCGAACGGTTCGAGGCCTTCGGCTTCCTCGACCTCCCGGCGCTCCTCGTAGTAATCCTCGATGTTTTCCATGACGGATCCATCGGTATCCCTGGCGAACATCTCCTGGATGACATGGGCGTCCACGGTTCCTGACACCCAGAGTTCTGTCACTCGCCCATTCGGCGCCTCGGAGGCAGGGGAGACGCCTCCGCCCGACGAACCCTCGGGAGAAGTGCATGCGCAGGCAAGTGCAACAACAGAAGCGGAGACGGCGACCAGTGCCAGCGGAGCCTTCTTCACGGACGATCAACCATCCTTTCGGGATCAGAGTCAGGAAACGCCTGTTATGAGCTGGGCGCGTCCGCTGGGACTCCTTCGTAGAGGCCTTCGATGTTGTCCTTGCTGTAGCGCATCTGATCCTGGATGGGATCGTAGAAACGCCCGAAGTAAGTGGTGAAGTTCGACGAGAAATCGGTCCCGGAGTAGGTCGCCCCCCGAGCCCAGTCCACCTCGCTGGACTCCAGGAAGCTGTTCAGCGCCTCCTGGACCTCGGATGAGCTTGGGGCGTCCTCTCCCGGCTCACTTTCGAAGTCGATGTAGTACTCCCCACCGCGCTCGTCGAGCAGCCCCGCGCGCTCCAGAACCTCCTGCGGGGTGACACCACCCGCGCCCCCGATTCTGATGTCCCCGTCGATGACGGGGAGTTCGCCGCCGTCGCGTTCGATGACCTCGGAGAGGACCTTCACGCTCGTGTAATAGTCGACGTCGATCGCCGTGGTCCTGCTGTCCTCGTGGGACATGACGCTCACGTAGTCGTTGAATGCCTCGTTGATCAGCTCGGGAGCGATGAACTGACCCCCGCTCTGAAGGACCACACCGACCCCGGGGACCAGGCTCAAGGCGTTGTTGCCAGAGTTCGCCACACCCTCGACGAGCTTCTTCCGCATCGCCTCCTCCTGTTCGAGGTCGAGGTTGCGGTTCACCGCTTCGTTGTGCAGGGCCGCGTCCACGAGGGACTGGAGGACGCCGGCGTTGGCTCCCGTCTCCACATTGTTGCCGTTCTCCAGGTAGAGCTCGGTCTGGGCGGTTGAGTAGACCGCTGCCGCGGTATGGGCTCGAACGGCCGAGTCCTCGTTGCCCATGACGTACTCGAGGAAGATCAGGCGTTCGGAGGGCGACATCGCGAGTGTCCTGGCATCGTCGTCCCAGAGATCCTCCTCCCCCCTCTCCCACCCGAAGTCCACATGACCACCGTCGAGGCCCTCCTCGTCGGCGAAGCTCTCGATGTACAGCTCGAAGAGGTGGGCGAAGCCGTCGGCGACCTCTCCGTTGACCGCGGTGAAGGGCGCGTTGGGAACCTCCGTCCCGTCGGATAGCTCCACCTCGATGCCCGTGTCGGAGAGGGTGTCGTGCATGTCCTTGGAGGTGATCGTCTCCATGAGGCCGTCCATCGCCTCGGCAGCCATGCGGCGCTCGTCCCCGTCATCGCTCCACGACATGTCCTCGATCCACTTGGTGAGACCGCGTGCCGCCTCCCCGTCGTCATCCCATTCGTGGGTGTAGAGCTGACCGATGATGCGGTCCGTGACATTGTCCGCGGTGTCCTCGGTCCAGGGAAGGTCTCCCTCGACCCCTTCCGGGTACTCCCCGGTGAGAACCGCGTAGTTGGCGTCCTCGTTGCGCGTGGCCACGTCGAGGAGGCCGGACATGGAGCTGTCGTCGCTACCCAGGGCGTCGATCCGCGCAAGCGACGCCGAGACGGTGTCCATCATGCGTGTGGAGAACTCGGCGCCACCCTCCATGTCCTCGTGGGAGTTCGTGAGGAGGTCGTCGAGGTAGCCCGCTTTCTCCATCCAGTCCGTATGGGTCTGGGAGTAGCCGCCACCGCTCCTGACACCGCTGAAGTCCGGCCCGTCGACAACGGACCTGACGGATGCGGGCAGGTCACCGTACCCACCACCGACCCTCTCATCGGACAGGGTGAGCAGACCGTCCCCGAGGACACCGAGTGCGTGTTCGCGCTCCTCGTCGGTGAGGTGGTCGCCCTCCATCTCGGCGGGGATACCGATCACACCCCTGTGCTCGGGGTTCGGGTCCTCCTCCAGCTCGTCGTAGAACGCCCGGAGGAAGTCCAGCTCATCGCTGCGGTAACCCGTGCCTCCCTGCTGGGCCTGCATCGCGTTGGTGGTGATCATGCTCATCATGAGCATGAGTTCGTGGTACCGCTCGTCCAGGGGCTTGTCGCCGGACCAGTAGGAGGAGAGCTCCTCGGCCCATTCCTCGGCGTTCTCCTCGGTCAGCTCCCGGTTGTCGACCAGCATCGTGTAGTGGTTGGGGTCGAGATTGTAGAAGGCCCAGGAGTTGATCCCGGCGTCGATGAGCGCTTGGACGTTTTCCTTCGTAGGACCCTGTCGCAGCTTGTCGCCGACGTCCTCGGCATTGTTCTCGAACGCCTGGTAGTTGGTGCGTTCGCGCTCCTTGAGGTCCTCCGCCTTCGCCGCGACCTCGTCGTAGACGGAACGGCACTTGTTCTCGTCACCGAGCCAGCCGAACCCCTCCCGCTCCGGATAGGTCGCGGTGATGGTCTGGCCCTGGTACTTGTCCGGGATCTCGGCCCGCTTCGTCCTCAGGAACTCCCACCACTCGGACATCTGTGCCGAGCGCTCCTCCTCGAACTTCTCCACGCACTGCGCCCACATCTCGACCATGGAGGAGGCATAGGCGATCGCCGTTCCGGCGTCCCGCCACAGCTGGAGCTCCTCGGCGGACAGGTCCCGGATGTTCCAGGCCATGAGGTCGGTGAACTGGGTGGCCGTGTGGTTGAAGTCGGCGTCGAGGTCGTCCGCCCTACCCAGGAGCCGGGACTGGAGGGTGTCCAGCTCCTCGGTCCGGGTTCTGATCGCCTCGGGGTTAGCGGACGTGGAACGGGCCAGGAAGGAGATGTCGAAGTATGTCATCGGGTCCCTGCTGCCAGGAGAATGGTCGGGGGAGGGAAGGGATGGGAACTGGAGGGTCAGAAGTTGACCTGTAGGTCCGTGCCGAGGTCCCAAGGGGTCTCGTAGTGCTCAGCGGCCTCCTGGTCGTTCCGGGCGATCTCGGAGGCGCCCGCCTGGATGTTCTCGGCGAGCTGGAGACCGTGCTCCTGTATCTCGACAATGGCCGGACCGTGCTCCTCCTTGTACGTTCGTAGAGCCGACGAGACCTCGTCCCTGTGGGCGACGGTTTCGGCGTCCTCCATGATCAGGTCGAACATGTCGGCCAGCCCCGCCATGGACTCGGCCAGCGCCGCGGCCAGCTCGGCGCCCTCATAGCCCTCGATCGGGTTTCCGCCGGACTCACCTGACATACCACAATCCTTTCACCAGGAAGAGACAGTCCTCAGAGGGCTTTGCGTGGAGTGCATCAGCGATGCGGATATTACGTGAAGTAAGCGTTACTATAGCCATCCGTGCTTCTGTGCCAAGCTCAGCCGAAGGCCGGGAATTCGTGCCGACAGGTGTGCTCACCTCGCGCAGTGCCCCCGACATTTCCGGTTGCGCGGCCGGGCCCGTGGAAGAGAATCGACGACTTCGCAGTTCGGACCCGAAGACGAGTCCGTGTGCGTTTGGGAGTTCGGTCCTCGTCCTTGATGCCGGGTAGAGGGCACCGACCCACGTGAAGGGCCCGTCGCCCGTGTCGCACACGGACTGGCGCCGCGGTGTGGCGCGAGGGTCATGCCACACCGACGTCTTCCGAGTGCTGGGGCCGCGGACTGTCAGGCCGACCGCTGGGTCGGAGGAGACCGGTTGCCCTGGTTCCTGATGGCGTGACCGGAGGCGATATGTCGTTTCCGAAGTCCCTGATGAGTGTGGCCATGGTGTCAGCCAGATCCGCTGTCGTGCCGGCGAAGTTCACGGCCTCGCACGGGTTCACTCCCGCATCGGGCATGGGTTTCTCCGGATGGTCGTGGGTGGATACGCACCGATGCTAGCTGCGGGAACGATTTCGTGGGTAACCACGGTTCCGGTTCTGCGAATCCTGTCGGACGGTAAGCATTTCGAGTGTCGTTTTGCGAGGTCAAGGCAGCTTCAGGGTGTTCTGGAGGAATGCGGGTCCAAAACCCGGGATTCTTATGTTCTTGAGGGGAGAGTGCTTTGACCTGTGAGTTCTGGGCATGGGGTAGAAGAATGGCGGCGTCCGTGGTGCGGTGGCCACATTCGGCCACGGGAGAGCGTCGATGATCCTCGTAGGGCCTTTGGCCGCGGCGGTGGTGCAGGCCATCACGACTGCATCTGACGGCAACTCCCCGCGTCACCCGCCCCAGCATCCGCACAGCCCCGCTGCTTCGCTCGTGCCACCTGGCACTGCGTCGGACACACCCTGGTGTCCTGACGGGCGCAATCTCACGCAAGGGCGTTGGCCATGACCGGAGGCCCGGCTTCATGGAAAGCGGGGGCCGTCGCACATCTGGGGACGCGCACGGTCCCGAGCCCCCGGACCCCCATGTGCTGAGGAGGAGGCCTTGATGAACGACGACGGGGACAACTGAAGCCAGCGGTATGGCGACGGCGGGGCGGCTCCCCTGGAGCCGCCCCGCCCCCACGTATACGGCCCGTGCCCACTGGGGTCAGGGAGCGGTCCGCCTGATGCGTTGGGCCGCGTCCGCGAGCCAGCCACCGCAGAACCCGCCGCCGACCCGCCTGCTGGTTCACGGCAGGCGGGGCAGAACGTCGGTGACCCCGGTACCCAGAGCCGTTGTCGGCGCCATGGACGGCTCTGGGCATGGGGCGCACGACAAGCCGGGCAGGGCCGACTCGTGCTGGGGCCGAGGCGCCGACTCGAGGGATCCGGCGCGGCCGTCACCCTGTCGGCTGAGATGCCCTGGAACAGTGCCCGCCACGGCTCCGGTTCCTGAATCCCCCTGACCTTCGGAGCGGATCAGGGTATGCCCGCGAACTCGGTCAGGAGCGTGTCAGCGGTCACGGCCATGACTCCGCACAGTGTTGGGCCCCTCGTGTTCGGTGACGGCATGGAGTAAAGGCACCGCCTCCCGTGTTGTGACACCCGCCGTCGCGACGATGAGAACGAGGTGGACCGCGGTCCACCGCAGGGGGGAAACGGGAGCCGATGAGCCTTCGCCAGTACGAGTACGCCCTGGCCGTTGCCGAGGAGGGGTCGGTGACGGCGGCGTCGGAGCGGTTGCACGTCGCCCAACCCTCGATGTCCCAGCAGATCCGCGCCCTGGAACGGGAACTCGACGTGAAGCTGTTCGCTCGTACGCCGACCGGACTGGTGCCCACCGTGGTCGGCCGCGCGTTCCTGCGGGAGGCGGAGATCGCGGTGAGCGCGGCGCGGAGGGCGAGGGCGACGGCGCGGGCCGGTGCCGATGAGCTGGTGGGTGAACTGGTGGTCGTGGCGCAGATGGGCTTTGGCACTCGGCAACTGCCGGGTGCGCTGGAGGCGCTGCGCCGCCGCTTCCCGCGTCTGGAGGTCACCGTCTTCGAGGAGCCGAGCTCCGCCGAGCTGGATCGGCTGTGCCGCCGGGGCGTGCTGGACCTCGCCCTGATGGCGGCGTGCGAGCAGAGCCCCGCCGACGCCCACCGCCTCGGCGACGAGGAGTTCGTCGTGGTGCTGGGCGCCGGGCACAGGCTGCTCTCCGCGGACCGGGTCGAGCTGCGCGCACTGGAGGGAGAGCCGTGGGTGAGGTTCGACCGCGACAGCGCGCTCGACGGCGTGCTGCTGAGCGTGCTGAGGGACAACGATGTGACCCCGGCCACGGTCGCCCGCGTGTCCCAGACGGCGACGGCCGTGCGCTGGGCCGCCCACGGGCTGGGGGCGACGCTCGTCCCGGCCTCCGCGGTGCCCCACGGCTACGAGCACCTCGTGCGCCCGGTGTCCCCGGCCGTGTCCCAGCCCGTCATCGCCGTGGTCCGGCACGGCGCGGGCCCGGGGGAGACGGCCCTGCTCGAACTCCTGCGTCAGGAGACCTGGCAGGACACCGCCTCCTTCTCACCGGTCTCCTGAGGGCCGAGAGGAGCGGTGGCCGGGGACCGGCGGGCACTACGACGGGAGAGGACCGCCGCGCCGACCCCGCGGACCACCTGATCACCCCCTTCGGCCGGACCGACGTCACCGTCCGCGACGGCGCTGCCGCGGTGCACACCTGCGGAGAGCCCGTCCTGGGGCGTGACGGCACGCTGGGGGGATGCCTTGGAGGAGCGTGCGCGCGGACCCCTTCAGAGCTGGGTGACGCCACCGTCCACGGCGAGCTCGGTGCCGGTGGTGTAGGTGGCGTCGAAGGCGAGGAAGGCGGCCGCCACGGCGATCTCCTCGGTGGTGCCGAAACGCCGCATGGGATTGTCCGCGACCCGCTCCTCCTTGAACCGCTCGGCGGCCTCCGCCGTCATCGTGTTCTCCAGGGCTCCCGTGTCGATGGGGCCGGGGCTGATCGCGTTGACACGGATGTCGCGCGGAAGCAGCTCGCGGGAGAGGCTGCGGGCCATCGAGCGCAGCGCCGCCTTGCCGGCCGCGTAGACGTTGGTATCCAACATGCCGATGACGTTCGCGACCGAGGTGGTGAGGACGACGCCGGCGCCCGTGCTCAGCAGCGGGGCGAGCTTCTGCACAGTGAAGTAGGCGCCCTTGACGTTGATCGCGAACAGCTCGTCGTACATCTCCTCGGTCGTCGATCCGAAGGGTGTGGGGGACGCGATGCCGGCGTTGACGAACAGGGCGTCGAGCGTGCCGAGGTCGTCCTTCACACGGTCGGCCAGAGCATCGAGGTCGGACAGTGAGGACACGTCGCCCCGGACCGTCACCGCGTTCTCGCCGAGCCGCTCCCGTGCGGCGTCGAGCGTGTCCTGGGAACGACCGGTGATCACCACGCGGGCTCCGCCGTCCGTCAGCAGCTTCGCCATCGCGAACCCCATGCCGCTGCCGCCACCCGTGACCACCGCGTTCTTGCCGCTGTACTCGCTCATGCCAGGATTCCTTCGTTCTTTCTCTCGAAATTCAGTGATGTGCCCAGGCACAAGTCAATGAATGCATTTGCTGAAATCGGCGTTCCGGAAATCCGCGGGCGTCAGCCCATGGGGAATTCGCCGCCGTCCACGGTGAGTCTCCTCCCGGTCAGCCAGCTCGCCCGGTCGGACGCGAAGAACAGCACCGCGTGGGCGATGTCGTCGGGCCGGCCGTCGCGACCCAGCGGCGGGGTGTCGTCGGCGCTGTTCTCCGCCGGCGCCATGCCCATGCGCGCGGACACCTCCGCCCACTGCTCCCGCGTCGCCTCGCCTCCGGGGGTGGCGACTCTGCCGGGAGCCACGGTGTTGACCCGGATTCCGAACGGGGCCAGCTCCAGGGCCAGTCCCCGGCTGTAGTTCTCCAGCGCCGCCTTCGCCGTGGTGTAGTGCAGGAACGGTCCCGCCGGGGTGAGGACCGCGGTCGAGGAGATGTGCACGACGGCCCCCGAACGCCGTTCCCGCATCCCCGGTACCAGCAGCGAGTCCAGCCGCACCGACGCCAGGTAGTTCAGGTCCAGCGAGTCCTGCCACTCCTCGTCGGGGATGGCCGAGGTGCCTGCGTACGGTCGCGCCCCGCCCGCGTTGTGGACCAGGATGTCCACCCCGCCGAGCGCCTCCTGTGCGGCCGCGGCGAGCG
This sequence comes from Nocardiopsis sp. TRM 82005, assembly GCF_056312425.1. NCBI lineage: Bacteria > Bacillati > Actinomycetota > Actinomycetes > Streptosporangiales > Nocardiopsidaceae > Nocardiopsis > Nocardiopsis sp. TRM 82005. Next base: position 279,514 of record NZ_JBWDTQ010000006.1, read on the forward strand.
CCTCCGCTCCAGCCTGTGTCCGCACGTCGGCCTGCACGAAGGCGGCCCCTTCCGGCACCGTGCCCGCCGCCGACCTGGCGGTCGTGAGCACCTCGGCGCCCGCGTCCAGGAGACGGCGCACGATGGCCGCTCCGATTCCGCGTGAACCACCTGTGACCAGGGCCCGCTTCCCCGCGAATTCCCGCGTTCCCGGTCCGCTCTCGGTCGCGGTCATACCATCGGTCCTCTCGGTTGCGTACTCATCCGCTCGGCGGAATGAGGATCGACGTGCGCGGAGCGCGAATCCTCGGAGAATCGCGGTGAGCACCTCGTCGACATTCTTTACGGTACGCCCGGAAAAGAGCGAAAGACAAAGACGGAATGTGAGTAGGGGGCATAGATGATTTCTATGGCCCCTGGCCCGCTCCACCTGTGGCCGGCGCGGGAAACTGATCGAGGCGACTCCGTCCCGCCGGGCCGTCCCGGTCGCGTGGGACATCGGGTGGCGAGCAACCGGTCGGGGTCGGTCCAGGCGAACAGGCGCACGAGGTCTGTGGCCTGGTCGGTGTCCGTGGTGCAGCGGCGGTGGGTGCGGCCGGACATCCGCACCGGACCGTCGAAGGCGGTGGAGTGTCCTGGCGGACCACCACCTGTCGTGGAGCGCTGGCACCAGAGCGCCGTGTGCCACCGGGTGACGTGCACACGGCGCGAGTCATTGGCGAGGACGGCAATCGGGAAAGTCTGATGTCTGCGACCCGTACCGAGTACTACGACGGTCCGGACGCTCCCGTGCCCGACGGCCTGGTGGCCGCGGACGGGGCCACGATCCTTCCTGCGGCCCCGGAGAAGGGTGCGGTGCTGTTCACGTATCACGAATCGGGAGGATTCGAAAGAACGGTTCCGTAGATCATCGGCACACCAGGTAGGACGGCGCGAAGCAGGGTTTCCCCTTCCGCTTCCCCCGCCGCCCTTACAGCACCAAACGACACTTGGCTATCAGGGTTGTGCGTTGATTTTCTGACCGGAATTGGCCACAGAAATACATGATGTGACCCTTTGTGCTCCGTGGGGTCCGTGTTTTTTCATGAACTGGCAAGTAACCCTGCGAGCTACAAAAGGACTCCCATGACCAACACCCATCGGTCAGGTCCGGACAGGCGCAGTATCCTGCGCGGAGCCGTCGTCGCCTCAGGTGCCGCCGCCCTCGGCGGAGCCCTCAGCGCGGTCGGCGCCACGAGCGCCTCCGCCCAGGCCGCCAGCACGGGCGCCTCCGCCCAGGCGGCCCAGCCGTACCTGTACTGGCGGGGCGCCTGGGGCGCCCGCCCGCCGAGCAGCCCCATCCAGGTCCTGGCCACCCCGCCGCGCTACATCGTGGTCCACCACACCGCGACGGCCAACAGCACCGACTACTCGCTCGACCACGCCCTGCGCCTGTCCAAGTCGATCCAGAACTTCCACATGGACAGCAACGGTTGGGCCGACACCGGACAGCAGCTGACCATCAGCCGCGGCGGCCACGTCATGGAGGGCCGCGACCGCACCCCGGAATCCATCGCGGCGGGTCACCATGTGGTGGGCGCCCACGTGGCCAACAACAACAGCACCTGTATCGGTATCGAGAACGAGGGCCTGTACACGAGCGTGGGCCCGACCGGGGCCCTGACCGACTCGCTGGTGGAGACCCTGGCGTGGCTGTGCGCTGCCTACGGGCTCAACCCGTACGGAGCGGTCCTGGGCCACCGGGACTTCAACGCCACCGCCTGCCCCGGCAACGTGCTGTACTCGATGCTCCCCGAGCTGCGCGACAGGGTCGCCGGAACGATGCGGGCCCAGGGCTTCGCCCTCGCCGCCCGCCAGGAGCCGGGCGAGGACGGCCCCACCTACCCGCCCGTGCCCGAGGACGAGCCGGACCGCGAGTTCTACCACGGTCCCGCCAGGGGACCGGACGACTTCACCCGCTAAGAAGTCGCGCGGGCAGGCGTCGGCAGCGTCCCTGGAACGGCGATGCGGGCGCGGGCCCCGGCGATCGCGGAGCCACGACGCTTCGTGACCGCCGAGGGGGCCTGTGCCCGTACTCCCGTCGTGGCGCGGGACCGTACGCGACCGCTCCGCAACACCCGGTCCGGTCACGGCGACGGCGGAGCCGTGGTTCGTGAGGCGTATCCGGTGCCTTGGAGGGTGGACGACGGCGGACCGAGCTGGAGAACCGCCTCTCAGTGCTCTCCGACGTCGAGTGCGCGGCGCACCGCGGCCTCCGCGCCTCCGGTCCACGGTTCCCCGTGGCCGGGGAGCACCGTGGTGGCGCCCGTGCCGGCGACCGCGTCCAGGGAGGTCAGGGCCTGGTGGGTGTCCTTGGTGGCCGCGGAGGCCACGATCTGCGGTTCCGCCCGGCCGGTGTAGGGGTCGAGGGTGACCAGGGCGTCACCGCTGATGACGGTGTCGCGGTCGGGCAGGTGGAGGATGCAGTGCCCGTCGGTGTGCCCGGGGGTGTGTACGGCGACGGGGCGGCCGGGCACTGGTAGGGCGGTCCTGGTCGTCAGCGGCTCGACGTCGCCCACCCCCTTGACGTTCAGGGCTCCGGCCGCGGCCATCCGGCCCAGCAGCGGTAGGGACCGGGGATGGGTGAACGGATAGAGGAGGCGGTTGCGCTGGGGCGTGTACCGGTAGGGGTGGGCCGCCAGGTAGGCGTCCTGCGGGTGAACCAGCACGGGCACGTTCCATTCCCGGTGCGCGCGCACGGCGAAACCCACGTGGTCGAAGTGGCCGTGGGTCAGTACCAGCGCCCTGACCTCGTCCGGGCGCCGCCCCCGCGTCTCCAGGGCCCGCAGGACCATGGACCACATGCTCGGCAGGCCCGCGTCCACGAGGGTCACGCCGTCCTCGTCCTCGATGAGGTAGCAGTTGACGTGGGCGTGGGAGACGAGGTGGACGCCGTCGGCGACTTCCGGAGTGATCAAGAGATCCTCTCGAACCGTTGTGGAAACGACGGACGCCGTCCATCGTGGAGAATCCGCGGAGGCCGGTCAAGCATGACGGGCCCGCCACGCCGGGTCTATGGGCGAACGTGAGCCGACCGCGCCCCGAACGGCCTCGCCCCGCGACCGCGACGCCCTCCCCTCGCTCCGCCCGCGGTGCCGGATACTGGTGCCCATGGCGATCATTTACAGGGCTACCCTCACACCGAGCAAACCCGAGCTGATCAGCGCCTGGCTGGACGGTCAGCCGTGGGCGGGTCAGGGGCCCGACGAGGTGCTCGGCACGTACAGGTTCGACGACCCGGCGGGAGAGGTCGGGGTGGAGGTGTTCCTGCTCCGGCGCGGGGACCGCCTGCTCCACGTGCCGCTGGCCTACCGGGCCGCGCCCCTTCCCGGTTACGAGGACCACCTCGTCGGAACCCTGGAGCACTCCGTCCTGGGAACGCGCTGGGTCTACGACGGAACCGAGGACGAGGTGTCGGTCGCGTGCTTCCGGCGGGCCCTGACCGGTGAGCAGGAGCAGGCGGAGCTGGAGATCTGGGAGGAGGGCCGCCTCCTGGAGCGGAAGCCGCAGCAGGTCCTGCTCACCAGGGAGTCCGGCTCCGGTGGTGAGGGCGCCGAATCGGCTCAGGACGGGCAGGTGCTGCTTCCGCACGTCCTGGACGGTGAGCCGGGGGGAAGGTCACGGCTCCGCGCCCGGTGGGGCGACGAACAGGCGGTGGTCGCGGCGCTGAGCTGAGGCCGACCGCCACCCGCGTACCCCACCTGTCAGGTCAGGGGAACCAGGCCAACGGCAAGCTCCCCCTGCCCGCCGCCGTGGGGCGCTTACGGACACCGCCGGGCACGGGAGGGCACCGGCCCGGGTGAGGTCCTCCGCCGTCTGACTGGAGGAGGGCGCCGGTTTCGTCAGCGGGCGGCCGAGCCCCGCAGGTCGGCGAGGAGTACCTCCGCGACGCGCTCCTCGGGGACCGCCGCACCGTGCTCGGCGATCGCCGGGGCCAGACCCGAGTCCCACGGCACGGGCGTCACCCGTCCGGGCGGTGGCGTTCCGGTCCTCCGGTCGGGCATCCCGGCCAGGCCGGACCGGTAGTCCTCGGTGCCCATCCGCCACGGGTGGGCACCGGTGCGGGCTATCACGTGGGCGGCGATGCGCAGCCCCTCCCCGTCGAAGTCGCCGTGGTAGCGCAGCTCGGCGCCGCCCTCGGCGAGCCGCCGCAGCAGGGTGACGGCCGCGCTGCCCGGCCACCCCGACGCGCACACCAGCGGCGGGCAGTCCGGTCCCAGGCGTCCCTGGGCCAGGGCCAGCACCGACGGGTTCTCCACCACGTGCACCACGGGACCGCACACGAGAGGACCGGGGCAGTGCGACAGCTGGTCCAGAGTGACCACGGCCGCCCGCCCGGCCTGCGACCACGTCCTCAACGTGGTCGCCAGCGCTCCATCGCCCCCGGGCCGCAGCCCCAGGGCGAGCACCGACGTGGAGTGGGCGTCGCAGTCCACCCCGAACGCCGCCCACAGGGCCCGCCGCTCCTCGGCTCCCGCCGGAGCGGGCTCGTCGCGCAGCACGGCCAGCGCCCGCAGGACCAGCCCGGGCAGCCCGGTGCCACCGTCCAGGGCGTGCGGGTCGCCGGTGCGCTCGGCCGCGAACGCCGGAAGGGGGCGCCCGTCCGCCAGGGGCAGCGCCGCCACGATCTCCAGCACGGCCGCCAGACGGGCGCGCAGGGCGTCGGGCCCCTCCCGTGGGATCCCGTCCGCGCGTACCTGGGCGGCCCAGGCCAACAGGGCGGGCTCGGCCACCACCGTCGGGTGGTCGGACAACCACGCCCACAGGCGCTCGCGTTCGCGCGTGACCAGGGCCCGGTCGGCCGCGCGGTTCCCGACGGGGCCGACGAGAGCGGTGACCACGGCTCGGGCGTCCACCCCGAACGGGGCCAGCACCTCGTCTAACCGGTCCAGACGCACGCCCGCCCGGGAGCCGGGGTAGGACGGCAGGCCGAGCAGGTCGGCCAGCGCCTCCTGTTCGGCCTCGTCCAAGCCGTGCAGGGTCACCGAGCGGACCGTCCTACCGGAGGAGAGCCGGTCGTGCACCGCTCGCCACAGGGAACCCAGGGCGGCCTCCCGCAGGTGCTCGGGGACACTCATCCGACCGCCATCCCATCGGATTCGACCGTGCTTTCCCCTTCCCCCGCTGTCCCGTCGTCCTCCTCCAGGGCCGACCCCGTCCACACCCAGCGCGCGGTGGTCACCGCGTCGTCGTCATCGTCGGCCCCGGCAGGGATGAGCTGGTGGACGGCGATGCCGTCGAGCTCGGCGTAGGTGCACCACTCGTGGTCGCTGGTCAGCACCAGGTCCAGGCCCAGATCCACCAGCAGCGCGAAGATCTGGCCCCGGTTGGCCGCGTCCACGCCGACGAACACCTCGTCCAGCAGGATGAACCGTGGCGCGCCGGGGTCGGTGGCGTAGTGGGCGGCCACCGCGGCGAAGAGCGGCAGGTGCAGCGCGATCGCCTTCTCGCCGCCGGAGAGCTGGCCGTGGGCGCGCCTGGTCAGCGGCTTCCAGTCCGCGCCGTCGCCCTTGTCCAGCTCCACGGTGAACCGGTGCCAGGAGGTGTAGTCCAGCACCTGGGCCAGGTGCTCCTCCCAACTGGCCGCGGAGTCCTCGTCACGGGCGTCGTCCACGCGTTCGCGGAAGAAGGCGTGCAGGGTCTCGCGCTGGGCGTCGCTGAGTCGACGCGGGTCCCGCACGAGCAGCTCGCGGGCGCGCTCGGTCCCGGACGGGGCGTCGGGGGCCACCTCCCAGCGCAGACGCACCGCGATCCGCGAAGCCGTGCGGACCCGGGCCAGCCGTTCGTTCATCCCCTCCACCAGCGCCGTGGCGCGGCGCAGCCGGTCGGCCAGATGGCGGCGGGTGTCCCCGGTCAGGACCCGGTCGAACAGTGACCGCTCCTCGGCGGTCAGGTCCGTGGCTCGCGCCTGCTCCTCCTCCGCCAGAGCCGTGTACAGTCCCCGCGCGCCCACCCGGACCCCGTCCAGGAGGGCCGAGACGAGCTGCACGTCCCCGTCGGGAACCAGCTCCAGGTAGGTGCGCCTGGCCAGGACGTCCCGGGAGGCGTGCACGGCGCCGGCGACCTTGGCGCGCGCCCCGCTGATCCGCTCGGGGGAGTGGTCGGCCCGGTCGGCGGTGGCGGCCACGGCGCGTGCGGCCTCCAGTGTGCCGCGGAGGGTGTCGTCGAGAGCGGGAGCGGGGGTGACGGCCAGACCCGAGTCCTCCCACAGGGGCGTGGCCGCCAGGGACCGGAATCGGGCGGCGGCCCCGTCACGGGCCTGGACGGCGGCCGACCGCAGCTCACCGAGCGATCGCACGTGGCCGAGCAGTTCACCGTGTTCGCCACTCAGTTCGAGGCGCTGCGACCGCACCGCGGCCAGTTCCCTGCCGATCTGCGACAACCGGGTCTGCGCGGCCGAGACCTGTTCCAGCACGTGGCGGTGCTCCACCCCCACGGTGTCCTCCACCGCGGCCAGCCTGTCCCTCAGGTCCTGGGCGCTCATCTGCGACTCCGAGGCCGCCCCGGCGGCCTCCGACGCCACGTCCAGGGCCTCCCGCGCCAGCTCCTGGACCTGTTCGGCCCGCCCGGCCAGTCCGTGCAGGTCCACCTGTGCGTCCAGCCACGAGTCCACGGCCCTGCTCAGCGCTTCCAGGGCCGTGCCCGTGCGCTCCAGGGGTTCGCGGCCCACGGGCAGCCGGTGGCGTGCGGCCAGGGTGTGCAGCCCCTGCTCCGCGGCGGTCAGGTGCGGGAGCTGTTCGGTCAGGCGCAGCTGGTGGCGGTGGACGCCGTCGGCGCGTTCGGCGGTCCGGTTCTGTGCCAGGCGCGAGGCTTCGGCCGCGGTGCGCGAGGCCAGGTCCGAGGGCAGGGCGGCGACCTCGGCGTCCAACCGCAGGCGTCGCTCGGCCAGCCGGTCCTGTTCGGCCTGAGTCGCCGACAGTTCCTCGTCCAGACCGGTCAGCTGGGCCCGCAGCTCGGCCAGGGCCCGTGCCCGGGCCCGTTCCCGGGCACTCGCGCCGATGTGGGCGGGCTGGTCCTTGGCCCACTGTCCCCGTAGTGGGCCCAGCCCCCAGCTTCCGTCGGAACAGATCCACGGCTCCCGACACGGCTCCTGCTGCGGCGCCGACGCGGGACCGTCGGCGTAGGCGATGCCCGCCAACAGGGCGCGGACCCGCTCGGCCGTCACCGCGGTGCCCGGCTCCGGCTCCAGCACCTCCAACAGGCTGGGCCCCGGTACGGGCTGCGTGGCGGCGGCGGTGATGTCGCCGAGCACGCCCTCAGCGGGTACCGACCCGTCGGGGAAGACCCACGCGTCCAGGAGTCCGGAGGCCTCCAGAGCCGCCTCCGCCCCGGCCCGCACGGGTTCCGGGGTGTGCTCGGTGAAGGCCACCAGCCGCCACAGGGGAGCACCCGGGCGGTCGGCCCGGTCGGCGGTCCGGGTCCGGGGAGGGACCGGGGGGACCTCGGTGGCCGACTCCAGTTCCGCGATCCGCGCCGACACCTGTTCACGGGTCCGTATGACCTGTTCGGCGCGCCCGCGCGCGTCTTGTGCCAGCGCGGCCAGGGCCTCGCCCGCGTCCTGGCGGGCGGAGGCCACCAACCGGTGCGGCCCGGTTCCGGTGTCGGCGTCGACCGCCTCGACGAGCGCGTCCGGATCCTCCCAGGACAGTTCGCGGCACTCGCCCGCCCAGGCGGTGAGGTCCTCGGCGAGCACCTCCACGGCCGCGTCCCGCTCCCGCAGGGCCAGGGCGGCCTGGTGCTCGGCCTCCGTCAGCTGTTCGCTCAGGTCCGCCAGGTCGGCCTCCAGCTCCTCGCGGCGGCGGAGCCGGCCCTCGTATTCGGCCAGCGCGGACAGGACCTCGGTGATCTGGGACCGGCGGCTGTCCACGGCGGCGCGCAGCAGCCGTCGGACCTCACCGACCTCGGCGGTGCTCCCGGTCCCGAGTGTGCCCTCCGCCTCCCGGAACAGTCCCGCCAGGTCCGCGCGTTCGGCTGTGCGCTCGGCGGCGGAGCGGGCCACGGACACCGCCTGCTCGATTCGTTCGGTCTCCGCGGCGAGGGAGGCGGCCTCCGATCCCAGGCGCGCGGCCTCGCCCTGGCGGCGCTGGGACTCCTCCTCGCGCGCGCGTGCCTCGGTTCCCGCCTGCTCGGTGCGCTCGCGCAGGTGTTCGATCCCTGCGCCGGCACGGTAGGCCTCGCTGTCCCTGAGCCCCTGCGCATGAGCCGAGACGCCGCGCTCCAGTGCCTCCAGTTCGGCGGAACGATCGGCCAGCCGCTGGATCCGCTCCCGGGCGTCCTCGGCCCGGCGCTCGGCCTCCCCCAGTTCCCGGGCGCGACCGTCCATCTCGGTCGTCGCGGAGACCAGCCGGGCTGCGGCCCCCCGCAGCACCCGGGCGGCGTAGACGCGCTGGCGGTCGGCCAGTCTGCGGGCCTCCCTGACCTCGTCCGCCAGGGCGCGCAGTTCGTCGCGGTGACGGTCCAGACGCTCGAAGCCGTCGGCGATGTCGGCGAGTTCGCCGCGCCCCAGCGGGGGGAGGGCGCTGGACAGCAGTGACGACAACAGCCCCGGGTCCAGCCGTTCGGAGAGCTTGGGCGTGCGCAGCTGCAGCAGTGCCGTGATCAGCGCGTCGTAGCGGCCCTGGTCCAACCCCGGGTACAGCAGTGCGCGGATCGCGGACCGGTACTCCTCCGGGCCCGCGTGGACCACCCCCGCCGAGACGCCCTCGTCCGGTTGCAGTACCTGCCGGAGCTGCTTGGCGGTGAGCGGCTGCTGCTCCGGGGTGAGCAGGTCCAGGCCCTCACCGACGCGTGCGTTCGCGGTGAAGTAGGTGGCCCTGACCGAGGAGGTGTCACGTGTGGCCTGCAGGCGCGCGCCCAGGGTCAGGTACTCGGTGCCCGACGTTCCGGGACGGGCGAACTCCAGCCACACGTAGCCCACCCGGGTGGCACCCGGGTAGCCGTGGCCGATCATGTTCCAGTGCATGACCCGTTCGTTGCCGCCGAAGGTCGACAACCGGTTCGGGCGCAGGCTCGCGTCCAACAGGAACGGAAGGAGCAGCTCCAGCGCCTTGGACTTGCCGGTGCCGTTGCGGCCGCGCAGCAGCAGCCGTCCGTGGTGGAAGGTGAACACCTCGTCGTAGTAGCGCCAGACGTTGAGGATGCCCGCCCGGGTGGGACGCCAGCGGTCGGCCCGGTTCTGGGCTGGCGGGTGGGTCACTCGGTCCCTCCGAAGTCGTCGCGGTCGACGGCGTAGCGGTACGCGGCGGGCAGTGCCGTGTAGGCGACGGTGTCCTTCGGCGCGCTCATGAGGGTGGTGGAGGGCGACGGGCGGGCGAGCCCGTGTCCGACCAGGGTGTCCAGAGCGGACGAGGCCAGGCGGGCCGCGCCGCCCTCCGAGCGGAAGCTCTTGGCCCAGGAGGGTCTGCGTTCCAGGAGCTCTTCCACCTCGCCTGTCAGGGTCGCCGGGGCCACCGGCCCCGGATGGGCCAACAGCACGTCGAGCAGCAGCAGCGCGGTCTGCTTGACGTGGCCCTCACCCGGAAACCTGTCGTCGGTGGCCGTCCCCTCCGGGTCCACCAGCAGGTAGCCTTCGGCGCGCTCCTCCAAGGTGAACCCGGCCTCGGATGCCGCCCGGCGAAGCATCCTCCGCCCCGTGGGAGTCGCCGCGTAGTCGGCCTCGGCCGGGCTCAGGTCGCACAGATAGACCACCGGGTCGTCCAGGAGCCTGCGCATCAGGGAGTGCCGGGCCCACAGCAGCCGCTGGTTGTGCGTGGGACCGGTCTCCACGCCACCCTCCACACCGGTCTCGGTGAGGCCCTGCCCGGCGGCGCCGCGGTGTTCAGGTCCGGCCTCTTCGTGGATGCCGACCGGCTCGGGCGGACCGTAGCGCTCCTCGTACAGCAGCGCGTGAAGGTCCGGGTGCCGTCCTTCCAGGCGAGAGGGCGGGACCGGCACGCTGAGGAGGCGGGCCAGCCGTGCGGTGTCGGACCGGTAGAGGACCAGGGCGTCGGCCCCGGCCAGGTAGGACTCCGTCGTACCGTCCACCGCGGTGATCGCCCCGAAGCGTTCCAACAACAGGAGCGCGTCCACCAGGGCGGCCCGCTCGGCCCGGTTCGCCGAGTCGAAGTCGGCGATGCCCTCCTCAGCGGCGCACGTGTACGCCACCCGTTGGGCCAGCAGTCCGATGGTGGTGCGGCTCAGCACCGTCAGCTCCGCCGCAGCCAGACAGAACAGGACGTAGCGCCGCCTGTCGAAGGGGCCGTTCGATCCGCGTGTGCGCAGTGCCGGACGCGGCACCGCCAGGTGGGATCCGGCCGCACGGACCTTGGCCAGCCGGGCGTACCCCTGCCGGGGCTCGACCGTCAGCGTCCACCCGCAGAAGTAGTCGAACCAGGCGGTGAGCTCGGCACGTTTGCGGCGCACGGTGGTGAACGCCGCCTCGTCCATCTCCCGGGTCAGCAAAGGATGGGCGAGCATCACCCGGATCCCGTCGGCCATCTCGTCGCGGGTCTGGGTCACCCTCCGGTTGGCCGGACGGCTCGAACGAACACCCGTCACGAGCTCTCCCCAGGGACGGCGCGGGCACCGGCCGTGCCCGGGGCACCGATCGACACGACGTGGTCGGGGCCGGTGAACTCCCCCAACGGGGTGCGCAGGACGGCCGTCGCTTCGTCCGGAGCCGGTGACAGGACGATCTCCGTGCGCCCGTCGAAGGTCATCGCCCTACGGCACCCCCGGGTGTCCGCCGGTTCGGACAGGGCCTGTCCGAACAGGGCGAGCAGGTGCGTGAACAGGTCGTGGTCCAACCGGCCGAACGACGACAGGCGCACCGGTCCGTCCGTGGCCAGCAGGCGCCGGGCGTGCTCGGCCTCCGCGCGCTGGGCCACGGCCCTGTCGCGTCGGCGCGCGCGCACCTTCGCCACGTCGCGCACCCGGGCCGTGCGCGCGACGCGGCCCGACCGGCCCGAGGAGCGCAGATTGGCGGAGACCGGTACGGGATCGGCCTCCTTCCACGGGGCGCCCGGAGCGATCAGCTCCGCGTCGTCGTGGCCGAGCACCGCGTGCCGTGCGGGGGAGAGACCGGTCAGGGCCGCCCACAGACGGTGCTGCTCCGGCTCGTCGCCGGCGGCGGCGAACCAGCGGGCCGCCGTGCGCAGGTCCTCGGCGGTGCTGGAGGCACGTCGCCGGGATTCGGTGATCCGGTCCAAGGCCTCCAGCAGGGCGACGATCGCACGGCGCGCCACCCGGTGCAGCCGCTCCACCCCGGCTTGGCCCTCCTCGGTACGGGCGAACCACAGGCGCAGTCCCGTCCACTTGACGCGCCGCCCCTCCACCCAGTCCCGGCGCATCTGGTCGGCGGCGCCCGGGGGCAGGTTCGCCCCGGCGAGGGCACGGTCGAACAGCCTCCCCGATCCGTGCCCCTCGACCCGCTCCAGCGCGTCGGCGATGGCGCGTGCGCGCTCCTCCAGGCCGTCCACGAACTCGTCGAGATAGCCGACGGTGGACTTCTTGACCTCGTGGAAGGTGGCCAGGTCCGACTCCTCGGCGCGCAGCAGGCGCTGGAGCTCGTTGTTGAACCTCTTGGTGTTGTCGCGCAGGGAGTCCAGGTGCCCCTCCAGCTCCAGGAGGGTGGTGAACACTCGGGCGTCATCGCCTGGGGCGTCGCCGCCCATCAGCGCGTGCAGGGCGTCGAGGCGGTCGGCGATCGCGTCCAGGACCGCGGTCTGCAGCGCGCCGCTCTCCCGCAGCCGGGACAGGGCCGCGCGGACCCCGGCGAACTCGGCCTCGCCGCGCACGGTCAGCGTGTACTGGACGTTCTTGCGCTCGAACTCGGCAGCCGTGGCGTAGGCGGCCGTGTAGCTCTGAGAGGCCTCCAGCAGCTCCAGCGCGGCCAGGTGGCGCAGTGCCGACTCCACCTCCGGCTCCTCCACGGGTTCGTTGAACCCGGTCCCGGCCAGGCGGGCGTGTACCTCCTCCACCAACAGCGCGGTCTCCAGCCGCTCGTTGGCGTCGTTGAACACGTGCAGGATCGCGAAGTAGAGGTCACGGCGGCTCCCCGTGGTGAAGTCGAAGAGACGCGCGGGCAGCCGTTCGAAACCGTGCATACCTGAGGGGGTCTTCCCTTTCGCTCACCGGGTGTGTCTGGGAACAAGGTACCCATCCGCGCGCCGGGGCGCGCACGGAGTTTCTCGGCGCGCGCCAGGGTCGGTCGGAGAGCCCGGTACCGGTGGTGCCGACCGAGGGTGGGCCGCGGGTGCCGAAGACGGGTCCTTCGTCCTGGGCCCGTCCTCTCGCCGGGGGAGGGATCCTCGCCCCCGACGCTCCTGAAGTTCCTGGTAGGAGTCACCGCGATCGGCCGGACGTCGTAGGAAGTGTTCAGGAGGCGCGGTCCAGTAGTACTTCGTCAGGTTCCTGCTTTCTCGGCGTGGTCACGGCATGACGGGCACGTGAACCGGGGTGCTGCCGGTCGAGACACCGACCGCCCAGTGGCCGCACTGTGGGGGAGGCCCCGACCGGTTACTGGCTGTCCGGCCTGCCGCCGCAGACGGCGCTGCGGGAGTCGGTCCGGTCGGCCGGGGTGCGGTGGATGGTCCGAACCCCCTCACCGCTCGCCGCCCTGTCGGCGGGGTGTGGTTACCTCGTCCCATGGGTGTTGAGATCGAGCGGTTCCTGCGGTTGGTGAGCGCACTGCCGGAGTGTGAGCACAAGGAGTCGGACAAGTACACGACGTTCCGTGTGCACGGCAGACCCTTCGGATACTTGTGGCCGGACACCGCCACCGTGGGGCTGAAACAGCCCCTGTGGGAACAGGCCGCGCTCGTGGCCGAGCGGCCCGAGGTGTTCGAGGTGCAGTTCACCGCGGGCGGGTTCGGCTGGGTGGTCGTCCACCTCGACGGGATCGACCTGGACGAGCTCAGCGAGCTCACCCTGGAGGCCTGGCGCCTGACGGCGTCCGAGGAACTGCTGACCGCCCCGCCGACCCCGGCGTCCCTGGTCCAGGCCTGACCCGGGGCAGAGCGCCCCCTCCATCCGGCCCCGCGCGGACGCGGCCGGCCCCGTCCAGCGGCTTTTCACGGAAGCCCATGCTCTCCGGCCACGGGCCCCGTGCTGGTGGGTCCCTGACACAGCCGCCCGCCCTGAGAGAACGGCTCCTCGTACCTGACAGGGTGGGACGTGCCGCAGGACACGGCCAGGGAGTGGGAGGAGGCGGCCCCTCGACCCGGTGGCGAAGAGTCAGGTCTGGATCAGGCGACTGTCGAACCCCGATGCGACGAGCGACTCGTAGGCGGCGAGCACCTGCCGGGGCACGTCCTGTTCGATGGCGAATCCGCGCCCGGGGTACTCCATCACCCGCTGGAGGTCGCCGACGAGCATGTCGATGACGAGTTTTCCGTCGCCGATGCCCTTGGCGTAGTCGTCGAGGTCCAATGGTTGCGAGGCACACGTCACCTCGACCTCGGGCCACAGCTTCCGGGCGGTGGCGAAGGAGCGCCGCTCCATGTAGGGCTTGGAGACCAGCAGCACGGTGGCGGGGGTGATACCGGCATCGGCCAGGACCTGGCGGGAGAAGGTGATGTTCTGGCCGGTGTTCGAGGCCTCCGGCTCCAGCAGGATCGCGGAGTCGGGGACACCGAGTTCGAGGGCGCGCTCGCGGAAGTGCACGGCCTCTCCGCGCGGGAACACCGCCGTGGTGGGAGGGCTGTTGCCGCCGGTGAACACCAGGGTCGGGAAGAGACCGGAGTGGTACAGCTCGGCGGAGCGGGCCGCGACGCCGAGGTCATGGCTGCCGAGGCCGATCGCCACGTCACACGGCCGCAGCCGATGGTGCATCCGGTGGAAGTCCCAGACCAGTTCGGCCTGCCGCCACTGGTCCCGGGTGATGGTGTGCTGGTCTTTCGCCATGTGTCCCTTCTCCGGGCACTGGGCCGGGGCGCCCCCCGCGGCCCTGACGCTCTCGATACTGAGGGAGGGTTCGGCCTCCGAGCACGCCGGCGTCTACGACCGGAACAGGGAATTCTTCCGGTACCGCATGAGACCGCTAACGGGGCCGTAGGAGACCGTTGACCGGTATCTGCCCATACGACGGCTCCAGCGATCCGCCGACGCTCTCGATTCTGCTTCTTCCTTCGACGGATTACGGTTCACATGTCATCCTCGCTGATTCTCTGTACACCCCGTACGTCCTTGAAGAGCGAGAGGTCCGGTTCGCCCGGTCCGTGCAGCACGCTGATGTCCCCGGTCGTCTCCAGCACGACCGCGCGAACCGAGTCCATGTTCCTGACGTTGGCGCTGCGGAGTTTCGACTTGATGTCGTCCTCGGTGATCCGCGACCTCCTCATGTTGTCCCTGAGCATCGTGCCGCCGGACATGAGCAGCAGGGGTGTGTTGTCGACCGCCTGCTTGAACGGGGAGAGGCGGCGCAGCAGGGCGATGGCGACCTGTAGCAGGTAGAGCACGGCCAGGGCCGTCATGCCTTCGATCAGCGACACCTGCGCCACCGAGACCGTCGCCACGAGTGATCCGACGGCGACGGTCATGGCGAAGTCGAAGCTCGACATCTTGGAGAAGCTGCGCAGTCCCGCGATGCGCGTGTAGGTGATGACGGTGGCGAAGATGCCGACCGTGGCGACGAGTATCAGCAGCAGCCCGCTGAGCGGGACGGCGAAGAGGTTTTCCAGCATGCCGGACCCCTACCCGCCCTTCCCCGGGGAAAGCGGTGGTACTGGCTGGTCCGGGGCGCGTGGTCGCACACGATTCCCCCGAGGCCGGTTCGCAACCCTCGGTGTCCGTATCCGGCCACGCGTCGCGCGATCGTCTCGTTCCGGGTGTGATGGAGGCTCTCAATCCCGGGAAGGATGAGAGGCATGCCAGCACCGAGGAAGTATCCGCCTGAGCTGCGCGAATGAGCGATCCGGATGGCGGTGGAGGCCCGCAGGGACGCGGCCACACGCGACGGGGCGATCGCCCGTACCGCCGACCAGGCCGGGGTGGCGTTCGATCAGGCTCTGGAACAGTCGGGAAGGACCTGCGAAGCCGCGCGGAGCGAGAGCCGCTGAAGGTCGCCATTCGCCAGGGACTGATCATCGCTCGCGGCCCTCGTATGCCCTTCGGGGTTTCCCGCAATTGAGTACACACGTCTTCCTTCCGAGTGGTGGGAGCGCTCTGCTGGTCCGTTGCTCGCCAGATGCTGTCTACGCTCCAGCGCTGTGGCGTGCGAGCCCGGCGGGCACCTGGAGCCAGGAGAACCCCACTCCAGGCCGCGGTATGCGAACTGCGAGAAGAATTCGACGGGATCGTCAGCCCCAGCGAATTGGTGTGCACGCATGCGGCCCACCACCGTGACGACCGATGGGTGGGCCGCCTGCCCGTAGGCGCCGTCTCGGATATGACGCTGCTGTCCGCCGGATTCGTGGCCGCCCTGGCTCCGCCCCATTCGGTACCGCTGTCGGGTCTGGGCTGGAGCTCCGGTGCGGTCTCAAGGGTCGCGATCGTCACCGACGCCGTCCTGATGGCCACCCGTGCCAAGAACCAGGGGCTGGTGGATGTGGCCATCGCCGTGGCCGGAGTGGGTAGCGACCTGATCTCGGGCATGGTCGTGGCGGCCGGAAGCTATGCCCTGCTGTCCCTGATCAGCGGTGTGCTCACTCTTGCGGTCCTGCCCGTTATCGCCTGGTCCGCGCGCCCCGCCGTCGTGCCCGGGAACGGAGAGACTCTCCGGTTCCGGTTCTCTCCGAGTACCGCTGTTCGGGATGAGACGAGGTTCGGAGACGGAGGGCTCCGTGGTCGGCCGGCAGCGCTCCGGCCAGGAGGTCGGACCACGGAGGGCACTGGAGCCGCCCATCCCGCCGGGTCGGATCCTGCGCCGGATGCGACGGCATGAACGTCATGGGTTATGGGCAGACGTGGTGTCACGTGTCGCAACCTGAGCCGGGTGACGGTCCCACGTCGGAGTATGTGGGCTGCATCGGTATCTCGAGCACAGGGACTGAGCACGGGCTCACGACGGGGGGAGGAACCCATGGGCGTCGCCGAGGTGGTCGAGGCCGTGGGAACGGCGATCGAGGTGGCCGGTGTCGCGGTGATCGTCGTCGGCACGGTCGCGGCGACCGCTGTGTTCCTGTACCGACTCGTCCAGCGCACACCCCTGGCCGAGATCTACCGGCCCTACCGCCGCGGAGTGGGACGGGCGATCCTGCTGGGCCTGGAGTTCCTCGTGGCCGGTGACATCATCCGTACGGTCGCGATCGAGCCGACCTTCCGCAGCGTCGGTGTGCTCGCCGGGATCGTGCTGATCCGTACCTTCCTCAGCTTCTCCCTGGAGGTCGAACTGGAGAACCGGTGGCCGTGGCAGCGGCCCCGGACGGCCGCCGAGAGGTCGACACAGGAGAGGGGATGACCCACAGATACAGAGGAGGCGGCGAGTGGCCGTCACGCCCCCGGGCCAGCGGAAAAGGGAACGCGGTGGCGAACGGACCGAACGGACCGAACGGACCGAACGGACATGAAGCGTCTGGACGCTTCCGAGGCGGACTGATCGCCGAGGCCCGCCCGAACGCCGACTCCCACCGACCCCCTGCCGTTGGCCACCACGCCGGTCAGCGCGGAGACAGCCCAATACTCGCACCGGAAACGGTGGTCTGCGGGATGGATACTTCCGACACCGCGGATGTCCCGCTTGGGAGGCGACTGTGCAACGCTCCACACACGCAACACTCAGATCCGTGGTCAAGTGGGGATCCATCGGCTTGGTGGGCGCCCAGGTCGCCGTGGCGGCCATTTCCATGGGCGTCAACCACTGGCGCCGGAAGATACGTCCCCGCCGGGTGATCTTTCCCCGTACGGCACCGGTGGAGCTGCCGGTGGGCGACTCGGGGACCCGCGTCACCGTCTACACCTATGGCGAGGACCTGTTCGAGGACATGCTCGCGGCGATCCGCGGGGCCCGGCACCGTGTGCTGTTCGATTCCTACATCGTCAAGGACGACCAGGTGGGCCAACGGTTCAAGGAGACCCTCATCGAGGCCGCCGAGCGGGGTGTCGAGGTGTACGTGGTCTACGACGGCTTCGCGAACCTGGTGGTGCCCCGGTCCTTCTTTCGCTTCCCGCCCAGCGTCCACGTGCTGCGGTATCCGGTCTTCCGTCCCGGTGTGCTGCTGTTGAACATCCGCAAGTCCGGCCGGGACCACCGCAAGATCCTCACCGTCGACGGCGAGGTGGGGTTCTCCGGCGGGTACAACGTGGGATCGCTCTACGCCACCAACTGGCGCGACACCCACCTGCGGCTGACCGGGCCGGCGGTGTGGGAGCTGGAGAACGCCTTCGCCGACTTCTGGAACAGGAACCGCCGCCCCGAGCTGGACAGGTTGGGGGAGGCCGCCTGGGATTCGCACCTGCGGCTCCACCGCAACGTGCCCGAAATGCTGATCTACCCCATCCGGGCGATGTTCCTGGAGGCGATCGACCGGGCCGAGGAGAGGGTGCTGTTCACCCAGGCCTACTTCCTCCCAGACCAGGAGCTTCAACGAGCGCTCATCGATGCCGCCGGCCGTGGCGCGGACGTGAACGTGCTCGTCCCCGAGGAGTCCAACCACGTCATCGTGGACCAGATCTCCCGCAGCCAGTACTCGACGCTACTGCGCGGCGGAGTGCGGCTGTGGCTCTACCAGGACGCGATGGTGCACGCCAAGACCCTGACGGTGGACGGCCAGTGGTCCACGGTCGGCACCACGAACGTGGACCGGCTCAGCCTGACCGGCAACTACGAGATCAACATCGAGATCTTCGACGAGGGCGTGGCCCGGCACATGGAGGAGGTCTTCGCCAACGACCTCACCAACTGCCGGGAACTGACCGAGGAGGAGTGGGACGACCGACCGCTCCTCGCCAGGTTCGGCGAACTCGTGCTGGCGCCCTTGCGGCCGCTGCTGTGAGGCTTCTCAGCCGGTTCGTCGCCCGGTCCGTCGCTGTTGGGAGAGGCCGACGCGTGTTCGTATCAGGAGGGAAAAGACGGATCGCGTTTTCCTGCGGTTCTATCTGGCAGGGGGGAATGCATCGGCCCCTTGAATCGACGATCGTTTATCGAGCACTTCGTAAGGGATAGGCACTCCGAAAGGGTCGGAACCACGAGAAAACTGGTGACCGCGTACGCATTCTTCATCATCCACTAACATCGCCTCCCCAGCTGAACGAATCCGTGTGTACTTCCCGAACGGGGTATGCAGCGCACGGATGGGACCACCATCCGATATGCCACGGTGCGGGGGAGCGACGCAGATTTCGGCAAAGCCAGGACACACGCCGGAGTCGGGCATGGTCTGCCGCTGGAACACACAGCACACGCACCGAAGCGAGAGCAGGTCATGGTGCGGGCCGTACGGGCTTCCTCACGCGGACGCATGCCCACGGGCCGGCGGTCCGCGTCAGCCCGGCCGTCCGTGTGATGTCCGCTCTTTGGAAGAGGGCCCATCGTGGCAGTGCGGGGAGGTATCCCTGCACATGGTCTGGGTAGTGACGACGACATGCGCACTGTGAGCGGAAAGAGGCTGAGCCTGGCCTCAGCCGTCGGACGGGGCGTTCTCGCGGGCCTGGCCGGGACCGTGGTGATGACGGCTTTTCAGAAGTTCGTCCAAGCCTCGGCCACGGGGATGGTCTTCGACCGCTTCCTGGACTCCGCCCGTCCGTCCTAGTGCCGCGCCGCGGACGGGGACCGACATCCGCGGGCGCGGGCGATGGTTGTCTGGCGCGGTGTGGAGCGTTCGTCGGAGCGGTACGAGGCGCGCTCAACGCAGAAGAGGCAGGACGGCTGCAGTAAGGCGGTGCTCAACCCATGGTTCGCGCCAAGAGATTCGGTCCCGGCGATGTGGTCGTCGTGACCGGCGCCTCGAGCGGTATCGGCCGAGCGACCGCTCATGCCTTCGCTGAGCGCGGGGCCAGTCTCGTTCTCGCCGCCCGCAGTGGTCAGAGCCTGGAGGAGACGGCGCGGGAGTGCGAGCGGCGAGGCGGCACGACACTCGCGGTGCCCACCGACGTCGGCGATGAAGACGCCGTGCAAGCCCTTGTCCGCGCCGCGGTCGAGCGCTTCGGCCGTATCGGCGTCTGGGTCAACAACGCCTCGGTGCTGAGCTACGGCACCTTCGAGCAGACCCCGTCAGAGGTCTTCGGGCACGTTCTCCAGACGAACCTTTTCGGGCAGGTGTACGGGGCTCGAGCGGTCCTACCGCAGTTTCGCATGCAAGGCGCCGGCGTCCTCATCAATGTCGCGTCGTTGTACGGAAGGATGGGCTCGCCGTACCTCTCGCCGTATGTCACCAGCAAATTCGGTCTGCTCGGGTTCTCGGAGGTACTCCGCCAGGAACTGCACAGCAGCGACGGGATCGATGTGTGCACCATTCTTCCGGGCTCGTTCGACAC
Source organism: Nocardiopsis sp. TRM 82005 (assembly GCF_056312425.1). Classification (NCBI taxonomy): domain Bacteria; kingdom Bacillati; phylum Actinomycetota; class Actinomycetes; order Streptosporangiales; family Nocardiopsidaceae; genus Nocardiopsis; species Nocardiopsis sp. TRM 82005. The sequence continues at coordinate 298,921 of NZ_JBWDTQ010000006.1, forward strand.
CCCGATCTACCGCCAGGCGGCCAACTACACCGGCCGCGAAGTCGGGCCGGTGCCCCCGGTCGGTGATCCCACACGGGTGGCCGCGGCGATCGTCGGCGCTGTCGAGCGTCCCCGAAGGACAATCGTCGTGGGCCGGACCCACCAGGCCGCGTCCTGGGTACACGCGGCGCTGCCATGGTTGTACGACAGGGCGGTCGGACCGGTGATGGACCAGGGGGCGCTGCGCAGGGGACAGGTCCCCGCCGGGGCCGGGACCGTCTTCACGCCGCGGCCCGGGGCCGAAGCGGTCAGCGGCGAATGGCGTCAGGCACGGCGGCGTCTCCTGGGCAGGGTCGCCGTGGTCGCGGGAGCGGCGGCGGCCGGCATCACCGCATGGAAGTCGGTGGCGGGCCGAAGACTGCAGTGACGCTCGGATCCCGGGTCCCGTGCGAGGGCCTGGCGAATCGGGGTGTCCTCCCGGTCGGCACCGAGTCGTCCGGTCCTCCTTGTTCTCCTCGGGACCACACGCTCACAAGGCGGACGGAACAGCCGTGCCCCGGGGCCCGGGGGCGGCACGGAGCAGGGCCGTGTAGAGGGTCAGTCCCGGCCCGAAGGCCATCGCCACCACCGGACCACCTTTATGCAGCGCACCGCTGCCGACCAGCTCGCCCAGGACCAGCGGCAGAGTCGCCGATGAGCAGTTGCCGTGTTCGGAGAGCACGGTGCGGGAAGCCGCCAGCGCGTGTTCGGGTAGGTCCAGCTGGCCCTGGACGGTGTCCAGGATGCGCGGGCCGCCGGGGTGCACCGCCCACGCCCGCACATCAGGCAGGTCGAGTCCGTTGCGGGCCAGCAGGTCCTTGACCACTGGCCGCACGTGCTCGGCCAGCACATCGGGCACCCGCGGGGACAGCTCCATACGAAAGCCGAAGTCGGTGATCTGCCAGGTCATGTGGTCGCTGGTGCCGGAGTCGGTGAGCGCTGCGATGTCCACCAGCTCCAGTCGGGGCGCGCGGACGCCCAGGGCGACCTCGGCCTGCGGCCGCAGCACAAGGGCCACGGCGGCATCGCCGAACAGGGCGTGAGAGACCACCTGTTGCGGGTCCGTCGTTGGCGGCTGCAGGTGCAGCGAGGTGAGTTCGAGACAGAGCAGTACGGCGGTCCGACCGCGGGCCACCACGAAATCCGCGGTACTGCCCAGCGCGGGCAGTGCCGCATAGCACCCCATGTGTCCGATGAGCAACCGCTGCACGTCCGGTCGCATTCCCAGTGACGCGGCCAGCTGGATGTCGAGTCCGGGGGTGCTGTAGCCGGTGCAGGAGGCGACTGTGAACAGCCCGATGTCGTCGGCGGTGACGCCGGCGTCGGCCATGGCGGCCGCAACGGCCCGGTACCCCAAGGGCTGGGCCTCCTCCGCGTAGCGCCGCATCCGGGCAGCGGTCGACCAGCCCGAGAGGTCTTCGCTGAGGGGGTCGGCAACGGTATGCCGGCGACGGACGCCCGCGCCGGCGAAGATCCGCTGGGCGATCCGGCTCGAGGCGAAGTGCTGGCGGAAGAACCCGTCCCACAGCACCTGCTGGTCAGTGGTGTCGGGCAGCGCCGAGCCCAGTCCGGCGATCGTGGCGGTCACCACCGCGGCACCGCTGTGTCATGGTCGGGGTCGCCGTCCAGGGCCGCGACGCCCAGCCAGTCGGCGCAGACGTCCGAGGTGGCGGGCTGCAGTGCGCCGCAGCGGGCGTCGCGGTAGATCCGCTCCAGGGGATGTCCGCGTCGGGTGGCTGAGGCTCCCGCAGCCTCGATGACGGAGGAAGCCACTTCGGCTGCGGTGTCGCCCGCGGTCAGTTTGGCCCGCCACACCCAGCGGTTGGTCTCCGGTGTTCCTGGCTGCTCGGTCACTCGGCGGGCGGCCTCGGTGACGACTAGTGCCGCGGCGGCGACGGCGGTATCAGCCCGGCCGATACGTGACCGCACGGTCGGCAGCGTGTGGAGTCCTCGTTCCCTGAGGTGGGCGCTGCCCGCATCGAGCGCCGCACGCGCCACGCCGACGTAGACCGCGGCGTAGGAGGCCACCAGCCACTGCGGCATGACCTCGGCCAGCAGCAGTGTCAACCCCTCGATGCCGCCCAGCAGCGCGTCCGGACCGACCTCGGCGTCGAGGTGGACGTCGTGGCTTCCGGTGGCCCGCATGCCCATGGAGTCCCACGTGGACTCCACTCGTGTGCCGCTACCCGCCGGCACCAGGAAGTAGGACACTCTGGTCTCCGGGGCCTCGGCGTCCTTGGCCGTCACCAGGTAGGCGTCGACGTGCCCGGCCCCGGAGACGAAAGTCTTGCTCCCCGTGATGCGGAATCCTCCGTCGGTCCTGCGGTAGACGGTGGAGGTACGCGACAGCCGTGGACCGGTGCCGCGCTCACTCATGGCGACGGCGTACAGGGCGCCCGAGGCCGCCTCGGCGAGGAGCCGGTCGCGTGCGGCGAAGAAGCTGTCGGGGGCGCCCAGTTCCCGGACCAGCTCGTCGGGGGTGTGCGCCAACGCGCCGGTCACCGATGAGTGCATGTTGAAGATCAGCGCGGTGGCACCCGACCCGCGGGCGAGCTCGATCGCGACAGCCGTGTAGTCAGCGAAGGAGGCCCCGCATCCACCGAGCCGCGCGGGCGCCATCAGACCGAGCAACCCGGATGAACGCAGATCCTCGAAATCCGCCTCGGGGAACGCCCCCGACGCGTCGTGGGCTGCGGCCCTCGCGGCCAGGCGGGGCGCCAGGTCACGGGCCAGGGCGCGTGCGGCCTCCGGCTCGGAAACCGGCTCGGTGAGGGGGAAAACAGAAGACAACGCCATTCACTCCTCCTTGCGGCCACACCCCTGGAACAGCACCGCCGTGCTCGCCACCGGGACCATCCGCACAAAACTCCCACGTCCGAAAGCCCAGCTCAGCAGGTCCATCATCGAGGGACGGATACCCCGCAACGCCACGCGTACACCAGAGCGGGCACATTCGTCGACCAGGAGTGCACGGTCGACCAGCAGCGCGGGGTCGTGTACGCCCTTGGGGGCGAGTCCCGGCACACGCTCGGCGATGCCGATCGCCACCCAGCGGCACAGCACGGTGGCCGCCAGCGTGTCCAGCACGAGCAGACCGCCGGGGCGCAGCAGACGGCATGCCTCCGCCACTGCCCTCGGCAGGTCGGTGACGTGCTCGAGGATCTCCCCGGCAGCGACGACGTCCGCGCAGCCATCGGACAGCGGGGTGGCGAGCACGTCACCCAGCACGCCCTGCACACCGTGTTCGCAGGCCTGCCGCAGCGCACTCGGTGATCGGTCCACCCCGATATGCCGATACCCCTTGCCGACCAGATGCGGTGCCAGCAGGCCGGCGCCGCAGCCGAGGTCCACCAGCACCGCGCCGGGCCGCGGCGCAGGGGGCACCAGCGCACCACGGGCGGCGGCCAGCCAGTGCAGCATCGCGAAAGCGCCTCGAGGCTGCCACCACTGGTCGGCGAGGATCTCATAGAGTTCCGGATCGTTGCGCCGTACAGGCGGGTCGATGGATGCCATGAGCCCAGGCTGACACAATGGCCTCCATGCAGCACCTCGCAGCGATGCCGTTAGCGCTGGTCCGAGCCTCGCACCCGTTCCCCGCACTGACGGTCACCGCAGTCGCCACCGGGCTGGCGGCGACCTCCGGCAGGGCGGCCGAGGATCTGATGACCGTGGCCGCCGCGGTACTGGCCGGGCAGCTGTCCGTGGGCTGGCTCAACGACCTGGTGGACGCGCCGCGCGATATCCGGGTGGGCCGAGCCGACAAACCGGTGGCCATCGGCGAACTCCCCCGCTCCGTGGTGCTCGTCGGCGTGCTGGTCTCAGCGTTGGCAGCTGTGGTTCTGTCGTTGCCCTCCGGGGTGCTCGCGACGGCGGCGCACCTGGCTGCACTGGGCTCCGCGTGGGCCTACGATCTCGGCGTCAAAGCCAGCGCGCTGTCGGTGCTTCCCTATGCGGTGTCCTTCGGGCTGCTGCCGGTGTTCGTCGTGCTCGGCCTGCCAGGAGCGCCGCTGCCGCCTGCGTGGCTGGTGCTCGCCTCGGCATCGCTGGGTTGCGCGGCACATTTCGCCAACGTACTGCCTGATATCGACGATGACCTGGCCACTGGCGTGCGCGGATCGCCGCACCGGCTGGGTGCCACCGGAAGCCACGTGGCGGCCGCATCGCTGGTTCTGGCCGCCTCGATGCTGCTGGTACTCGGTCCGCCCGGCGCGGTCTCCGGGACGGGTCTGGTGGCATTGCCGACCGCCGTGCTGGTCATTGCCGTCGGGCTGGTCATGGGCCGCCGACCGGGATCACCGGCCGCCTTCCACGCGGTGCTGCTGGTCGCGCTGATCGACGTGGCGCTGCTGCTGACCGCAGACATGCAGCTGAACTGAAACGGTCGCCGACTGGGACGGCCTGGACCAGGTTCAAGACCTTGCGCCGGAACTCGGCGGGGTGTCCACGGCGTCCCACGATGCCCTCCTTCAAGGGTCACGTGGTCCCAGGATCCAGAAACCCGACTCAGAAAAACGCAGGACACACCAGAGCCTCTAAAGAACCCGGCACGAAACAGAGATTCCCGAAGTCGCCCGGGCAGCTCGGTTGGGGCACAAGGTTCGCGGGATGGTGGGGATCTATGAGCACGTGACACCGGTGATGCGGCGCCGTGTGCTCAGTGTGCTTGAGAAGCGGTGGCACGAGAGCGTGGCTGCTCTCGTCCCGCGGGAGCGAGAGAGGCTCTTCTCCATGGTGCCCATGCTCGAAGAGCGCTACCGGGACGAGGGCGAGACGGGGCCTTCGGGCGGAACCATGGGGAACACCGTCTCCCGAATATCTCCCAGGTGGAGTTGAGCTCGATGGCTAGCTGGGGCCTGGAAGCCTCTGACATGCATAGATGTGGGGGACGAGTGCTGGGGGCGAGCCTGGTGCGCGACCTGTAGCAGGTAGAGCACGGCCAGGGCCGTCATGCCTTCGAGCAGCGACACCTGCGCCACCGAGACCGTCGCCACGAGTGATCCGACGGCGACGGTCATGGCGAAGTCGAAGCTCGACATCTTGGAGAAGCTGCGCAGTCCCGCGATGCGCGTGTAGGTGATGACGGTGGCGAAGATGCCGACCGTGGCGACGAGTATCAGCAGCAGCCTGTCGAACGGTACCCCGAAGAGACTTTCCAGCATGCCGGACCCACTACCCGCCCCGCATCGGGGGAACCGCGCCCGCCGCAGTGAGCCCCACGCACGTGGGAATGGACCTTCCACACCGCCGGCCAGAACGAGGTCATGATCAGACACGGGCTGGACCTGCTGGGAGAGCACGCCCCCAGCCGCATCTTGTGCTCCACCGCAAAGGAACGCACCAAAGTGTTGACCGTGCTCAAGGCCAAGGGCATCGAGCACCTCGGTGGCAAGCCCATCGACCAGGTCGTGCAGTAGAAAAGAGCGGATCATGGACTGGAAGAGCACCGTGCACGACCTCGTTTCCGGGGCCCACACCAGCACCGGGGATGAGATGGACGCCGGCGCCCAGCTGGTGGTCGACCACCCCACCGGGGAGGAGGCCTACCGAGCCGCGCTGGCCCGCCACTACCGCCCCGAAGAAGGCAGGGATGTGTTGTGGATTCGCCCCATCGTGCCGGGTAGAGCCGCTCCTGACACCGGGGAGCGGGTCTACAACCTGAGTTTGTGCCGTCGCCGCTCCCTGGCCTGGACCCATCTCCAGGTCGATGAGGGCAGAGTGGTCTTCACCCTGGTCAACGAACAGGTAGCGCGCATCGAGCCAGCCCAAGGCGCCGAGCTCGACGCGCTGCGGAGCTGGGACGCCTTCCAGCTGAACCTCACCGCGGAGGAGGAACAGGCGCTGGAAGAGCTGCGCGAGGACTCCTGGTGGGGGCGCTACTCCTGAACCTCGGGCAAGCGCGGGGGTGCGCGGGGATGGCCCGCGTGCGCCCCCGCGGTCCCATTCCGGTGAGTCTCAACGACCTGTTTCGTGCCGGGACGGTCCTATGAAGTCACGTCCCGTCAGGATCCGATTGTCCAGACCATGTGGAGAACCGCTCGATGGGAGACGACGGGGCCCGGCCGGGACAGCATCGTCAGGCGCGTCAGTTTTTAGGAAGCCAGACTCCCACCGAGCGGTTTCCCCCGTCCTCACTGTTCTTTAGAGCTCATCTCATTTGGTGAGTCTGCGGAAGCAAATCAACGTGCAGGCGATGCCGGCGAACGCGAGGAAGTGCTCAGCTTTGCGCTCGTAGCGGCGGTGCAGTCGGCGGCATCCGGCCAGCCAGGCCATGGTGCGTTCGACCTGCCAACGGTGTCGCCCCAACCGCTTCGAGGATTCCACGCCCTTGCGGGCCAGGCGATGGACGATTCCGCGTTCGCGGAGCCATCGGCGCAGGTGGTTGTAGTCGTAGCCCTTGTCGCCGTGGAGTTTGCCTGGTTTGCGTCGCCTGGGACCACGCCGGGACCTGATGGGCGGTATCGCGCGAACCAAGGGTTGCAGGGCTTGGCTGTCGTGCAGGTTCGCACCCGAGATCGCCATGGAGATCGGAAGTCCGATTAGATCGGTGATCAAGTGGATCTTGGCGCCCTTCTTGCCCTGATCGACAGGATTCGGACCTGTCAGCTCCCCCCTTTGAGAGCACGCATGTTGACCGAGTCGATCGCACACCGCGACCAGTCGAGTTCGCCACGGGAGCCGGGTTCGTCCAGGATCAGGCGGTGCAGCTTCGCCCACACGCGGGCCCGACTCCACTCGGTGAAACGTCGGTGTGCGGTAGGTCCAGAGGGGCCGAAGACCGGTGGGAGCTGGGCCCAAGTGCAGCCGGTGGTCGCCACGAAGATGATCGCGGCCAGGACCTCGCGGTCCCCGTGTCTGCGCCGCCCACCACCTTGAGGCCGGGTGGGCGCCTCGGGCACCACCCGCTGAAACAGCTCCCACAGTCCGTCCGGCACCAAACGCTCAACCATCGACACGGAGCCAGGTTATCGAGGATCCAAATGAGATGAGCTCTAAGGAACGCCGCCAGGGACCGGGCCTGGGCGATGCGGAGCTTGCGTGTGCGTCCGGCCTCCAGAGCCCGGTAGGTCTGCACGTTCAGGTCCGGGTCGTTGACCTTCTCCACCAACTGGTCCTGGGTCAGGCCCAGTACGGCCCGGTACCCGGCCAGCCCCGCCATCCCAAAGTCGATGAACTCACGTGCCGGTACACCCAGCACTGAGGCCAACCTCTGCAGAGCCTCCGGAGTCGGAGCGTTCCCGCCCTCCTTCTCGTAACGGCCGACCACGGTGCGGCTCAACTCGGTGCGCCTTGCCAGTTCGGAGGAGTTCCACCCCTTGGTCTCGCGCGCTTTTCTGAGTGCGGAGGGCTTCCACCCCGCGACACCGCTTCTTGGCATGCTTTGACCGCATCTTCGTCCGCTCACAATCTCTCCCTAGGACTGTAGACCGAGGAAGCGATGCGAACGGCAGAGAAGCTGATGGGGGTTGACTACACCAGCGCAGAGTTTGCTTCGTGCCGAGAGTGATGGAGTTTTTGGCGTGTGCCGAATAGGATCCACAACTTATGCCGGTCAGTGGTACCCGGCGTCAAGGTTGCGGGGAGGTAACGCTCCGCGTTTCTGCAGGTTATTTGCTGTGAGCCCCGCGGACGCGGGGATGGACCGAGGAGCGCGCCGAGCTGATCGCCGCTCTCACTGTGAGCCCCGCGGACGCGGGGATGGACCGCGTGTGACCAAGACGTTCGCGGCCGGTGCCCGGTGAGCCCCGCGGACGCGGGGATGGACCTCCCGTTTTTCGTGGAGATGAAGCGCCAGGAGAGTGAGCCCCGCGGACGCGGGGATGGACCGACCGGCTTAAAAATTTGGCACGATCTGGCCGTGTGAGCCCCGCGGACGCGGGGATGGACCGCTGAACAAGCCCATGGAGAAGGCTCTGGCCCCGTGAGCCCCGCGGACGCGGGGATGGACCGAACGCTTCCACCTGCCAGGTGCCGTCGCCCAGGTGAGCCCCGCGGACGCGGGGATGGACCGTCATCGCGGAGCAGGGTGACGCCGGGGTCGGGGTGAGCCCCGCGGACGCGGGGATGGACCGTAGAGCGTCTGGCCGGTCGTGCCGTCCTCGTTGTGAGCCCCGCGGACGCGGGGATGGACCGTAGAGCGTCTGGCCGGTCGTGCCGTCCTCGTTGTGAGCCCCGCGGACG
>NZ_JBWDTQ010000007.1:0-488 GCF_056312425.1 Nocardiopsis sp. TRM 82005
CGGGGATGGACCGCGCACCTTCGGCACGGTCATCGCGGCGACCACGTGAGCCCCGCGGACGCGGGGATGGACCGGGAGCACTGTCCGCGCCATCGCCGCCGAGCTGGTGAGCCCCGCGGACGCGGGGATGGACCGTACGTGCGCCTGCGGGCGCTCACCGAGAGGACGTGAGCCCCGCGGACGCGGGGATGGACCGCCCACACCGCCACCTTCCCGGGCGGCCGCCACGTGAGCCCCGCGGACGCGGGGATGGACCGCTGTCCGCTATCGCGTGCAGCGGTTCGGACAGGTGAGCCCCGCGGACGCGGGGATGGACCGCTCCTCCAGTTCGCCCGGGAGGCACGCCAGAAGTGAGCCCCGCGGACGCGGGGATGGACCGCCCTCATTCCACCGGGCCGAGCGGAGGTTGCCGTGAGCCCCGCGGACGCGGGGATGGACCGCCCTCATTCCACCGGGCCGAGCGGAGGTTGCCGTGAGCCCCGCGGACG
>NZ_JBWDTQ010000008.1:0-70073 GCF_056312425.1 Nocardiopsis sp. TRM 82005
CGGGGATGGACCTCCGTGGTCTCCCCGATACCGGCAAAGGTGCTGGTGAGCCCCGCGGACGCGGGGATGGACCGCGCGTTGTATGCGGCCTCAGCGACCGGGCGACGTGAGCCCCGCGGACGCGGGGATGGACCGACCCGCGCGGACGTCGGCTCTGCCGCGCATGAGTGAGCCCCGCGGACGCGGGGATGGACCGCTCGCGGAGTTCCTCGCGGGAGGCCGGTAATGGTGAGTCCCGCGGACGCGGGGATGGACCGGGCCTCTCGGCCAGGGCGCGTTCCACCTCCCGGTGAGCCCCGCGGACGCGGGGATGGACCGCTGGGGGAGGCGTCAGCGGCCTCCGCGCCCTCGTGAGCCCCGCGGACGCGGGGATGGACCGGGGGGACTAGAACGGGATGGCGTCGCCGGTCGGTGAGCCCCGCGGACGCGGGGATGGACCGTCGGCGACCGCGATATCTGCCGGGACCTGGTAGTGAGCCCCGCGGACGCGGGGATGGACCGTCCGGTGGGACGACGAGATGGGCGCCATGTGGGTGAGCCCCGCGGACGCGGGGATGGACCGCTGATGGTCGAGCGCCTGTTCGTGCAGGCTGAGTGAGCCCCGCGGACGCGGGGATGGACCGGGCGTGTACCCCGAGGCCGGTGTGCAGATGTCGTGAGCCCCGCGGACGCGGGGATGGACCGGCAGCCCCCACCTCTAGCACGTACCCGCTCGGGTGAGCCCCGCGGACGCGAGGATGGGCCGACGGAGAAGGTGGCGGGTCTGCCGGACTCCATGTTGACCCTCACGGACGTGACAGTAAACGCGCTGTTTAACGGCCTTCTTCAGCATCGTCTCGGTGGTTTTGTCAGACCGATCCTCTACAGTGCATTCGCTCGCCGCGATGCTCAGGAGAGGAACCGCATGGCCTATCCGTTTGGTGTGTGCGCAGAGCCTGGGTCGAGTGTCGACCTTCGCCTTTGGGCCAAAGAGCGTGATCTCGGCGGCTACCGCCATCCAGCTGTCTGTCACGCGATCGATGCCGCTGCCATGGCGCTCACCCTGTGGGACGAATTCATGGCCCCCGGAACACGCGCCACGATCGCCACCGCGCTGTCAACCAGCACAGAACACGCGGGACAAATCATCGCTTTCTGGGCAGGCTTGCATGACATCGGCAAACTCACCCCGTACTTCCAGCACCAGATCAAGATCGACCTGTCCTCATACCCGCCTCAGCGCGACCTTGCAGAGCGGATGGGACACGCAACAGCAACAGCTCGCTGGCTGGAAGCGGTTCTGCCCCAAGCCGGCTATCCCCTCACAGACGAGTTCCGCTCCATCACCCCCCTCATCGCTCAACTTCTCGGGGGGCACCACGGGAGCTTCCCCAGGTTCTCCGAATCCGTAGACGGCAACCACTTGCACGATGCCGGCTTTGAGGAAGACGCCTGGAACGAGCAGCGGTGGCTGCTCCTGTGCTGCCTGCAAGAGTTGCTCGGCGCGCCGCGACCCCCCGACACCCTTCCCGAACCTGTTGCCGCAGTCATCTGCGCCATCGTCGTTCTCGCGGACTGGCTCGTCAGCCAGGAGCACCACATCCTCTACCAGAGGCAGCACGCTCCTGCTACCGCAGACCCGGCCGAACTGGGCACCTACTTCAGCCGCCAGAAGGAAGCTGTCGCCCAACTGCTTGACCAAGCCGGCCTGCGTCCCCTCACCACGACCCCCGCGACGTTCAGCGCTTCCTTCCCGCGCATTCCCGCACCCAACGGCCTCCAGGCTTCTCTCGCCGAACATCTTCCACAGGTCTGCACAGGGCCAGGCCTGCTGATCGTTACTGCGCCCACAGGTGAGGGCAAAACCGAAGCTGCGTTTCACGCAGCCGACATCATGGGGTACGCGGCCGGGTGCCCGGGACGCTACATCGCACTTCCCACCATGGCCACGGCGAACCAGATGTACGGGCGGCTACGCAGTTACGCCCAGCACCGGGCGGATGTGCCCCGCCCTCTCACGCTGCTGCATTCCATGGCATGGCTCAACGATGACTACGCACCGAAGGTATACGAACATGCACCGTCGACCGTTCTGACCTCAGGGCCCTCAGGCCGGGACTCCTCGGCCACAGACTGGCTGTCCGGCCGCAAACGCGGCCTACTGGCGTCCTGGTCGGTGGGCACCATCGACCAGATCCTGATGACAGTGCTGAAGCTCAGGCACAACGTGGTCCGACTTCTCGGCCTGGTCGGCAAGGTCGTGGTCGTGGACGAAGCACACGCCGTCGACCCCTACATGCAGGAAGAACTCGAGCGACTCCTGCAGTGGTTGGGAAAGCTGAACGTTCCGGTCATCCTCCTATCTGCGACTTTGCACCGCGCTGTCGCGGAGGCCTACACAGCCGCCTACCTCAGGGGCGCAGGAAAGCACCGCACCGCCAAACCCGGCCGTCGAAGGCGTGCAAGCGCGGCGGCCAAGGCTCCCCTCGTCGACAGGATCGAATACCCGGGATGGCTCTATGCGGACGCGTGCACCGGTGTGGTCAGCCGCAACCCCGCGCCGGTCACAGCGACAGAGCGAGAGCGGCTGCACTTGGACCTAGTGACCGTGCCCCTAGAGACAGAGGACCGCAAAAGCAAAGCCGACCGGTCCGCAGCACTGGAATCCGAACTCGCGGGCCTGCTGGATTCCAACACAGGGTGCGCCGCTGTCATCTGCACCACCGTCGCCGAAGCCCAGGAAACCTACGACCTGATTCGCGCGATGGTCCGGCAGCGCTTCCCGGGGGCCGACAACCCTCCGAAGACCATGCTCCTGCATGCGAGGTTCCCCGGGTGGCAGCGTGATGAGACCACCCAGCAGGTGATCGAGTACTTCGGCAAGGACCACACGGACAGCAAGCGCCCGCAAGCAGCCATCCTGGTGGCAACCCAGATCATCGAACAGAGCCTCGACCTGGACTTCGATCTGATCATCACCGACCTCGCACCAGTCTCACTCCTCCTGCAACGCGCAGGACGTTGTTGGCGCCACCAGAACCTGGGAACGATCACCAGGCCAGCATGGGCATCACACCCGCGCGTGGCCGTGCTCGCTCCGGACCGACCGGTGGGCTCGGGCATGCCCGACGTGTGGACCTACGTCTACCCGGCGTCGTTGCTGGTGCGGACACAGAACCTCCTACTCGAACGGAAGGGAAGCCCCGTCGCGGTCCCCGGTGACGTGCAAGCCCTCGTGGAACGGGTGTATGACGACCCCGGCCTCATCGACGACATGAAGAGCGACATCGAACGAGTCGGCAAGGACATGGGCATGCGCACCCAGGCACGGAACGTGCTCGTGCCGGGGCCCGACGCCCTGAACGGCGGCCTGCACGAACTGACCATCGGTTCCTTCGACATCGACGAGGACATGGTGACCACCCGCTTCGATGCCGACTCGGTGCGTGTGCTGCCCTGCTACCAGGACGCCGAGGGCAGGCAGTGGCTGGGCCCGGACCGCACAGCCGCTCTGCCGCAGAAGGGATCGGGACCCAAGGGGGCCTTCACCGACGACGAGGTCGCCGCAGTGATCCGTAGGACCGTCCCCGTGCGCGGCGGACGATGGGTGCCGGCGCAAGCGGACTGCGAAGCAGCCCGCCCTTCGTCCTGGAAGAAGGACTTCAGGCTTCGAGAACTCGTCATGATGCCCCAACCTCTGGTGGCCGGAGGCATCCCGCAGCCGGGAGAGTTGGGCGGACGCACCTGGCACCTGGACGAAAAAAAGGGACTTATGTGGTGGTAAGTGAAGTTTCTGAATGAATCATTATTAGTGTTCGTTTTTCAGATATCCCCCTTTGGTGCTATTCTTTTTCGTAGGAACCATTGAACAGGGTTTAACACCTTGCACTTTGAGTGAGTGGCCTGGTGATCGCCCCGTGCAGTCGCGAACGAGTGAACATCGTCCAGGCGGTTCTCGTCACCGAATCGGCACTTGTGTTCGTTCAGGGGGCCGGGTTCGCGTTCATGAAGCGCGCTGCTGACAGCTCACTCCAAGCGGACCACCATCCTCCCCGCGTCCGCGGGGGACATAATGACGCTTCACGTGGAACTGGGTTCAACACCGGTCCATCCCCGCGTCCGCGGGGTCGTGCTCGGCAAGCCCAGCGATGCCAAGCGGAGCCACCTGGCCCCCAGCGTCACCGGAGCGCCAATCTAGCAGGCCGTAGCAGACAAGGGTCCATCAGTAGTTCTGCTCAGAAACTAAAGTGAAAGCGAGAATCATGGTGGCTTCCTACGGGCTCGACAGCAAGCCCTGGCTGCCTGTGCAGTGGCTCAACCCTCAGATAGGCGATGACACAGACCATCGATCCTCCCGCGTCGGTCTGCGCGAGCTCTTCCTGCGGGCCCATGAGATCGCGGACGTGGAGCTCGCGTTGCCACCGGCCTCAGCAGGGCTGTGGCGGATCCTGGCACTGATCGCAGCGCGCGTCACCGGACTGGACGACGCTGACAACTCCCAGGACTGGCAACAGCTGCGGATGGAACTTCTCAAACGAGGAAGGTTCGACGCCACCGAAGTCAACGCCTACTTCGATGACTACGCGGACAGGTTCGATCTCTTCGGCGTCATCGGCCGCCCCTGGCTCCAAGATCCCCGCCTGGCCGAGCAGTGTCCTTCAACATCGGGCATCAACAAGCTCTGCTGGGGGCGCAGCGCAGGCAACAACCAGGTCTGGTTGGGAGGCCACGCCACCGACCTCGCCCCCGAGCCGGTCGCGCCGGAGATTGCTGCTCAACATCTCATCGCGACCGTCTACTACGGGCCCTCGGGTCGCTGCACCTCACGCAGTGTCGACGGCGTCACCAAAGCCGACACCTCCGCCGGGCCCCTGCGCGGCGCACTGTCCTTCCACCCGGTCTCCGACAACCTGTTCACCAGCCTCGTCCTGAACATCCCCTACCCGGGCAATGGAAAGATCGACGAAGCCCCCTGGGAGCGCGACGACCTGGACGAGGCCACAGGCCTTCCGAGCGAGGCCACCGGACTTGCGGGCATCTTGACCAACCAGTACCGGCACGCTGTGCTCCTGCATCCCTCCCTGGACGGCCGAAGCGTCACCGATGCCACGATCACCTGGGGATTTCGGATTACCCACGAGTTCCGGGAGAGCTGGTCGGCTCCGGTCGACCCTTTTCGGATCTACCACACCTCCAAAGAGGGCAAGCCCTACCCGCGGTCGGCAGACGCCACCCGCGCGGTGTGGCGGGACATGGACGCCCTGCTGCGAGACGACCAGACCGCCAAGCGCCACCGTCCCGCGTTGTTCAACACCTGGGGCGCGCGTGAGGGTGTCCCAGCCCAGGTCCTGAAGACGCTGCGTATCCGCGCTTTCGGGTTCGACCAGGACGGCCAGACCCGTGACCGGCAATGGTTCACGGCCATCACCCCCGCTGTCCTGGGCTGGCTCAAGCACAGCGACGCCGATACAGAGAAGGCCGCCCGCGCCCGCCGCCGGATCCACTTGTCCATCGCCTCAGCCGAGGGAGCCGGGAGCCGTTTGGAAAGCGCGCTCAAAGCCGCCTGGAAAGAGAGCAACAGCCCCGGCGGCGGCGAAGCGAAGACGACGGAGACAGGAGCCGGTCCCTGGCTGCGCCCGGGAATGTCCCGTTACTGGTCCCAAGCGGGCAACGAGTTCTGGAACATCGCCTTCGACGAGGACAGGCAGACCCCGGGCAACACCTTCATTCTGGCGGCGGTTCGCGCCTTCGAAGAGGTCACCGACACCTACTCCGCGCGTCCCCGTGCAGCGAAGGTCATCGAACACCATCGCGGCCGACTGTTCAGGCAGTGGAACCCACAGCGGAAAGACACCGAACAATGAACACGCAACAGAGCAAGGAAATCGCCTACCTTGCCGGTCGGATGGTCGAACGGCTCACACGCACAGTCGTGGACACACCCGGTGACCGTGCCGTGCTGCGCCGGATGGTAGGCCACCCGCCCACACACCCCACCGCGCGCCCCGTGCACAGCGTGATCTACGACTGCCTGAGGGCCCCCTCAGGCGCCCCCGTGGACCTGCCGACAGGCCAAGCACAGGAATGGGCGTTCTACGGGGTGGCCGCACTCATCGCAGCGCAGCCGCGTGAGGCCCGGGACGAGAACGACGCTCCCGATCTCGACATTTACGACAACGCCGAGCACCCCCTGCAAGCCAACGAAAGCGCGGACGAGGCGACACCCCCCGAAGCAGACGACGCCGTACACGACCCAACGGGGTCTGACGCTGAGAAGCCGCCTGCCTCACCGCCCGGCCGGGACCCCTCCTTCAACCTCGGGGTATCCCTGGCCAAGGGAGTGCATGCCGGCAGGCTCAACGCCGACACCACAGAGAGCAGGCTCCACCGGCTCTGCCGCCTGGACCTGGCCGGTGTGCACAAGCGGTTGCCTGCCTTGGTTCGTCAGGCACGAGCCCACCAGGTCCCCATCAACTGGGTGGTACTGATCCAGGACCTGGCGCGGTGGGACACCGAACGGGAACTGGTCGCCAAACAGTGGTTGCAGTCCTACCACCGCACCCGCAACCGCGACCTGTACCTGGAAGAGAAGAAGCAGGCCGCCAAAACGGCCTCTACCGACGATTCGGAGCACTGACCCGCATGAGCCCTCTCTACATCGACGTGCACGCACTCCACACGCTGCCCTACTCCAATGTCAACCGCGACGACCTGGGCTCGCCCAAAACGGTCGTCTTCGGTGGATTCGAACGCACACGCATCTCCAGCCAGAGCTGGAAGCGCGTCGTACGCCACAAGGTCGAAGAGCGCCTGGCCGACCCCGCGGTGCGTACCCGCCACCTGATCGCAGCCATCGCCGCAGTCCTGCAGGAACGCGGATGGCAAGGCAAGAACGCTGAGGAAGCCGGCCGCCAGATCGTCCTGTCCGTGGGCAAGGGCATCAAGGTCGAAAAGCAGAAGAAGGGGCAGGAGGACCAGCCGCAGGACACCTCCGTGCTCTTCTACCTCCCCCAGGGCGCCATCACCGAACTCGCCGACCTGGCAAGCCAGCACGAGGCCGCCATCACAGCCGAGACCGCCAAAAGTAAGCCCTCCGCGAAGGGAGTGCTCCCCTCCGACGAGATCGTGGAGATCCTCAAAGCACGCAGCGGCACCATCAACCTCTTCGGCCGGATGCTCGCGGAGTTGCCCGGCACCGAGGTCGACGGAGCGGTCCAGTTCGCGCATGCCTTCACCGTCCACGGCACGACCGTAGAGACGGACTTCTTCACCGCTGTCGACGACATCCCCAAAGAAGACGACCGCGGCAGCGGCCACATGAACGTGGGGGAGTTCAGCTCCGGCACCTTCTACCGCTACGCCAACATCAACCTGGCACAACTGTTGGACAACCTCAACGGCGACACCGAGACCGCCCACGAGCTGGTCGGTCAGTTCCTGCGCGCCTTCATCGACACCATCCCCAGCGGGAAACAGAACGCGACGGCAGCCCAGACCGCACCCGACCTCGTGCACGTCTGTGTCCGCACCGACCGGCCCATGTCCTATGCCTCCGCCTTCGAAGAGCCGCTCCTGGCGGCCACCGGTTACTCCACGCAGGCTCAGAGCAGGCTGGACAGCTACGCCCAGGAACTCAACCGGGCCTGGTGGAAGGACACCTCCACCTCGTTTCACTCCGGGATCAACCTGGTCAAGGAACTACCGAACCTGGGAGAGTACATGCCCTCCTACCCCGGCCTCATCACCGCCACCCTCGACGAGGCCAACCGTGCTTCGCGAAACGAGCACAAATGAGCGGTCTGCTGATCCGGCTGGCCGGCCCCCTGCAAAGCTGGGGAGAGCACAGCACCTTCACCGACCGCGACACCGTCGACCATCCCACCAGGTCCGCGCTGATCGGTATGTTCGCGGCGGCGGAAGGCCGCGACCGCACCCAACCCCTGGAACGCTACGAAGCGCTGAGGTTCACCGTCCGCGTGGACCGGCCGGGAGTGAGGATGGTCGACTTCCACACCATCGGCGGTGGGCTTCCCGCCAAGGAGGCCGTGCCCACCGCAGAAGGCAAACGTCGACCTGAAGGTGCGGCGACCATCGTCACCAGAAGGTCCTTCCTGGCCGACGCGGTGTTCACTGTCGCAGTCGAAGGACCACCACAGCTGACCGATCAGATCGCTGCCGCCCTGCAGGCGCCGCGTTGGGCCCCCCACCTCGGCCGACGCGCCTACGTTCCCGACCCGCCCCTGCTGCTCTGCTCCCGAACAGACGACCCGGTGCACCAGCTACGAACCGAAGTACCGCTCGCACCCCGCCCGGGCGGCCGCATCGAATGGGGCACGGACCGCAAGCCAACAGGAGTACAGGTCACCTTCATCGAGGAAGCCGCCCCCGGCCGCACCGCATCGGAGCGAAGCGTCGCCGTGCTCAACGACGTCCCCGTCTCCTTCGCCGGACAGGGACGCACCTACCGCTCTCGCGCGGTGAGCGCCGACCTGCAACGGCTTCCCGCAGAACTGCTCACCCGCAAACCACACGAATACCGTAGGCGCATCTTTGAGTACGTGGAGGAGAAGCGGTGCCTGTCCAGCTGACCAAGATCGACCTAGACGACCGTGTTCAGAAGGTGCGGCGTTCAACGGCCGGTGACCACCACCGCATCCTGATGAAACTCGCCTCCGCTGATCTGGGCGACCAGCGCGTCGAGTCACCCCGGCAAAAGGCCGGCCTGCTCTTTCGCGTGGAAGACACCAGGAACGGGCGCCATCTGCTCGTCCAGGCCCAGAGCGAGCTGTGCCCGCAGCATCTACCCTCCGGGTTCGAACTCGCAGGTACCAAAGACCTCACCCCACTCCTCGAACGCATCGGCCTCGGCGACGTCGTCCGCTACCGGATCACCGCAAGCCCGATGAAACGCCTGGGCAAAAGCACCATGCCCCGCGAACTGTGGACTCGGGACAACAAGCGCCTGAGTTCGGGTGCCCACGAACTGCCGCTGACAGGGCAGGCCGCCGATGCCTGGTGGCAGGACAAAGCCGGGAAAAACGGGCTGGAGCTTCTCAGTGCGTACTCGACCAGGCTTTCGGAGCATGTCGACAGAAGGAGAGAACGCAGGGTCCGCATGCCCGCTGTGCGCTTCGACGGACTCGCCCGTGTGCGAGACACCGATGCGGTGCGTACGGCCGTGCTGAAGGGGATCGGTCGCGGCAAGGCTTTCGGTTGCGGCCTGCTGAGTCTCGCCTACGCGGAGCAGGGATGACCGAGCCGGAGAACGAGGCGAAGAAGAACTTCATTCGGCCGACGCTCGCTATGCTGCCGCGGGTCTCCGACGGCTTATCGTTCCTGTACGCCGACATTGTGCGCATCGTACAGACCGACACCGGGGTGTGCGCTGAGACCGAGACCGACTCGGGTGTAGTGCACCGTGTCCCTATCCCGACAGCAGCACTGGCGTGTCTGATGTTGGGGCCGGGAACATCCATCACCTCACCGGCCCTTGCCACGCTCTTCCGGCACAACACCACGGTCATCAGCACGGGATCCGGCGGCGTCGTCCACTACGGTGGCTGGCCATCACCTGACCGGACAACCAGATGGCTGGACCTGCAGGCTCGCGCCTACGCCGACAACGAACTGCGCCTTGATATTGCCTGCGCGATGTTCGAGATGCGCTTCAGCGAAGAAGTCGCTGAGGGCACATCAATCGAAACCCTCCGAGCGCTGGAGGGCCAGCGGATGCGCAAGCTCTACCAAGGGCTTGCAGGCAGGTATCGGCTCAAACCGTTCAAACGCAACTACAACCCCGAATCCTGGGGCGAACAGGATCCGGTCAACCGGGCGCTGTCCTCAGCGAATGCCGCCCTATACGGCGTGGTCCACTCAGTGATCATGCACCTGGGATGTCACCCGGGCCTGGGGTTTGTGCACAGCGGGAAACAGCACTCCTTCGTCTACGACATCGCTGACCTGTACAAGGCAGCGACAACGGTGCCCCTGGCGTTTTCGCTGCACGCGTCAGAGCACCCTGAAGCTGAGGCACGACGCAAACTGCGCAGTGACCTGAAGCTCTACCGAATGATCCCGCGCATCGTCCGGGACGTCCAGTTGCTGCTCGACTCCGAAGCTGAAGGAGAAGAAGCGGAACCCACCAAGCGCTGGCGTGTTGTGGATCTGTGGGACCCCGTGCGTGGGTCAGTGACAGGCGGTGTCAACTATGGTGATCGGATCGCGTTCGGTTCCGCTCTTCCTCCTTCTGAGCTGGAAGAGGAGCACGGCTGATGACGTCGATGGTGGTGATCTCAACGACGGCTGTACCTCCGCATGTGCGGGGGTCATTGTCGCGGTGGATGATCGAACCCAAAGCCGGTTTGTACATTGGCACGATGACGGCCCGCGTACGCGATCGCTTTTGGGAACTGGTCAGCGAATCCGTTGGGGATGGTGCGGCGGTATGCGCGCACCCTGCGGACAACGAGCAGAGGTTCGTGGTCAAGACAGCGGGAGAGAGACGAAGACAGGTGATGGATTTCGACGGCCTCCAGCTCATCCGCTTCATTGGGGTTGAGCCTGAAGACGAGTTGCTCGATCCTTCGGTGTCCTCTCCTTGAAGAGGTAACGCGAAGATAACACCTCGGATTGTCGCAGGTCATTTGCTGTGAGCCCCGCGGACGCGGGGATGGACCGCCCTAGTTCAGGATTACGAGGTCCCCGACGGAGTGAGCCCCGCGGACGCGGGGATGGACCGACCACATGTTGACCCCCATGCACCCCGAGGGCGTGAGCCCCGCGGACGCGGGGATGGACCGAACATTGGCCATACTTCGATTGTGGTCTACTCGTGAGCCCCGCGGACGCGGGGATGGACCGCTCTGTCCGACGTGCCGGGGCCCGCACGAGGGGTGAGCCCCGCGGACGCGGGGATGGACCGGCCGGAGAGGTTATCACGGCGGACAAGCTCACGTGAGCCCCGCGGACGCGGGGATGGACCCGCGCTCCACGTCGGGGCCCTCCGCGCCACGCTGTGAGCCCCGCGGACGCGGGGATGGACCGCTCTCCAGGTACTGCTTGGTGAGCTTGGCGGCGTGAGCCCCGCGGACGCGGGGATGGACCGACGTCCAGCGGGTCCGGGAGTGGCAAGCCGCCGTGAGCCCCGCGGACGCGGGGATGGACCGGTAATCAGCCTAGGAAAGGCGTATGCGGGCGGGTGAGCCCCGCGGACGCGGGGATGGACCGCTTGCTCGCGCTTGATCCGATCGTGGACGCGTGTGAGCCCCGCGGACGCGGGGATGGACCGCCGGTCGTGAAGGTGTTCGGCCCCTACCGGCCGTGAGCCCCGCGGACGCGGGGATGGACCGATGGCGGATGTCCTCGCGGGTCTCCGTACGGTGTGAGCCCCGCGGACGCGGGGATGGACCAACGTTTGTGAAACTCGCCGTTGAAATGGGCTTGTGAGCCCCGCGGACGCGGGGATGGACCGGCGGTGATGGCCAGGGCCCCGGTCCAGGCCTGGTGAGCCCCGCGGACGCGGGGATGGACCGGCTCAGCTGGGAGCGGCGTAACGGAGCGCCAAGTGAGCCCCGCGGACGCGGGGATGGACCGGAGGGATCCACCATGCCCAAGGTTGCGGCACGGTGAGCCCCGCGGACGCGGGGATGGACCTGGCCTTACTCCGGAGGTCATCACGGCGGCGGAGTGAGCCCCGCGGACGCGGGGATGGACCGCTCGCCGTCGTCGGTGAGCTGCTTCTTGAGCTGTGAGCCCCGCGGACGCGGGGATGGACCGAGGACACCCATGTCCCACACCAACCAGAGCCCGTGAGCCCCGCGGACGCGGGGATGGACCGCCCGTAGGCACCGCCGCGCGGGAGGAGGAGCAGTGAGCCCCGCGGACGCGGGGATGGACCTGATGTTGGCGAAGAAGTTTCCAACCTGATGTGGTGAGCCCCGCGGACGCGGGGATGGACCGATCCTCGCCGTCTACTCCGGCAAAGGCGGCATGTGAGCCCCGCGGACGCGGGGATGGACCGGTGCTGTCCCTCTTCCGCGTGGTCACCGGCTTCCTCTTCCTCCTGCACGGCACCGCTTCCCTGTTCGGCGTGCTCGGCGGCAACCGCGGTACCGGACTCGCCGTCGAACTCGGTACCTGGCCCTCCTGGTGGGCCGCGCTCATCCAACTGGTCTGCGGCACCCTGGTCCTGGCGGGACTGACCACCCGCCTCAACGCCGTGACCGCCTCGGGCTCGATGGCCTACGCCTACTTCGCGGTCCACCAGCCCGAGGGGCTGCTGCCGCTCGGCAACGGCGGCGAACTCGCGGCCATGTACTGCTGGGCCTTCCTGCTCATCGCCGTCCTGGGACCGGGCCCCTGGGCCCTGGACACCTTCCTCGCCCGCCTGCGCGGCGGCGATGCCCACGGCTCCGGGCCCGGCCCCGAGCACGGCACCGCCTGAACCGCGCCCGCCGCCGGGTCCCTTCCGAGTTCGTGGGGGGACCCGGCTTCTGTGGACACCGCGTACACGAACTCCACCGCCGAACCAGGCGGAACGGTCGTCGGTGACGAGACACGGCGGCGGCCGTTGCCGAGCCGCGTGCACCCGGGGCCTTTCGCGAAAGCGCGCGCGGGGCAGGGTGTGTCATAGTCCTCTCGAGAAGCCCCGGAGATACGCCTTTTCCCACGTGGAGCCGCCGATGGCCGTCCACCGTGTCACGCCCGTCATCCAGTCAGAGGCCGCGCAGGAGAACCAGGAGTTCTACGGGCTCTTGGGCTTCGAGGAGGTCATGAACCACGGCTGGATCGTGACCCTCGCCTCCCCGTCCAGCCCGGCGGCACAGGTCAGCGTCATGACCAGCGACAAGACCGCACCGGTCAGCCCCGACATGAGTATTGAGGTGGACGACGTGGACGCGGCCTACGCGGTCATGCGGGAGAGCGGCGCGGAAATCGTCCACCCCTACAGGACGAGGAGTGGGGGGTACGGCGGTTCCTTGTCCGCGACCCCGACGGCAGGGTGGTCAACGTGTTGAGCCACCGCTGACGCCGCCGGGCGGTTCGGCCGTGGCCGCGGCGGACAGACTCGCCTTCGGCGACAACGGTTCCGGCCGGGACCACCGGCCCCTCGTCAGGCACCGCGCCCCACGGATCTCGGTCGTCCTCGACCGAGGTCGGCCTGCGCGACAGACCCTAGTGCTCTGACGTGCGTTCGGAATGCCCCAGGCGGCGGTCGGGGGCGATCCGGTCCCGGATGAGGCGCTTGAGTTCGGCGGCGTCGGTGAATGCGGCGTCGCTCCTGCGCGACCACACGCTCTGTCCGTCCAGGCGGACCTCGAACACGCCGCCGCTACTCGGGACGAGTGCGACCTCGCCGAGTTCGGCCTCGAACGTCGTCAGTAGTTCCTGTGCCATCCAGGTGGCCCGCGGGAGCCACCGGCACCGAGTGCAGTACTCGATCTCCAGCCGCGGTTGCTTTACCTGCATGGCTCCAAGCATGGCACGGGAGCGAGACCGGTGGCTCTGCGGCCCGGACCCTGCGGAGGCCGCGATCCCGCGGGACGCGGCCGCGGCGACACCCGCCGTTCGCGTGGCCGGGGGCCGGCACGGCCCAGGGCGGCGCGAGGAGTGTGTCCGCTCCGCGGAGGCCCGAAAACCGGTGGAACGTACACCGGCGCGTTCGGCAGGGTGGCGCCCATGGACCATCCATCTCCCATCACGCACGAACCCGGGACGGGGCCGCCATCGCGGCTGCGCCGGATCCGGGCCAAGCACACCTGGCTCCGGGAGCGCGGTGCCGACGAGCTGTGGCTCATGGCACCCACGACGGAGGATGCGGTGACCGCCTTCGAGGAGGAGAACGGCCTCACCCTGCCCGAGAGCTACCGGGCGTTCGTCACCTCCGTTGCCGACGGCGGCATGATGTTCGGCGCGGGGGCCGGGTCCATCGCGCGGAAGGCCGGCATCCCAGAGGAGGGATACCAGCGCACCGTCGCCGTGGAGAGCGACGAGTTCCCGCCCACCCACCCGTTCCCGCTCGTGGCCGGGGAGGAGGGCGAGGACGGTACGCGCTACCCGTACGGTCGCGTCGAAAGCCGCGCACCCTGGCCCGAGAGCATCCGGTTCGACGACCACTGGTGGGAGCGTGCCCTCGACTGGGACG
Organism: Nocardiopsis sp. TRM 82005; assembly: GCF_056312425.1. Lineage (NCBI taxonomy): Bacteria > Bacillati > Actinomycetota > Actinomycetes > Streptosporangiales > Nocardiopsidaceae > Nocardiopsis > Nocardiopsis sp. TRM 82005. The sequence goes on from NZ_JBWDTQ010000008.1 coordinate 14,123, forward strand.
AGGACACCACTTGGGGCGAGTTCCCCGGTCTGCTGCGCATGGCTGAACTGGGCTGCGGCTACGCGGTGAACCTTGTCCTGTACGGGCCGGAACGCGGACGCGTGGTCTACACCTGGAACGACGAGAAGCCCCCGTCGTTCCCGCCGGGCGCCGATTTCCCCGCATGGTACGAGACCTGGCTGGACATGTACGCCTGCGGCCTGCACTTCCCCGAGGGAGAGCCGCCGCGCGAGCTGCGGCACGACTACGGACACGTCCTGGTCACCCGTCCCGACTACCTGCGCCCGTGGGTGGTCGAGCGTCACGGGCAGGCGATGCGTGCGGTTCGCATGGGTGCCCGGTGCGGACCCGGTGGCGAGACCGGTCTGAACGATGCGACCGCCGAGCGGTTCGCCGGCCTGGCCGTCTCCGAGGCCCACGGGCCCGACCGGCTGGCGGCGGTGTGCGCGCTCAGCCGCGGCCGGGGACATCCGGAGCGGCTGCGCCGCGTCGCGCAGCGGGGGCACGGTGCCCCGGCCGACCTGGCCCGTGCCCTGTCCGGAGCCGACGCCCTCTGAGAACCGGGCCTGTGGTCGCCGCTCACGGGCGATCGCCACAGCCTCACGTGCCGTGGAAGACCGTGAGGTCGATCGCGGGTGCGTCCGTGTACACGACGCCCCGCTCGGGCGGGGGCGCCCGACGCGGCGTCGGTGCAGTGGGCGTCGAACATCTGTGCCTCGTCGAAGCCAGGGACGAAGGACCGCAGGGCGATGAGGGCGTCGCAGATCAGGAACAGCGCTCCACCTGCCGCCGTCCAGGCGTTGGCCCCCGTGGCCAGGACCGCCATCAGCGCTAGCACCAGCCCGTACAGCAGGACGGGGACCAGCAGACCGTGGGCGTGCGGGGCACACACCCACACCAGGGCGGACACGAAACCGAGGTAGGGCACCAGCAGCCACCGGCGGTGGCGGAGCACGCTCTCGGTCCGGTACGGCCAGAAGGCGAACACGTACACCACCTGTGTGACCAGGAAACCGCCCACCATCAGCAGGAACGCGGTGTCGCCGTCGGCCAGTGCGGGAAGGGAGCCGCCGAGCCAGGAGAAGACCAGGGCGATCAGCGCCAGCCTCACCAGACGGGGGCCGGTCCGTGGCCGCGAACACCCTCAGTGCCGGGGCCGGCATGAGCAGGACCCGCGTCGGCCGCGACCAAGAGGCGAGGCCGAACAGCTGGACGGCCAGGTGGGAGGCGGCCAGAGCGAGGAAGAAGGCCAGCAGAGCGCGGGCGAGGGGGTGGTGGGGGACCCTCAGGACATGGTACGGACGCCTTCTGGTGATCCTCGGTGAACTGCCTCCGCGGGCGGCCTTCGAGGGGGACACGGCTTCGGGGCGCCGGTTCCACCGGCGCACGAGTCCCCAGGGACGCGTGCGTGCGACGGGGACCGATCGCGTGATCGGCACACACTCCTCAGCGAGGGTGTGTGCAACGGCGGGGCCGATCCGGCCGTCGGCCCCGCCGCATCACGTGGTCAGTGCCGGGGAGTGTCCGCCGCGCACGCCCTAGCTGTACCTAACCTCTGTGGTCAGTACACCTAGCGCCCGGGGATGGTGTGGTAGCGCTCCGGGTCGAGGTCGTGCAATGAGCCGTCGGCGAGGCCTTCGACCACCGACTCCAGGCCGCGCTCGACCGTCTTGACGAGCTGGCCGCGCTGGCGGGCTCCCCAGCTCTGGGTCTGCCCGCGCACCTCGAACAGCATCGCGCCGCTGCCGTTCAGGGAGAAGGAGCCCAGCGCCGTCCCGGGAAGGTCGAGGTCCTGCGGGTACAGCGTGATGTTGTCGAACCCCGAGCTGCCGTAGGAGTTCAGCTCGTCGTACACCGCGAGGTTGACCTGGCGGGAGAGGTCGAAGTCGTAGAGGTCGGCGTACTCGGAGTACTTCTCACCCTCGGGGGTGCCCGGGTCCGGGACGAAGTCGGCGGAGACGGACAGGTTCACCCACTCCCCGCCTTCCTCCTCCTCGTAGCACGGCCCCTGGTGGTGCAGGTCGATGTAGACGTCCACCCCGCCCCGCTCCTCGGTGAGGTCCACGTAGAGGTCGCGGACCGTCTGGGACTCGGGGTGGATGTACCAGCCGGGCTCGCTGGACCGCCCCGGGAAGTCGTCGGGTTCGGGCACGTAGGACAGGTCCGGGTTGAAGTCGCGGTTGACGTCGAACCCGGGGCGCTCGGAGTAGTCGTCTCCCTGTAGGGACCGGGTGTAGTAGTTCCACGGGGGCTGCGCCCCCTCCAGCTGGGGGAAGTCGGCCACGACGTCGTCCCAGCCGCGGTCGTTGCCGCGCCGGTCCAGTTCGCTGGCGTCGGGGTTCATCTGCGGCACCGCGACCAGGGTGACGTCCTCGCGCAGCCGTTGAGCCCGGGGAGTTCTGGCGCTCATGGTGCGCAGCAGGTTGAGCAGCGCCTCTGTGCCGGTCTTCTCGTTGCCGTGGATCTCGCTGGTGACCAGCACGGTCTGCGGTCCGGTGCCCACGCGCGCGGACCAGATCCCGCGCCCCTGGTGGGAGCGGCCGATCTCCTCGACCGCCAGTACGTCGCCGCGCTGGCGTTGGAGGGTCCGCAGCTCGCGTTCCAGCTCGGCGTGGTCGGTCCACGACCGGCCGCCGGTGTCCCCGGTGTTGGACGAGCAGTTCGCCTGCGAGGGCTGCGCCGCCGCGGGGGAGGCGGGCGCGACCATCGAGGTTCCGAGTAGTGCTCCGGCGAGCAGTGCGGCGAGCGGTGCGCGGTGGCGGAGCCTCCGCTGGCGGTACGGGGTCAAGAGTCCTCCTGCGGTGTGGGGGGACAGGGGCTGGTCTTGGCACACTCAGATTTACGCAGATATGTACAAATGGTCAATAGTTTGATCTAGGTTTCGTTTTCCTGGACGTGGGAGTCCAGCCCTCGCCAGGAGTCCCTCGGGGCTGGGTAGTGGCTCTGTCACCTGCGCATCCGTGGCGGATTGGATATCGTTTTCGCACCCAGGGGAAAGGGAATGGTAGGAAAGCGGTATGCAGGATTTTTGATGGAACCGGGGTGGGCGGGCCATCGCGACGAGGCCGCGGGCAGGCCCGCCAATAGTGCATACCGACCAGTCGGTTACCATGGCGTCCGTGGTGCGCCCACGCTTCTCACACCCCTCGACCACACAAGGAGTCACCAATGGCCGTCGACCCCTCAGGATCCGCTCTCGCGGGCATGTTGAAGGATGACCCGGGCGGTCCCTTCGTCATGCTCAACCTGCTGCGCTTCGCTCCGGACGGTCGTTCCTCGTACGAGGAGTACTCGCGGCAGACGGCTCGCTTCCTGAAGAAGTACGGAGCCGAACTCCTCTACGCCGGTGACGGTGCGGCGCCCCTGGTCGCCGAGGACGGGCAGGACTGGGACGCGGTACTGCTCGTTCGCTACCCCGACCGGGAGACGTTCAGCCGCATGGTCGCCGACCCCGAGTACCAGAAGGTCACCCATCTGCGCTCCCAGGCCCTGACCGAGGCCGTGCTCCAGCCGACCGTTCCCTGGGGCTCCGGCCGCAGTTCGTAGACGGGGGCCTGCGGGCACGTTCAGAAGTCGTGCGGTGGCCATCGGGGCGGGCCGTGGAGACCTACCGTGAGTGACCGCGGCAAGGCACCACGGCCCGCTCCAGCCGTGCCTTCTCGCAGGCCGGTGGGGACCCTGGCTCAGACCGGTGATGAGCGAGGTATTACCCTCGTCGAGCCAGTCGAACTCCACCTCGTGGGGCAGGGAACCCGGTGAGACTCCGGGACTGACGCGCAGCGGTGAGGGTGACGGGCGGGCACGCCCCGGGAACGCGGTTCCCGGGACAGCCACTGGAGCACCGCTCCGGGAAGGCGCTCCGTACCGGTCGAACCCGAGTCCGAAGACCTGCTGGCACTGGCGGTGACGGGCCGCCAGGTCATCCGCGGACCCCGCGAACGGGTCCCTGACCCGAAGGACTCGCATGTCCCCGACGGAACCCCCGCCCTCCGCCCCTCGAACCCGGCGCGACCGCTGCCCCGGCGCCCTGCGTCCCTGGCCCGCCGAGGACGGGCTGCTGGTCCGTCTCCGGCTCGTCGGCGGCCGGCTTCCCGCCCGCTCGCTGCGGGCCCTGGCCGCCGTGGCCGACGAGTACGGCGTCGGCCGGATCCATGTCACCGGCCGGGCCAACGTGCAGCTGCGCGCCCTGCCCGGACGTGACGGGCGGTTGCCCCCCGAGGTGCTCCGGGCCCTTGAGGGGACCGGTCTGCTGCCCTCGCTCACCCACGAACTGGTCCGCAACGTGATGGCCTCCCCGTGCACGGGCCTGACGGGCAAGTGGGCCGGAGCCGGAGGCTCTCCTTTGAGGGTGGAAGCTTCGTCTGGCGCGGAGCGTCCCCCGGAGCGATGGCGGGCGACGGGCAAGTGGGCTGGGGCCGGTGGCTCTCGTTTGAGGGTGGAAGCTTCGTCTGGCGCGGAGCGTCCCCCGGAGCGATGGCGGGCGACGGGCGGGAGGGTGGACCTGCGCCCCCTCGCCACCGACCTGGACGGGCTGCTGTGTGCCGAGCCGCACCGAGCCGCCCTTCCCGGGCGCTTCCTGTTCGTCCTGGACGACGGACGCGGTGACATGCTCGACCGCTCCTGCGACCTGGGCCTCGTCGCCCTCGACGAGCAGGTCGCCCAGCTGAGGATCGGGGAGGGCTGGGGCCCGTTGACGCCGCTCGGCGGGGCCGCCGCCTCGCTCGTAGGACTGGCCGACGAGTTCCTGGAGCGGCGCGGAGACGGTCCCGCCGCGCCGTGGCACGTCGCCGAACTCCCGTCGCCGCTGATCGAACCGGCGCCACCGGACCCGCGACTACCGGCCCCCGCGCCGCCGCTGCCGTACGGTCCGCTGCCCGAGGGCGGACGGCACGTTCCCGTACCCGACGACGGACTGGACCGCCCCGCCGCCGAAGCGCTCGCCGAGGAGGCGCTCACCTCCGGATCCCGCGAGCTCGTCGTCACGCCGTGGCGTGGCATCCTCATCCCCGGAGAGACACAGTGACCGTCCCGAGCCGGCCGAACCGGCACTATGAGTACGTCGACGACGGGCCCGCGATCTACGCCGACTCCTTCGCCATCATCCGGCGTGAGGCCCGGCTGGGGCACCTGCCCGCCAACGCGGAGCGGCTCGCCGTCCGGATGATCCACGGCACCGGCCAGGTAGACCTCGCCGACGACCTGGCCGTCCACCCCGATCTGGTCCCCGCGGCACGGGCCGCCCTCCGGGCCGGTGCGCCGGTCCTGTGCGACGCGCGCATGGTGGCCGCTGGCGTGACCAGGAACCGCCTGCCGAGCGGCAACGAGGTGCTCTGCCTCCTCGGCGACGAGCGGGTCCCCGACCTCGCCCGGGAGTGGGGCACCACCCGCACCGCGGCCGCGGTCTCCCTGTGGGAGCCGCTGCTCGACGGCGCGGTGGTCGCCGTCGGCAACGCGCCCACCGCCCTCTTCCATCTGCTGGAAATGCTGGTCGACGGCGCCCCGCGCCCGGCTGCGATCGTCGGCTGCCCGGTCGGCTTCGTCGGCGCCGCCGAGTCCAAGCAGGCGCTGACGGAATTCGCGGGCCGACACGGCGTCGACGTCCCCTACGTGACCACCCGTGGCCGCCGCGGGGGCTCCGCGATGACCTCCTCGGCCCTCAACGCACTCGCCAAGGAGGAGGAATGACCGGTCGTTTCCACGGTGTCGGGGTCGGTCCCGGCGACCCCGAGCTGATCACCCTCAAGGCGGCCGGGCTCATCACCGGAGCCGACGTCGTCGCCTACCACGCCGGCGCGGGAAAGCAGTCCAACGCCCGGCGCATCGCCGCGTCCCTGATCCCGGGCTCGGCGGTCGAGGAACAGCTCACCTATCCGGTGACCACCGGCGCGACCGACCATCCGGGCGGCTACGCGGGTGCGCTGGCCGACTTCTACGAGGAGTCCGCCGCACGGCTGGCCGCCCACCTCGACGCCGGGCGCGACGTCGTCCTGCTCTCCGAGGGCGACCCCCTGTTCTACGGGTCGTACATGTACATGCACGACCGGCTGTCCGAGCGGTACGAGACCGAGATCGTGCCCGGAGTCCCGGCGTTCACCGCCGCCGCGGCGGCCCCGCTGGCCCGGCAGACCGACGTGCTCACCGTGCTGCCCGGCACCCTGCCCGAACCGGAACTGGCCCGCCGTCTGGCGGACACCGACGCGGCCGTGATCATGAAGCTGGGCCGGACCTTCCCGGCCGTCCGCCGCGCCCTGGAGGCGGCCGGGCGCCTGGAGCACGCGGTGTACGTGGAGCGCGCCTCGATGGACGGGGAGCGGCGGCTGCCGGTCTCGGAGGTCGATCCGCAGACGGTGCCCTACTTCTCCCTGGTACTGGTCACCGGCGACAGCCGCAACGGCAAGCGGTCCCGGCAGGGCGGCGCGGCGACGCCGACGGCACCGGAGTCCGCTGAACCGGCGGCCGAACTGCTGGTCGTCGGCCTGGGGCCCGGTCCCGGGCACTGGCTCACCCCCGAGGCCTCCGAGGCGCTCGCGGAGGTGGACCACGTGGTGGGCTACGCCTCCTACGTCGACCGGGTCCCGCAGCGCCCCGGACTCACCCGGCACGCCTCCGGTAACACCGTCGAGCTCCAGCGGGCCCGGTTCGCCCTCGACCTGGCCAGGCGCGGAGAACGCGTCGCCGTGGTCTCCGGCGGGGACGCCGGCGTCTTCGGCATGGCCACCGCCGTGTTCGAGGCGGCCGAGGACCCCGGCTACCAGGACGTGCCCGTCCGGGTGCTGCCGGGCGTCAGCGCCGTCCAGGCGGTCGCGGCCCGAGCGGGCGCACCCGTCGGCGGTGATTTCGCGGTGATGAGCCTGTCGGACCGCCTCAAACCGTGGGAGGTGGTCGAGCGGCGGCTGCGCGCCGTCGCCGAGGCCGACCTGGCGCTGGCCGTCTACAACCCGGCCTCCCGGTCCCGGACCGAGCAGATCGTCACCGCCCGCCGGATCCTGCTGGAGCACCGGAAGCCCGACACCGTGGTCGTCGTCGGCCGGGACGTCGGCCGAGACGGCGAGTCCCTGACGGTGACCACCCTCGACGAACTCGACCCGGCCGCCGTCGACATGCGCTGCCTGCTGATCGTCGGCGCGTCCGGCACCCGGGTCTCCGCGACGGGCCGCGTCTGGACCCCGCGGTGGGTGGGACCATGACCGTGCACTTCGTGGGGGCGGGGCCCGGCGCCGCCGATCTGCTGACGGTCCGCGCCACGCGGATGCTCGCCGAGGCCGACGTGGTGCTGTACCCCGGCACGTACCTGGACCCGGACGTCCTCACCCACTGCGCGCCCGGCGCCGCACTGGTGGACACCCAGGGCCTGGACCTCGACCGCATCACCGACCGCCTGGTCGACGCGCACGCCGGGGGGCGGGACGTCGTACGGCTCACCTCCGGCGACCCCTCGCTCTACTCGGCGCTCGCCGAGCAGACCCGCAGGCTCGACGCGCACGGTGTCCCGTGGGACGTCACACCGGGGGTGCCCGCGTACGCGGCCGCCTCGGCGCTGGCGGGCAGGGAGCTGACCGTGCCGCTGGTGGCCCAGTCGGTGGTGCTGACCCGGACCCAGGCCCGCTCGACCGCCATGCCGGACACCGAGTCGCTGGCGGCCTTCGCGGCGACCCGCGCCACACTGGTGCTGCACCTGGCGATCAGGCGGGTCCGGGAGCTGATGGCGCAGATCGAACCCGAGTACGGCGGCGGCTGCCCGGTCGTCGTCGTCCACCGGGCCAGCCAGCCGGACGAGTCGGTGCTGCGCGGCACGGTCTCCACCATCGCCGACGCGGTGGAGGAGGCCGGGCTCCGCCAGGCGGCGGTGATCCTCGTGGGGCGGGCGCTCGACCCCGGGAGGGGCGGTGAGTCCCACCTCTACGATCCGGCACGCCCCCGGGCCGGTGGCTAGGGGGTGTGCGGGAGGGGGCCGCTGAGGGCGGGGACCCCGAACGCCCGTCCGCCGGAGGCCTCCGGGCGCGGGTCCGCCCGTGCGAGGCGGACCCGTCGGCGCGCTACCCGGACCGTGGGGCCTCCCGTGCCCGGCTCTGGTGCCGGCGGGCCTTGAGCCGGTTCCCGCAGGTCTTCATCGAGCACCACCGTGCGGTGTTGGCACGGCTGCGGTCCAAAAGGAAGAGGCGGCACTCAGGGTTCTCGCACGGCCGCAGACGGCCGGGCATGCGCTCCTGGACGTCCGCCCACGCGAGCACGAGTTCCACGGCGAGCCTGCGCTCCGGCGGCACCTCCAAGTGCCACTCGACGCCCGACGCGCTGGGCCGCGGGACCTTGCGAACGCCTGCGAGAACCCGGCGCAGCCGGGGCTCCGACGAGGTGCCCGACTCCACCGCCTGGAGCGCGTCCCGGGCGGTGCGCAGCCACCGGCGCTCCTCGTCGCCGCCGATGCCCCCGTGTGCCCGCGCCCACTCGTCCACCCCCTGGTCGTCACTCCACAGGTCCCGGCGTCGGCCGTCCGTGACAGGGGTGCTGTTCAGCGCCTGCATCAGGGCCTGGTCGTCCAGCACGGCACCCACCTTTCCGTCTAACTCCATCAAGTGGTTTGACAGGTTACTCCCAGGGTGGTCTACTCAATGCCAAGGATAACCTTCAAAAGACATCGAAGGGGTTAGTTATGGTTGAGGTGGGCCATCGATACGCGACAGTGCGGGGACATCGCGTCTCCTACCGAGAGGCAGGAGACCGCCAGGCGCCCGCACTCGTGCTCCTGCACGGATTCCCCTCCAGCTCACGCATGTTCCGCCACCTCATCCCGGAGCTGGCCGACCGGTTCCACGTCATCGCCCCCGACCACCTCGGCTTCGGCGGATCCGACGCCCCGCCCGTGGACGCGTTCACCTACACCTTCGACTCCCTGACCGACATCACCGAGGCCCTGCTGTCCCAGCTCGGCATCACCCGCTACGCCCTGTACGTCCAGGACTACGGCGCGCCCATCGGCTGGCGGCTGGCCCTGCGCGCCCCGGACGCGATCACCGCGGTGATCACGCAGAGCGGCAACGCCTACGAGGACGGCTTCGTACCGGACTTCTGGGAGCCCGTATGGGCGTACTGCGAGAATCCGGGACCAGAGACCGAACCCGCCGTCCGTGCCGCCCTCTCGCTCGAGGCCATCCGCTGGCAGTACCTGCACGGAGTGGACCGGCCCGAGCTGGTCGATCCTGACACCTGGGCCGCCGACCACCGCGAGGTCAACCGGCCGGGCAACGACCTCGTGCAGCTCGCCCTGTTTCGCGACTACGCCAGCAACCCGCCCCTCTACCCCCGGGTACACGCCTACTTTCGGGACCACCGGGTTCCCCTCCTCGCGGTCTGGGGCGCAGGCGACGAGATCTTCGGCCCGGACGGAGCACGCGCCTTCGCGAGGGACCTGCCGGACGCGGAGATCCACCTGGTTCCCGGAGGCGGACACTTCCTCCTCGAAAGCCACCTGGACACCGTGGCCGGATACATCCGCGAGTTCCTGACCGTCATTGAATCGCCGGTGTGAAGCCCGCAGGGAGTTTCCGGCGCGGGTGGCGGCAGGGCCCGGGAACCTCGAGCGGCTCCCGGTCCTGCCGGCGTGCCCGCCGGGGCCGGTCCCCGGCGGGGCCGCAGGCGGAGAACCGACTCCCGTGCCCGCGGCGGCCGGCAACGGACCGGGGCGGGGCGAGGGTTCAGGGCATCGCGGTCAGGAACCACTGGGTGACCGTGCGGGCGGGTGTCCAGCCGGTGAACGTGCCGACGGGAGCGGTGGTCTCGACGGCGACACGGGTCAGCTCCCCTCCGTGGCGCCGGTAGGCGTCCGCGAGCAGGTGCTCGGTCTCCAGCGTCACACCGTGCACCACGAGCCGGCCGCCCGGCCGCAGCGCCCGCAGGCAGGTGTCGAGCACGCCCGGACGGGTCGCACCGCCGCCGACGAACACCGCGTCGGGCGCGTGCAGGCCGGCCAGCGCGTCCGGCGCGCGGCCGGTGACCACGCGCAGCCCGGGCACACCGAGGCGGCCGGCGTTGCGGCCGGCCCGCTCGGCCCGCTCGGCCTGCGCCTCGACCGCCGTGGCGGTGCAGGTCGGGTGGGCCCGCATCCACTCGATGCCGACCGACCCCGCACCCGCGCCCACGTCCCACATGTGCTGGCCCGGCGAGGGCGCCAGCCGGGCCAGCGCCGAGGCGCGCAGGTCCCTCTTGGTCAGCTGCCCGTCGTGTTCGAACGCGTCGTCGGGCAGCCCCGGGACCAGTCCGTACCCGGACGGGCCGACCAGCTCCAGGGCCAGTACGTGCAACGCGGGCGCCTTCGCGGGAGGGTCCTCCAGCCAGCCGTCCGCCGTGCCCTCCGAACGGGACTCCGAGTCCGCGCCCAGATCGCCCAGCACGGTCATACGGCTGGCGCCGTAGCCGGCGCCGACGAGGAGGGCGGCGACCGCCGCGGGCGTGTCCCCGTCCGAGGAGAGCACCAGGACGCGCTGTCCGGGCCCCAAACACCGCAGCAGCAGCCGGGGGTCGCGCCCGACCAGGCCCACCACCTCGCACCGTTCCGAGGGCCAGCCCATCCGGGCGCGGGCCAGGGCGACCGAGGAGACGGACGGCTCCACCCGCACGGCGTCCGCGCCCAGCAGATCGATCAGCGTGGTGCCGACACCGGACACCAGGGGGTCGCCGGAGGCGAGCGCCACCGCGGAGGCGCCGTCGAGGGAGGCGAGCACCGACGGCAGCCCCTCCCGCAGGGGAGAGGGCCAGGCCTCACGGCGCTGCCCGGGCTGGTCGGGCAGCATCGCCAGGTGCCTGCGGCCGCCCAGCACCACGTCCGCGTCCAGGACGAGCCCGCGCAGCCGTTCCGGCACACCGGGCCAGCCGTCGGCTCCGACGCCGACGACGGTGATCCCGGTTTCCTTGGGGGAGTGCATACCGACCTTCCTGACCTTGACCGAGTGTGTGGCGGCGGAGGCCCCCGGCTTCCGCCGTGGGGAGGAGGCCAAGCTATCGTGGCGGCCACAGGCACGAGGTGCCCCAACGGCCCAGCCATCGGAAACGGTGGGGACGGCGGGAGGGGAGAATCAGGGAAGCCCGGTGAGACTCCGGCACAGGCCCGCTGCGGTGAACCGAGCCTCCACGCAGGAGGACTCGGCAAGTCCGAAGACCGGCCTCGCGCCCGCCCCTTACGGATGGCGAAACGAGCGGGAGCCTCACATGCCATTGCGGTCATCGCACTACCCCTTCACCGCGATCGTCGGCTGCGACGCCGAACAGCTCGACGACCTGGGCCTGTCCCTCGTCCTCACCAGCGTCTCGCCGGAGATCGGCGGCGTCCTGGTGCGCGGGGAGAAGGGCACGGCCAAGTCCACCGCCGCCCGGGCCCTCGCCTCCCTCCTCCCGCCCGTGGACGTCTACCGGGGCGACCGGTTCTCCGTGGATCCCGCCGATCCGGCGCAGCGGTCGCCGGACGGCCCCTTCGGGGCCGACACGGCCGTGGAGAGCCGCCCGGTACGGCTCGTCGAACTGCCCGTCGGCGCCACGGAGGACCGTGTCCTGGGCTCCCTGCACCTGGAACAGGCGCTCACGCACGGCAAGGTCGCCTACGAGCCCGGTCTCCTGGCCCGGGCCCACCGCGGACTCCTCTACGTCGACGAGGTCAACCTGCTCCACGACCACCTGGTCGACCTCCTGCTCGACGCCGCCGCCACCGGCCGGGTGACCGTGGAGCGCGACGGGTTCTCCGTGGAGCACACCGCCCGGTTCCTGTTCATCGGCACGATGAACCCCGAGGAGGGTGAGCTGCGTCCGCAGCTCCTCGACCGGTTCGGGCTCACCGTCGAGGTCGCCGCGCCGCGCGAGCCCGCGACCCGCGCCGAGGTGGTCCGCAGGCGCATGGCCCACGACTCCGACGCCGCCGCCTTCGCCGACCGCTACCGTGCGGCCGAGGAGGCCCTCACCGAGCGCATCGCCGCGGCCCGGGAGGCGCTCGGGCAGGTGCGGCTGCCGGAGGCCGCGCTGCTGAAGATCGCCGAGGTGTGCGCGACGTTCGAGGTGGACGGTCTGCGGGCCGACATCGTCACCGCGCGCACGGCGGTGGCGCACGCGGCCTGGGAGGGCCGGACCTCGGTCACCCTGGCCGACATCCGCCGTGCCGCCCTGCTCGCCCTGCCGCACCGGCGTCGGCGCAACCCGTTCGACGCGCCGGGTCTCGACGAGGACCTCCTCGACCAGGTCCTGGGAGACGAGGAACCGCCGCCCGACCCTCCGGATCCGTCGGGACCGGGAGGGGCGGACGACCCCTCCGACTCCGACGGCCCCTCCGAAGCCGACGGCCCCTCCGACACCGAGGGCACCCCCGAGGCGCCGGACGACGTCCCGGACGGCCAGGGGCAGCCCCCAGCACCCGCCGAGCAGGAACCCGCGTCCGCCGAGCAGGAGCCGGCCGGCTCCGACAGCGGTGCCCCGGGACCCCGCCCCGCCGGCGACTCCCCGGTCACGGCCAAGGCCGCCGCTCCCTACCGGCCCCGGATGCTCACCGTGCGGGGCTCCGGCGAAGGGGCCGACGGCAGGCGCAGCCGGGCCGTCGGCGTACGGGGCCGCCGGATCGGTTCCGCCGCGCCCGGCCGGGGATCCGGCGAATCGCTCCACCTGGGCGAGACGGTACGGGCCGCCGCCTCACGGCCACAGGACGGCGGCCGACTGCGGCTCCGCCCCCGCGACCTGCGCGTCGCGGTCCGCGAGGGCCAGGAGACCAACCTGGTCCTGTTCTGCGTCGACGCGTCCGGATCCATGGCCGCGCGCAAGCGCATGACCGAGGTCAAGACCGCGATCCTCTCCCTGCTCCTCGACGCCTACCGGCGCCGCGACAAGGTCGGCCTGATCACCTTCAGGGGACGGGGCGCCGAACTCGCGCTGCCGCCGACCCGCTCCGTGGACATCGCCGCGGCCCGGCTCGACGACCTGCCCGCCGGAGGGCGCACTCCGCTGGCCGAGGGCCTGTTGGAGGCGGCCCGCGTCCTTCGGCGCGAGCGCCTGCGGGACCCGAGGCTGCGCCCGCTCCTCGTCGTCGTCACCGACGGCCGGGCCACCGGCGGACGGGGCGCCGTCGGCCGCGCTATGGGAGCCGCCGACCACGTCGCCGGGCTGGACGTTACCACCGTCGTGATGGACGGCGAGTCCGGACCGCTGCGGCTCGGCCTCGCCGCCACCCTCGCCGCCCGCCTGGGCGCCGACCACCTACCAGTCGGCGAAGTCAGCGCCGACGCGCTGAGCAACGCCGTACGAGAGAGGGCCGCCTGATGCCTCAGGGCAAACCGCTCGTCGTTCCCGACGACGGGCTCACCACGCGGCAGCGCCGCAACCAGCCGCTGCTCGCCGTCCACACCGGTGACGGAAAGGGCAAGTCGACCGCCGCGTTCGGCCTAGCGCTGCGCAGCTGGAACCAGGGCTGGCGGATCGGGGTGTTCCAGTTCGTCAAGTCGGCGAAGTGGCGTATCGGTGAGCAGACCGTGCTGGAACGCCTGGGCCGGCTCCACGAGGAGACCGGCGAGGGAGGCCCGGTCGAGTGGCACAAGATGGGCTCCGGCTGGTCGTGGATCCGCCGGAAGGACGACGTCGAGGACCACGCGGCGGCCGCCGCGGAGGGCTGGGCCGAGATCAAGCGGAGGCTCGCCGACCAGACGCACGACCTGCTCATCCTCGACGAGTTCACCTACCCGATCAATTGGGGCTGGGTCGACGCCGACGACGTCGTGGCCGCCCTTCGGGACCGTCCCGGTCACCAGCACGTGGTGATCACCGGCCGCCGGGCCGATCCGCGGCTGTTGGAGGCCGCCGACCTGGTCACCGAGATGACGAAGGTCAAGCACCCCATGGACGCCGGCAGGAAGGGCCAGCGGGGGATCGAATGGTGACGTCCCCGGCGGCCTCCGGGCCGACGGCCCTGCCCCGGCTGATGATCGCCGCCCCCATGACCGGTCAGGGCAAGACCACGGTCGCGACCGGGCTGATGGCAGCGCTCCGTGACGCCGGACAGGCGGTGAGCGGCCACAAGGTGGGCCCCGACTACATCGACCCCGGCTACCACGCCCTCGCCACCGGGCGCCCCGGCCGTAACCTCGACCCCCACCTGGTCGGCGAGGACCGGGTGGCGCCGCTGCTCCTGCACGGGGCGCGCGGTGCCGACGTCGCCGTCGTGGAGGGGGTGATGGGCCTGCACGACGGGCGGATCGGCACCGACGGGTTCGCCTCGTCCGCGCATGTGGCGGCCCTGACCCGGACGCCGGTGGTGCTGGTCGTGGACGTGTCCCGGATGTCCCGTTCGGTGGGCGCGCTGGTCGCGGGCATGGCCGCCTACGATCCGGCGGTCGAGGTCGCCGGCGTGATCCTCAACCAGGCGGGTTCGGCGCGCAACGTCGCCGAGATCATCCGGGCCACACGCCTGCCCGTCCTCGGCGTGGTCCACCGCGACGAGCGGCTCGCCAGCCCGTCCCGGTACCTCGGGCTCGTCCCGGTGTCCGAGCGGGCGGAGTCGGCGCACGTGGTCGAGCGGCTCGGAGAGCACGTCGCGCGCCAGGTGGACCTGGACGCGCTGCTCGCCCTGGCCCGCTCCGCGCCCGCCCTGGACGCCAAGCCCTGGGACCCGGCACACGGGCTGGACGCACCCTCCGCGGCCCGGCGGCCGTTGGTCGCGGCGGCGGGCGGACGGGCCTTCACCTTCCGCTACACGGAGACCGAGGAGTTGCTCACCGCCGCCGGGTGCGAGGTCGTCGGCTTCGACCCGCTCCGCGACACCGGGCTGCCCGCCGGTACCCGGGGCATCTACCTCGGCGGAGGATTCCCCGAGGTGTACGCCGGCCGGCTCGCCGCCAACCGGAGCCTGCTGACCGAGTTGCGCGACGCGGTACGGAGCGGGGTGCCGACCGTCGCCGAGTGCGCGGGCCTGCTCTACCTCGCCGAGTCGCTCGACGGCGAAGCCATGGCCGGGGCCGTTCCCGCGCACGCGCGGATGACGGAGCGGCTCACCCTGCGCTATCCCGAGGCGACCTCGCCCGGGGACACTCTGCTGACCCGGGCCGGGGAGAGGGTCACCGGCCACGAGTTCCACCGCACCGGCCTCACCCCCGGCGCTTCCGTCGACCGCCCGGCGTGGGAGGTCGACGGCGCGTCGGAGGGTTTCGCCTCGCCGACGCTGCACGCCTCCTATCTCCATGTCCACTGGGCCGGGCACCCCCGCATCGCCGCCCGCTTCGCGGAGGCCGTGCACGCCGCCCCCGGACCGGGCGCGGCTGCCGCTCCGGCCCCGCACCCCTCGTCGCCCTCCACCACCCTCAACGGCGGGCCTTCGGACGCGGTGCCTCCCTCATGCGGTGAGCCTTCGGCCGCGGCCGGCCAGGGCGCCAACGCCCACCGGACGGCCGATCCGCTGCGGCACCACGGCGACGCCGAGGTCCGCGGCGGCCTGCTGGACTTCGCCGTCAACGTCTACGCCGGAGAGCGTCCCGCCTGGCTCGACCGGGCCCTGCGCGAGAGCCTGGCCCGCGCCGCCGCCTACCCCGACCCGGAGCCCGCCCGCGCCGCGATCGCCCATCGGCACGCCCGGCGGCCCGCCGAGGTACTGCCGACCGCGGGTGCGGCGGAGGCGTTCACCCTGATCGCACGGCTGCGGCCGTGGCGGTGCCCGGTGGTGGTGCACCCCCAGTTCACCGAGCCGCACGCCGCACTGGAACAGGCCGGGCACACCGTCACGTCCGTGCTCTGTACGGCCGGGGACGGCTTCGCGTTCGACCCGGCGGCGGTTCCCGACGACGCGGACCTGGTGGTGCTCGGCAACCCCACCAACCCCACCGGTGTCCTGCACCCGGCCGCGGCACTGCGCCGGCTGTGCCGCCCGGGACGGCTGGTCGTCGTCGACGAGGCGTTCATGGACGCCGTACCGGGGGAACCGGAGTCCCTGGTGGGCGATCGGGCCGAAGGCCTGGTGGTGCTGCGCAGCCTCACCAAGCACTGGTCGATCCCGGGCGTCCGGGCCGGATACGTCGTCGGGGACGGGGCCGTGGTGCGCGAGCTGGGCCGGGCGCAGACGCCGTGGTCGGTGTCCGCGCCCGCGATCGCCGCCACCGTCGCCTGCACGGGTGAGGGCGCGGCCCCCGAGGCGCTGGAGCGGGCCCGGATCCTGGAGGGCTGGCGCGAGTTCCTCGAAGCCGGACTGCGGGAGGCGGACCTGGAGTTCGTGCCCTCCCGCGCGTCGTTCGTCCTGGTGCGGGTGGGAGAAGGGGGACACACGCGCCTGCGTGAACAGGGCGTCGCGGTGCGGCGGTCCGACACGTTCCCCGGACTCGACGCCTCCTGGGTGCGCGTAGCGGTACGGCCCCCGGGCACCACCCGGCGCCTGCTCGCCGCCCTCGCCAGGACGCGCGAGTCGGAGGGGGAGCCGTACGGCGCCCGCGTCTGAGCAGCCGCGCGACGGGTCCTCTGCCCGTGCGCCGGCTGAAAACGTCGGGGATATGACGTGTTGCTGGGATGTGCGTCTCACCCCAGGGTGGAGACCCAGGCGAACGCGTCCGCGACGTCGTGGACGGTGGGGACGCCGGGCGGGCCCGGCGAGCGCCGCACCACCACGACCGGTACGCCGAGCAGCCGCGCGGCCTCCATCTTCGGCCAGGTGTAGGTACCGCCGGAGTCCTTGGTGACCAGGACGTCCGCGCGGTGCCCGCCCAACAGGTCCAGCTCGCCGTCGAGGGTGTAGGGCCCCCGGCTGGTCACCAGCCGCCAGGCGAGGGGCAGTCCGAGCCCGGGAACGTCCACCACCCGGGCCAGGACCGCCCGTCGGCCCAGCTCCGAGGCGAAGCGGGCGAGTTCCTGGCGGCCGACCGTGAGGAACGGCCGGGCGCCGAGCGCCGCGGCCCTTTCCGCCGCCTCCTCGTGGGTGGCGGCGTAGTGCCAGGCCGGGTCGGGGGTCCAGCCCGGCCGTTCCAGCCGCAGCAAGGGGACATCGGTGCAGGCGGCCGCCGCGTTGGCGGTCATGCCCAGGGCGAAGGGGTGGGTGGCGTCCACCACCGCGTCGTAGCCGGTCAGCGCCGCACGCAGGCCGGAGACCCCTCCGAAGCCGCCGACGCGGACCTTTCCCACCGGCAGCCGGGGCCGGGCCACCCGGCCGGCCAGCGACGTGGTCACGTCGACGCCCGCCCCGACCAGGAGGGCGGCGAGCTCGCGGGCCTCGGACGTGCCGCCGAGGAGCAACAGCCTCATCGGGGGAACCGCGCAGAAGGCGTCCGTCGGGGGCGGGCGGCGGGTGCGGCTCCCGGAGCCAGCGCGGGCAGCTCCGCCGGGGCGCCCTCGCGGGCGAGGGCGAGCAGCGCGTCGACGTCGAGGTGCCGCTCCACGAGGTCGGCGAGCAGGTCGAGGCGCCGCTCCCTGGCAGCGGCGAAACGCACGCCGGACGGCTCGCAGCCGAGCGCCCGGGTGAGGAAGGCGGTGCGGAAGGCGTCACCCTCCAGACTGCCGTGCCACATGGTGCCGAAGACGTTCCCCGAGCGGGCTCCGCCCAGGAACTCCTCCGCGCCGTCGCCGACCGTGACCCGGCCGTGGTGGATCTCGTAGCCGTGCGCGGGCGCGCCGAGCGCCTCCCCGGACGGCAGGCGGAGGGCCTTCCCGACGGTGAAGTCGGTGCGTACGTCGAGCAGCCCGAGGCCGTCCGCGCACGCGCCGGGCCCGGCCTCGACGCCCTCGGGGTCGGCGACCGTCCGGCCGAGCATCTGGAATCCGCCGCAGACGCCGAGCAGCGGTCGACCGCGGCGGGCGTGCTCGGTGATCGCCCGGTCGAGTCCGCGGGAGCGCAGCCAGGCCAGGTCGGCGAGGGTGGAGCGGGTGCCGGGCAGGACGACCAGGTCGGCGTCGGCGAGGTCGCGCGGGCCGGAGGCGAAGACGACGTCGAGGCCGGGCTCCAGCCCCAGGGCGTCCACGTCGGTGAAGTTGCTGATCCTGGGCAGGCGTACCACGGCCACCCGCCGGACCTCTCCCGCCCGCCGTCCTCCGTCACCCCCGTCCGCCCGGCGGCCCTCCAGGTCGAGGGCGTCCTCGGAGTCGAGCCACAGTCCGGAGTCCCACGGCAGGGTGCCGTACACCCGGCGGCCGGTGATCCGTTCGAGGTCCTCCAGTCCGGGCCGCAGCAGTCCGGCGTCCCCGCGGAACTTGTTGATCACGAAGCCCGCGACCAGTTCCTGGTCGGCGGGCTCCAGCAGTCCCACCGTGCCGTACAGCGCGGCGAGGACGCCGCCCCGGTCGATGTCGCCGACGACCACCACGGGCATGTCCGCGTGCCGGGCCAGACCCATGTTCACGTAGTCGCCGGTCCGCAGGTTGGTCTCGGCGGGACTGCCCGCGCCCTCGGCGACGACGATGTCGTGGCGTGCCGCCAGGTCGTCGTAGGCGGCGTGCGCGGCCTTCGCCAGACGGCGGCGGCCGGACTCCCATCCCGCCGAGGACACGTCCCCGGCGGGCTCCCCGAGCAGGACGACATGGCTGCGCCGGTCGGTGCCCGGCTTGAGGAGCACGGGGTTCATGGCGGGCTCCGGCGCGGCGCGGGCGGCCAGCGCCTGCACCCACTGGGCCCGGCCGATCTCCGCGGGGCGGCCGTCGGGGCCGTGGCAGACCATGGAGTTGTTGGACATGTTCTGCGCCTTGTACGGCGCGACCCGCACGCCGCGGCGTGCGAAGGCCCGGCACAGAGCGGTGGTGACGACGCTCTTGCCGGCGTCGGAGGTGGTGCCGGCGATCAGCAGGCCGCCACCGCCCTCAACGTCCCTACTCATACCGGCCTCCGCAGCAGCGCGATGTCCATCACCCAGCCGGCCCGCTCCCTGGCCCGTGTCCGGGCCGCGTCGATCCCGGGCAGCACGTCACCGACCCGTCCGGCGACCAACTCCTCCGTGTCGGTGCCCACGTTGGCGCCCCACCAGACCGACCACCGCTCCAGGCCCTCGAATCCGGGCTTCCCGCCGAGCATGACGACGATGTTGTCCTGCCCGGCGTCGACGGCCCCGCGCAGCCGGCGCGCCGGGGTGACGTGGACCGGACGGCCCACCTCGTGCAGCACGATCCGGTGCCGTGCGGCGAGGAGCTGGAGGGCGCTGACGCCGGGGAGCACGTCGTGTTCCACGGGAACGACCCCTCGCGCGGCGATCCGCTCCACGATCCGCAGGGTGGAGTCGTACAGGGCCGGGTCGCCCCAGACCAGGAACGCCGCGGTCCCCCCGCGCTCGCCGAGTACCCGCTCATAGACGGCGACCCGGGCCTCGTGCCATGCGGCGACCGCGGCCGGGTAGTCCGCGGGGTCGTCGCGGTCGCGCTCCGGATCGGGCACGGCGACCAGGGGCACGCCGTACGCGTCGCAGACGGCCTGGCGCAGGGCGAGCAGCCCGTCGTCCTCGCGTTTGCGGGCGGCCACCGCGTAGTCGCAGCCCCGTAGCGCGTCGGCGACCTCCTGGGTGACGTGCCGCGGCCCCATGCCGATGCCGAGGATCCTCACCCTCATTCGGACCGGTCCTCCAAGTCGCCCTCGACCTCCAGGTAGACCTCCGTCAGGGCTTCGAGCGTCGCCGGGTCCGGCTCGGCCCACAGCCCGCGCCGGGCGGCCTCGTGCAGCCGCTCGACGATGCCGTGCAGAGCCCACGGGTTGGAGCGGCGCAGGAACTCCTGGGTGCCGGGGTCGAGCGCGTACTCGGCCGCGAGCTTCTCGTACATCCAGTCGTGGACGACGCCGGCCGTGGCGTCGAAACCGAAGAGGTAGTCGACGGTGGCGGCCAGTTCGAAGGCGCCCTTGTAGCCGTGGCGCCGCATGGCGGAGATCCAGCGCGGGTTGACCACCCTGGCCCGGAACACACGGGCGGTCTCCTGGGCGAGGGTGCGGGTGCGTACCGCGTCGGGCGCGGTGGAGTCGCCGACGTAGGCCTTGGGCTCGGCGCCGGTGAGGGCGCGGACGGTGGCGATCATGCCGCCGTGGTACTGGAAGTAGTCGTCGGAGTCGGCGATGTCGTGCTCGGCGCTGTCGATGTTCTTCGCGGCGACCTTGATCCGGCGGTAGTTGGCGCGCATGTCGTCCGCGGCCGGGACGCCGTCGAGGCCGCGCCCGTACGCGAAACCGCCCCAGGCCGTGTAGACGTCGGCGAGGTCGCGGTCGTCGCGCCAGTTGCCGGACTCCACGAGCTGGAGGATGCCCGCGCCGTAGGAGCCGGGTGCCGAGCCGAAGATCCGGGTGGTGGCGCGGCGCTGGTCGCCGTGCACCCCCAGGTCGGCGCGGGCGTGGGCGCGGACGAAGTTCTGTTCCTCCGGTTCGTCGAGGTCGGCGACCAGGTTCACGGCGTCGTCCAGCATGGCGACCACGTGGGGGAACGCGTCGCGGAAGAAGCCGGAGATGCGCACCGTGACGTCGACGCGCGGGCGGCCCAGCTCCTCCAGCGGGACCACGTGGAGCCGGGAGACCCGGCGGGAGGCCTCGTCCCACTCGGGGCGGACACCGAGGAGCACCAGCACCTCGGCGATGTCGTCACCGGAGGTACGCATGGCGGAGGTACCCCACACCGACAGGCCCACCGACTCCGGGTAGGTCCCGGTCTCCTCCAGGTGGCGGCGCAGCAGGGAGTCGGCCATCGCCTGACCGGTCTGCCAGGCGAGCCGGGAGGGGACGGCACGGGGGTCGACGGTGTAGAAGTTGCGGCCGGTCGGCAGCACGTTGACCAGGCCGCGCAGCGGGGAGCCGGAGGGGCCCGCCGGGACGAAGCCGCCCTCCAGGGCGTGGACGACGTGGTCGAGTTCGTCGGTGGTGCGCGCGAGGCGGGGCACCACCTGCGTGGCGGCGAACTCCAGGACGCGGCGCACCCCGGCGTCCTCGTGCAGGCCGGCCGCGGCGGCCGTGTCCCAGCCCGCGGCCTCCATCCGCTCGACGAGGTCGCGGGCGCGCGCCTCCGCCTCGTCGACCTCGCCGGTCGGCGCGTCCTCCTTCAGGCCGAGGACGGACCGCAGCCCCGGCACCGCGGCGCCGACGCCTCCCCACACCTGCGCGGCGCGCAGGACGGCCAGGACCAGGTTCACCCTGGCCTCGCCCGTCGGCGCCTCGCCGAGCACGTGCAGGCCGTCGCGGATCTGGGCGTCCTTGATCTCGCACAGCCAGCCGTCGACGTGGAGCAGGAAGTCGTCGAACTCCTCGTCGTCGGGCCGCTCCTCCAGACCGAGGTCGCGGTGCAGCTCCGCCGCGCGCATCAGGGACCAGATCTCGCCCCGGACCGCGGGCAGCTTGGCCGGGTCCATGGCCGCGATGTTGGCGTGCTCGTCGAGCAGCTGCTCCAGGCGGGCGATGTCACCGTAGGTCTCCGCGCGGGCCATCGGCGGGATGAGGTGGTCGACGACCGTGGCGTGGGCGCGGCGCTTGGCCTGGGCGCCCTCACCCGGGTCGTTGACCAGGAACGGGTAGATCAGCGGCAGGTCGCCCAGCACCGCGTCGGGGCCGCAGGCGGCGGACGGCGCGGCGTTCTTGCCGGGCAGCCACTCCAGCGAGCCGTGCTTGCCGAGGTGGACCACGGCGTGGGCGCCGAAGCCGTGCTCCAGCCAGCGGTAGGCGGCCAGGTAGTGGTGGCTCGGGGGCAGGTCGGGGTCGTGGTAGATGGCGATCGGGTTCTCACCGAAGCCGCGCGGCGGCTGGACCAGGACGACGACGTTGCCGGCGCGCAGCGCGGCGAGGACGAGTTCGCCCGCCTCGTTCACGTACAGGCGGCCGGGCGCGGGCCCCCACGTCTCGGCCATCGCCTCCCTCAGGGCCCCGGGCAGGCCCTCGGTCCAGGCGGCGTACTCCTCGGCCGTGATCCGTACCTGGGCGTCGGACAGCTGGACGGAGGTCAGCCAGTCCTCGTCCTGGCCGCCCGCCGCGATCAGGGCGTGCATCAGCGCGTCGCCGGCCTCCGTGTCGTCGGCCAGGTCGAGCCCGGGCAGGTCGCCGGGATCACCCAGGTCGTAGCCCTCGGCGCGCAGACGGCGCAGCAGGCGGACCAGTGAGCGGGGCGTGTCGAGTCCGACGGCGTTGCCGATGCGGGCGTGCTTGGTCGGATAGGCGGACAGCACGACCGCGATCCGCTTCTCGGCGGGGGGCACGTGCGGCAGCCGGGCGTGGGCGACCGCGATCCCGGCCAGGCGGTCGCACCGCTCCGGGTCCGCGACGTAGCGGGGCAGCCCGTCGTGGTCGATCTCCTTGAAGGAGAAGGGCACGGTGATGATCCGGCCGTCGAACTCGGGGATGGCGATCTGGCTCGCCGAGTCGAGCGGGGTGACACCGTCGTCGGAGGCCTCCCAGTCGGCGCGGGAGCTGGTCAGGCACAGGCCCTGGAGGACGGGGACGTCCAGGGCCGCCATCCGTTCCACGTCCCATGCCTCGTCGTCCCCGCCCGCGCTCGCGGAGGCGGGCACGCTGCCGCCCGCCGCGAGGACGGTCACCACCAGTGCGTCGAAGCCGCGGAGTGCACCGAACAGCTCGTCGGGCGCGGAGCGCAGCGAACCGGCGAACACGGGGACGCCCACGGCCTGCCCGGTCGCGTCGACGGCGTCGGCCAGCGCGTGCGCGAACGCGGTGTTGCCGCTGGCCTCGTGGGCCCGGTAGTAGAGGATGCCGACCCGTGGAAGGGCGGCGGCCCCCTCCCGCCGCGAAGCGCTCACCCGGGCGGGGTCCCGCGGCCGGTCGCGTTCGGTGAAGCCCCACAGCGGAACGGGCGCGGGCGGATCGAAGCCCTCGCCGGCCAACAGCACGGTGTCCGACAGGAAGGCGTGCAGGCGCCCGAGATTGCCGGGGCCGCCTTCCGCGAGGTAGCGGTGGGCGTCGGTCGCCACGCCGATCGGGACGGTGGAGTGCTCCATCAGCTCGGCGCTGGGCTGCTGTTCGCCGCCCAGGACGACCAGCGGTGTGCCCCGCTCCCGCACGGCGGCGAGGCCGGGCCACAGGTCGTGCGGAGAGCCGAGCAGCCGCACCACCACGAGATCGGCGCCCCCGACGGCGTCGGTGAGCTCCGCGTCGGAGGCACGGGACGGGTTCGCCCACGTGTACGCGGAACCACTGGCCCGCGCGGAGAGCAGGTCGGTGTCGGACGTGGACAGCAGTGCGATCCGTGCCGTCATGGCCGGATTCCTCCCTCGGGGTTCTCGCCCCATCGGCGGTAGGACCGCCCGAGGCCAGTGTCTGGCTGTACCCCCACGACAGGGGCGTCACAGTGGCGGAACCGCCCCGGATTTACACCGGGTTCCTGTACCACGGGCGAAGGATCCATACCCTAGCCCGCCGCTCCCGCCTCCGCTTCGGCGGGGCGGTCCGGCCCGGCGGAGCGGGCCGACGGCTTGGCGCCGCGGCGCAGGAAGCGGATCACCGGATGGCCGGGGCCGGGGACGACCTCGGCCCGCACCCCGTAGACCTCCTCGATGAGGGACGGGACCAGGACCTCGGAGGGCGTGCCCTCGGCGACGGCACGGCCGTCCCGGAGCACGAGCAGGCGGTCGCAGTACATCGCGGCCAGGTTGAGGTCGTGCAGGGCGATCACGGTGGTGACCGGGAGGCCCGTGACCAGTTCCAGCAGGTCGAGCTGGTGCTGGATGTCGAGGTGGTTGGTCGGCTCGTCGAGCAGGAGTTCGCTCGGCTCCTGGGCGAGGGCACGGGCGATCTGGGCGCGCTGGCGCTCGCCGCCGGACAGCGTGTGCCAGGACTGGTCGGCCCGTCCGGTGAGGCCGGCGCGTTCCAGGGCCGCCGCCACGGCGCGCAGGTCGGAGGCGGACATGGCCGACCAGGGGCGGCGGTGCGGGATGCGCCCCAGGGCCACGACGTCCCGGACCGTCAGCTCGGTCTGGGTGTGCGCGTTCTGCTGGACGGCGGCGACGCGCCGCGCCGCGGCGCGGCGTCCGGTCCGGCTCAGCCGCCGGCCGTCCAGGGTGACCACGCCCGCGGACGGCGCGAGGACGCCGGCGAGCAGCCGCAGCAGTGTGGACTTGCCCGAGCCGTTGGGGCCGAGCAGGCCGACGGTCTCGCCGGGACGCGGGGCCACGGTGACACCGTCGAGGACGAGGCGGCCGCCGACACGGCGGCTGACGCGGTCGGCGCTCAGCCCTCCACCGCCCCCGCCGGACGGTCTTCGGTCCCAGCCGCTCTCCCGTCCTCCGGCTGGGGGAACACCGGCGCGGACGCGGGCCACGGCCTGGTCGGAGTCGTTCATGTCAGCCTCCTGGCTCGGTACAGCACGGCGATGAAGGCGGGCACGCCGATGAGGGAGGTCACCACCCCCACCGGGATCTCCTGCGGATCCAGCGCGGTGCGGGCGACCGTGTCCACCCACACCAGGAAGACGGCCCCGGTCAGCGCGGTGACCGGCAGGAGCCTGGTGTGGGTGGAACCGGTGAGCGCACGCGCGGCGTGCGGCAGGACCAGGCCCACGAAGCCGATCGCCCCGGCGGAGCTGACCAGGACCGCGGTGAGCAGGGCGGTGGCGGTCAGGAGCAGCACGCGGGCCCGGACCACCCGGACGCCCAGGTTCGCGGCGGCCTCCTCGCCGAAGGCGAAGGCGTCCAGGGCGGTGGTGTGGGCGAGGCAGACGGCGAGCACGCCGACCAGCACCGCCGTGCACAGGACCACGTCGGTCCATCCGGCGCCGCTGAGGGAGCCGAGCAGCCAGAACAGCACCCCACGCGTGGTCTCGGCGTCCGCCGAGGTCAGCACGGTGAACGAGGTCAGCGCCGAGAACAGCTGCATGGCCGCGACCCCGGACAGCACGACGCGGTCCATGCTCCCGCCCAGGCTGTGGCTGAGCAGCATCACCATCCCGAAGGAGAGCAGCGCCCCGGCGAAGGCCCCCGCAGACAGCGACACCACCCCGGCGCCCCACCCGAGGACGATCACGGCGACAGCTCCGGTGGAGGCACCGGAGGAGACACCGAGCACGAAGGGGTCCGCCAGCGGGTTGCGGAGCAGGGACTGCATGACCGCGCCGCACAGGGCCAGGCCCGCCCCGCACACCGCGGCGAGCAGTGTACGGGGCATGCGCAGGTTCCACACGATGCCCTCCCGCAGCGGTGGCAGGGGGCTCTCACCGAACCCGAGGCGGGAGGCGACCGACCCCCAGACCTCGGCCGTGGCGATGTCGGCGGGGCCGATGGTCACGGTGACCGAGACCGACACGGCCAGTACCGCCAGTCCACTGGAGATGAGCAGCGCGAGACGCGCACCGCTCACTGGGTGAACCCGAGGCCGCGCAGACCGTCGGCGACCCGTTCGGTCCCCTCGACCGTGCGGATCGTCGGGTTCATGGCCTGGCCGCTGAGCAGGATGTACCGTTCCTCCCTCACCGCGGTGAGGTTGCGGGTGGCGGGGTTGGTCTCCAGGAAGTCGATCTTCGCCTCGGCGGTCTCGGCCGTCTGGGACTCGCGGGTCAGGTCGCCGAGCACGATGACGTCGGGGTCGCGGTCGGCGACGGTCTCCCAGTTGATCTGGGGCCACTCGTCGTGGGTGTCGTCGAAGGCGTTCTGCGCGCCGACCGCACGGGTGATGGCGCCCGGGGCGCCGCAGCAGCCGGCGAGGTAGGGCGACTGGGAGTTGGCGAACCAGTACATGAGGGAGGCGTCCGAGGCGTCCAGGCCCTCGGTCGCCGTGTCCACCCGCTGCTCCAGCCCCGCGACGAGCTCCTCCCCGCGCTCCCGCACACCGAAGACCCGGGCCAGGTCGCGGACCTCGCCGTAGACGGTGTCCAGGGTGAGCGGCTCACCGCGGGAGCCGTCCCCTCCGCTCTCGTTGTCCTTGCCCGCGGCGCAGTCGGACGGGGAGACGTACGTGGGCACGCCCAGCTCCTCGAACTGCTCCCGGGTGGCGACGCCGCCCGTGCCGAGCGTGGAGACGAAGGAGGCGGTCACGAAGTCCGGTTCGGCCTCCAGGACCCTCTCGAAGGAGGGGTTGTCGTCGGCCAGCCGCGGGACGCCCGCGTTCTCCTCCTCCAGCCCTTCCATGACCGGGTCGGTCCAGGTGGCGGTGCCCACGAGGCGGTCCGCCAGACCGAGGGAGAGGAGGATCTCGGTACTGCCCTGGTTGAGGGAGACGACTCGCTCCGGCACCGAGTCGGGGGCGACCCGGTGTCCGCAGTTGTCGATGGTGTGGGGGGAGCCGGTGCCGGCGGTGGGCTCCGCCCCGTCGGCCTCCCCGCCCTGGGAGGAGCCGCAGGAGGTGAGCAACAGGGAGGATATGAACAGGAGCGCGGCGGGGCGCGGCGCGTAACGCAGCATGGGGATGCCTTGGATGTCGGGGCTCGAACGCGGAGCCTGGCCTTGGTCGTCCTCCGCGCACTCGACGCGAAGGTGCCAGCAGGTCTTCGGACTCGGGTTCGCCCGGACAGGGTGCCTTCCCAGGCCGCGGCCGCGTCGACGCTCCGGTCGCCGCGGTCTCGCCCCAGTGGCGCAAAGTACCCTGCCCATCCCCCTCACCGCTGCGCGTCAGTTCCGGATTCGCACCGGATTCCCTGACCACGGAACGTGGTACGGCTGGCTCGGGCAGAGTACCAAGGCCCTGCCGGGGCCCTCCGCGGCGGAGAGGTCCGGCGGTGCTCCGCCGGGGCGTGGCTCAGACCGGGTCCGGGGTGTGCCGGCCGATCCAGGCCTGTGTGCGCCGGGGATCGGCCAGGCCGTCCCAGAAGCGCTCGGGGTAGTTGAACCACTCGGTGAACTCGTCGGCCAGGGAGGGGTTCCGGCCCAGTTCCCCGAGGAACCCCAGGAAGTCCTCGGGCAGGGTCTCCAGGTTCTCCATGAGCAGGTTGGTGGTGCGTGACGCCGACAGGACACGGTCCTGCCTGCGCCGGTCGACGTGCTCGACGAAACGGCGGTCGAGGACGTCCTGCCGGACGATCTCCTCGGCGAGCACCCACGCGGCGTGGGAGGCCATGTTGGCCCCCTGCCCGAGCAGGGGGTCCACGGTCACGTGTGCGTCGCCGAGGGCGAGCACGACGGTGCCGTCGTCCAGCACGGTGTGCGTGCGGCGCACCACCGGGGTGACCGCGCCCTGGACGATGCCGCGCGGCCCGTCCAGGGGAGCGAACTCCGCCGGATCGATCCGTTCGAAACATGCCGGATAGTGCTCACGGAGCAGGCCCAGGGCGAGATCCCGGTAGGCGTTCGGGTCGTCCTCGTAGGGCGTGGCGGCCAGGGCCTCCAGATCAGAGCCGTAGTGGTTCTCGATGACCAGGGACATGACCTGGCCGCCGTCGGTCCACGTGGGGATCTCGATCATCTCGCCCGCGCCGGGGGAGACGTGGAAGGTCACGTTGGGGGTGGGGTGCTGGGCGATGCCGGTGAACAGGCCGGCGCACAGCGCCCGCCGGGGACGGCTGAAGGGCGAGTGCGCGGGATCCCGGTCGAACATCCGCGCGAACGGGCCGCGTCCGGTGCACACCACGAGCAGGTCGAACCGGGAGGCCAGGGAGGAGACGTCCTCGGGCGAGAGCCGGCCGAGCACGAGCTCCCCGCCACGCTCGGCGAAGTCCTCGGTCAGCCGGGGCTGGTAGATCCGGTAGTCCACGGCCCGGCTGGGAGCGCGGAACACGCCCGCGAAGGCCGCGGGCTCCGGTCCGGGGCCCACGCGGTACTGGTGTCCGGGGTATCCGTACTCCTCCGCCGGCCAGTGGTCCACGCCGAGGGCGCGCTCACGTTCCACGGTCACCGCGTGGTGGGCGACGGTGTTGAGCACCTTGGACCGCCGTTGCTCGTCCGGTGAGCGCTCGGTGAAGAGGGCGACCTCCACCCCGTGCCGCAACAGGTGGAGGCCCAGGTGCAGGCCCGCGGTCCCGGCGCCGATGATGCCGATCCTCTTATTCACGCTTCTCCTGACGGCAGGGGTGTTTCGGAGCCGGGGCGGAACGGGATTCGTGGGGCCTGTCGGGGGCGGGGCCTTTTCCCTCACCGCTGGTGATCGTACTCAACAGGTTACGTCTCGGCCAGGGATGCGCGAGGAATTCGGCGAACGATTTACGGGAGAACGCAAGGGGGCCGAGCAGGACCCGGCTGCGGAGGTAACCCTCGGATCGCGGAGAACACGTTTGTCCGGGGGCGTGCTACCCATGCTCAGGGGGAACGCGTGTCGGAGACCGGGAAAGGCCGATGCTGCGACAGGGGCCGTCAGGGAGAACCGGGTCTGGCCGGTTTCCTTCGGCCTTTGGCCTCCGGTCCAAAGAATACTTGCCATGACTTCACGTCCGTTTCTGCGATCCCATAAGGTTCAGGGATGCGAAACAAGGCATGGCGGCCCTTTTTCGGACATCGGGCGCTGGGGCCCGCCGTACTGGTGACCGGGCTGGCCCTGATCGCCGGATCCGCGGTGTGGCTGACCATGAACGGTGCCGCCGGCATCCGGTACTCGGCCGACCACCACGACACCGTTCCCATGTGGCACCGCTGGGTCCCGGCCCTGGCGGGCCTGGTCCTCGTGCGGCTGGTACCGCCCCGGGAGCCGTCCGCGACGGGAGGCCCCGCGGAACGTGCGTCCCGCGTCCGTGCGGAGGTCCTCCTGGCGTCGGCCGTGCTCTTCGCCGTGGCGCTGCGGCTGGTGGGCGGCGGTGAACCCGCGCACACCGCCCTGAAGCTCACCCTGCTGCTGGCCGTGCCCCTGGTGCTGTTCCGGCTGACACGCGGCGATGACCCGGTCACACGGCCGGTATCCGAGCGGTCCACGGCGCGGTGGCGCTACGGGCCCGCGGTACCGGTGGCCGTCTGGCTCCTCCTCTCCTACACCGGACCGATGGCCGCACCGGCCAGCGACTACGCGGCGAGCGTCGACGCCGTCTCGCTGGTCGTCACCGTGGCCGTGGTGTTCGCCCTCAACAGCCTGCTCGAAGAGGTCTTCTACCGGCGCTGGCTCCAGACCCGGTGGGAGGGCGTGCTGGGCCGCTGGCCCGCCATCGTGCTGGCCTCCCTGCTCTGGGCGGTCTGGCACGTCGGCATCCAGGGCACGGGCCACCTTCCCACCGACCTGGCTTCCGCCCTCGTCAACCAGGGAGTGACGGGACTGTTCCTCGGCTACCTGTGGAGCCGCTACCGGTTGATGTGGCCCGTCCTTGTAGTCCACGGCGCGGTGAACGCGGTCCCGGTCCTGTCGGGGATGCTGTGAGGCCCTGTCGACGGCGGTGGTGACCGCGGGCGGGGCGGTCCTCGCGCCAGGGAGCGCCGCGGGCCGTGCGAAGCGCGAAGGGCCGGCCGGCTCCCGCGTTCGCGAACTCCCGGATGGAGGAGGGGCCGTCCCGTGGCGTAGGATCTGCGGTCCGAACGCACAGAGGACCGTACGCGGTGTGGGGAGGACGCGCCCGGGATGGCCGCCAAGAAGAAGAGCAAGTCGGGACGTCGCGCAGGTCGGGGCAAGGGCGCGAACGACATTCGACGGGGGCCGACGAGGGACCCCGGGCCGACCGGGAGCGTCGGGTGCTACTTCATCCTCGCGTCCATGCTCGTCATCGGCCTGGTCGTCGTGCTTCTGGAACTGTTCGGCTGACACGGCCGGGCGCGGGTACGCGGCGGTTCGGGACGCGACACGAGAGGGCGCATCCATGGAAGAAGTGATCGGACTCCTCGCCTTGGCCTTCGGGCTGTTCGCCGCCACGGGAGCGGTGCACCACGTCAGGAACTCCACCGTGGGCGGGGCCCTGGGGAGGAACGTCCTGATCGGCCTGAGGACGAAGGCCACCCTCGCCTCGGACCGGGCCTGGAGCGAGGGACACCTGGCGGCGGTCCCCTGGCTGACGGCCACCGTGCGCGTCGGGTACACCGCCGGAGCGGTCACGGTCGTGTCCGTCCCCGCGGCCATGGCGGTCGAGGCCCTCCTCCCCCTCACCTGGATCGCCGCCGTCGCGGGGTACACCGCCCTGATGGCGTTCCTGGTCACCGGGACGGTGAAGGCCGACGCGGCGGCCAAGGCGGTCCTGCTGGAGGAGGCCCGATAGGTCGCGGCCCCTCTCCGCCGCACCCATGCCCGTTCGCGGCCAGGAGAGGTCCGGTGGCACGGCGTCAGCCCACCCATCCCGCGGCCCGCCCGTGCGGGCCAGGAGCATCCGCACGGCCGACCAGGAGAAGCCCGTACCCGGCCACCCGGCCACCGCACCGGCCAGCGCGCTCGCCGACGGCCTGGACACTGCGTCCCGCCCGCTCCGACCTCGGTGTTTGTGTCCGTGGGTGCCGACCTGGGTATCGATGGCTGCGGCGGTTGTTTTCACGCGGGCACGCGGTGGTCCGCCGACTCCGGGGGCTGGTGAGGGGGCATACGGTATCTGAGCGGTCCCGTCCGAGCCGGATGGCGGTGGGCGGCCCACGCGGGTTCGGCGGCGCTGGAGCGCCTGTCCGCCAGTATGTGGTCGGTGTTGCAGGCCACCATCGCCGCGACCACGGCGTGGATCATCGCGGGCGGCCTCATCCAGGACCACTTCCCGTTCTTCGCGCCGATCGCCGCGGTCATCGCGCTCAACGCCACGGGCGGTGAGCGGGGAACCAACGCCGTCCGGATGCTGCTGGGCGTGGTCATCGGCATCGTCGTCGGCGAACTGGCGGTCGCCGCCACCGGCGGAGGCTACGCGGCACTGGCCGTCGCCATCGGCGTGGCGATGGCGATCGCGGTCGCCATCGGCGCCGAGCGGCTCGTGATGGCCCAGGCCGCGGCGGGCGCGATCCTCACCGTGACCTTCACCGACGGCCAGGTGGGCATCAGCCGGCTCACCGACGCCCTCGTCGGAGCGGGCGTGGCGCTCGTGATGAGCCAGCTGCTCTTCCCCACGCGCCCCGTCGCCCGGCTGCGCCGTACCGAGGAGACCGCGCTGGCGGAGATCGTGCGCATACTCGACGAGACCGGACGCGCTCTGAGGGAGGACGAGGACCCCTCCCCGCGGACGGTGGACCGCCTGGGCGCCCTGAGCAGGCCGATGGCCGACCTCAGCCGCGCGCGCGAGAACAGCCACCGCATCGCCCGCTGGTCCACCGCGCGGTGGACCAGCCCCGAACCGCTGCGGTACGAGGACGAGAGGGTCGACCGGCTCATCATCCTCGGTGAGAGCTGCCTGTCGCTCGCACGGACCGCGGCGTCCATGGAGGCGGGCGAGCGCCAACGCATCGCACCGGTGGTGTGCGAGATGGCCGCCGTACTCGACGTGCTCGCCAGCGACCTCGGCGACCGCCCCGCGCACCAGCGCGCGGTCGAGCTGGTGCTCGAAGTGGCCCGGCCGTTCGGCGGCGACACGGCCGACGATTCCATGACCGCGGCCACCCACCTGTCCGTGCTGATGGTCGCCACCGACATCATGCTGTTCGCCGGGCTCGAACCCGGGAGGGCCGAGCAGGCGCTCTCGAACGGGGAGGAGGAACCGCAGGTCACGCATCCGCCGACGGAGTCGTGGCTGCCGCGGGTACTGCGGAGCTCCTCTTCGCCGGGGAACCGTGGCCGTTGGCCCTTCCGGCGCCGCTGACGCCTCGGAACCCTCGCCCAGGCCCCTCCTCGCGTGCCAGCGGGTCGTGGGTGAAGGGGGAGTGTGCGGGCCGGGGTCAGTGCCGCGCGTCGCCCAGCAGCTTCTTCTGGACCTTGCCCATGGCGTTGCGCGGCAGCGTGTCCACCACGCGCACCTCGCGCGGGCGCTTGTGGACTGACAGGCGGGCGGTCGCGAAGTCGATGACGGCCTCCGGATCGATGCCCTCGCCCACCAGATAGGCGATGACGCGCTGGCCGAGGTCGTCGTCGGCCTCGCCCACCACGGCGGCCTCGTGTACCGCGGGGTGGCCGAGCAGCGCGGCCTCGACCTCGCCCGCGCCGACCCGGTAGCCGCCGGTCTTGATCATGTCGACCGACATTCGCCCCACGATCCGGTGCCAGCCGTCGGTGTCGCGGACCGCGGCGTCGCCGGTACGGAACCAGCCGTCGTCGGTCCACGCCGCCGCCGTGGCCTCGGGAAGGCCGAGGTAGCCGTCGAAGAGGGTGGCGCCGCGCACCTGTAGTTCGCCGATACTCTCACCGTCCGACGGGACGGGATCGCCGTGTTCACCACGCAGCCGTGACTCCAGACCGGGCAGCGCCGTCCCCACCCAGCCGGTACGCCGCGGCGCGTCGGCGCGCGCGGCCACGGTGATCAGCGTCTCGGTCATCCCGTACCGCTCCACGGGGCTGTGGCCGGAGGCCGCCCGCAGGCTGTCGGCCACCGTGTCGGGGAGCGGGGCGCTGCCCGACACCAGCAGCCGCGCCCCGGACAGGGCGCGGCCGCTGTCGGTGTCGCGCGCTATCCGCGACCACACGGTCGGCACCCCGAAGAACAGGCTTCCCCGCGCCCGTGCCGCGGCGGCGTAGGCGGCGGGGGAGGGGCGGACGGTGTGCACCAGGGGGCTGCCCACACGCAGTGCCCCCAGCACGCCCAGGACCAGCCCGTGCACGTGGAACATCGGCAGGCCGTGGACCAGTACGTCTTCGGGGGTCCAGGCCCAGGCGTCGGCGAGCGCGTCCAGGTCGGCGGCCACGGCCCGGCGTGACAGGACGGCGCCCTTGGGTGGGCCGGTGGTCCCGGAGGTGTACATGATCAGCGCGGTGGCCCCGGGCGGGGGCTCGGGGAGCGTGTGGGAGGAGCGCTCAGCCGGGTCGACGGGGACGGCCGGCAGGTCGATCCCGTCCTGTGGTGTCCCCAGCCACAGGGCGGCACCGGAGTCGCGCACGATGTGGCGGCGCTCGGCGGCCCCCGCGTCCGCGGGGACCGGGACCACGGGAACACCGGCCAGCAGGCCGCCGACGACCGCGACGACCGTCGCCAGAGAGGCCTCTCCGTGCACGGCGACGGCGTGGGCGCCGGCGATCCGCCCGGCCACGGCGGCCGCCGCCGACCACAGCCCCTCACGGTCGAGCTCCTCGTCACCGACCCGCGCCGCGAGCCCCTCGCCCGCCCCGGAGCCCAGCAGCATGTCCCACTCCGTCCGTCGTTCCCGACCCGGTCGCGAGCCAGTACACCACAGACGGGGCCGTGTTCTCCTTGCCACCGGGCCTCCGGCCGATTTGGATGGGAGGCGACGCACCCCGGCGGCCCCGGGCCGGGCCGTGGACGGCGGGGATGCGCAGCCCTTGTGGGGAAGACACGGAGGCGGGGACCGCATGGCCGACGACGCCCGATGGAAACTGATCGCGACGGGGCTCGACCAGCTCAGGGAACAGAGGCACTTCAAGGAGGGGCAGACCGCGCCCGCACGCCTGTTCTCCAACGGCGAGGCCCGGGTCATGCACCTGGCGTTGGACGAGGGCGCCGAGCTCAGGGAGCACATGACCCCCTCCCCGGTCCTGGTCCAGGTCCTCGAAGGCCGGATCCGGGTGGACGTCGAGGGCGAGAGCCACGAGCTCGACCCCGGCGGGATGATCTACGTGGCCGGGTCCGTCCCCCACGCGGTCACGACCGTCGGCGCCTCCCGCGTCCTGGTCTTCATGCTGGACCCCCAGAGCCACACGCACGAGTAGGTGTCACGGGACGGGTGCGAGTCCCCCACCGCACCCGGGCGGAGACCGCACCTCCGTACCGGCGGGCGGGAGGGCGCTCCTAGCATGGGGTCCATGAACGCACTCTCAGCGGAGCAGACCAACCGGGTCATCGCCCTGGCGATGGACCTCGCACGGGAGGGCCGGACGGAGGAGCTGCTGGAGTTCCTCGACCACGGCCTGCCCGTGGACACCCCCGACGAACAGGGCAACACCCTGGTGATGCTCGCCGCCTACCACGGCCGCGAGAGCACGGTCCGCGCCCTGGTCGACCGCGGAGCCGACGTCGACCTGCGCAACGAACGGGACCAGTCACCCGTGGCCGGAGCGCTGTTCAAGGGAGAGGAGGGCATCGTGGCCGTGCTCGTCGCCGCGGGAGCCGACCTCGACGCGGGTACGCCGAGCGCCCGTGCCGCGGCCGAGATGTTCGGCCGCACCGACATCCTGCCCTGACCCGGCACTGGCGGGGCCACGGCCCGGGCGCCCACGACGGAGACGAGCCGACGCGGTCGGGGCCGCGTCGGCTCGTCTGCTCAGGTGTTCGTTCAGGCGTTGTTCGGGTTGGGCTCGCTCGCGGAGACCTTGCCCGCGTGCAGGGCCTCGACGGCCTTGCGCACACCCTCGCCGTAGGCCGGGTCGGCCTTCGTGCAGTTGCCGATGTGGCGCTCGATGGTGGCCTGCGAGGCCCCGTCGATCGCACGCGCGGTGTTCTCGAACAGCCTCTGCTGCTCGTCCGCGCTCATCATGCGGAACAGGTCGCCGGGCTGCTCGAAGTAGTTGTCGTCGTCCTCGCGGTAGTCGAACCGGTCGGCGGTCGCGCCCACGGCCAGCGCCGGCTCGGCGTACTGGCTCTGCTCCTGCCAGCGGCCGTAGGAGTTGGGCTCGATGCCCGGAACGCCGCCCTGGTTGCCGTCCACGCGCATCGTGCCGTCGCGGTGGTAGGTGTTGACCAGCTTGGCCCCGCGGGGGTAGTTCACCGGGATCTGGTGGTGGTTGACGCCCAGGCGGTAGCGGGCGGCGTCACCGTAGGAGAAGAGGCGGCCCTGGAGCATGCGGTCGGGCGAGACGCCGACGCCCGGAACGATGTTGGCCGGGGTGAAGGCGGCCTGCTCCACGTCCGCGAAGTAGTTCTCCGGGTTGCGGTTGAGCTCGAACTCGCCGACCTCGATCAGCGGGTAGTCCTTCTTGGACCAGACCTTGGTGAGGTCGAAGGGGTGGAAGCGGTAGTCCGCGGCGTCGGCCTCGGGCATGATCTGGACGTAGAACGTCCACTTGGGGTTCTCGCCCCGCTCGATGGCGTCGAACAGGTCGCGCTGCGCGGACTCACGGTCATCGGCCACGACCTGGGCGGCCTCCTCGTCCGTGAGGTTCTTGATGCCCTGCTGGGTGCGGAAGTGGAACTTGGCCCAGAAGCGCTCGCCGGCCTCGTTGACGAACGAGAAGGTGTGCGAGCCGAAGCCGTGCATGTGGCGGTAGCCGTCGGGGATGCCGCGGTCCGACATCACGATGGTGACCTGGTGCAGGGCCTCGGGGAGGTTGGTCCAAAAGTCCCAGTTGTTCTCCGCCGAGCGCATGTTGGTGCGCGGGTCGCGCTTGACGGCGCGGTTGAGGTCGGGGAACTTCAGCGGGTCGCGGAAGAAGAAGACCGGGGTGTTGTTGCCGACGATGTCCCAGTTGCCCTCCTCGGTGTAGAAGCGCAGGGCGAAGCCGCGGATGTCGCGCTCGGCGTCGGCGGCACCGCGCTCACCGGCGACGGTGGAGAAGCGGGCGAACATCTCGGTCTGCTTGCCGACCTCGGAGAAGATCGCGGCCTTGCTGTACTGGGTGATGTCCTTGGTGACGGTGAAGGTGCCGAAGGCTCCGGAGCCCTTGGCGTGCATCCGGCGCTCGGGGATGACCTCACGGTCGAAGTGCGCGAGCTTCTCCAGGAACCACAGGTCCTGGAGCAGCATCGGTCCGCGCGGACCCGCGGTCATGCTGTTCTGGTTGTTCGCTACCGGGGCACCGTTGGCGGTGGTCATCGGCTGGGTGTTGTCCTGGGACATGACTTCCTTGGTCTTCGATGGGGTCTGTCGGTGCTGCGGCGGGGGTGCCGGTCGGGATCAGGCCTGCTGGCACCCGGGGCAGAGGCCCCAGTAGGTGACCTCGACCTCGTCGATGGCAAAACCGTGGTCCTGCGAACCCGTCATGCAGGGGGCGGATCCGGTGGCACAGTCCACGTCGGCGATCGCGCCGCAGCGACGGCAGACCACGTGGTGGTGGTTGTCACCCACTCGCCGCTCATAGCGCGCGGGTGACCCCTCCGGTTCGATACGCCTCACGAGGCCGGCGTCCGTCAGAGCCTTGAGCACGTCGTACACCGCCTGTGTGGATACAGCACCGAGCTGGCCGCGGACCACCTGGAGTACGGTGCCGGCGTCAGCGTGCGGGTGGGCCCCGAGCGCCGCCAGTACCGCGACCCGCGGTCGGGTCACGCGTAGCGAGGCCTCCCTGAGGAGGACCTCGGTCTCGGTCTGGTGCATGTGCCCATTGAAACACTTTTCTGGAACAGTTCCAACAAAGGGGTGCCTAACCCGGAGGCTGGGTGTGACGGCACCGGGTGTCCGCGGCCCGGTTTCCCCCTCCTCGTGTGTCACGTGCGGCGGCCGGGTAGCCGCTTGGCAGAATCGCCGGGTAGCGAGAACGCGTCCCCGGACTGTCGGCCGGCCGATGGACCGGGCCGTCCACGCGGTGGGACGGCGCCGACGGCGACCCGGCAGCGGACGAGCGGCCCAGGCGAGGGGATGGATGATCATGCGTGCTCTGACAGTGGTGCCGTCGAAGGCCGACTCGGTGCGGGTGAGCGAGATCGAGGCGCCCGTGCCGGGCGCGGGGGAGCTGCTCGTGGACGGTGTCGCGCTGGGCGTCTGCGGTACCGACCGCGAGATCGCCCGGGGCGAGTACGGTGAAGCGCCACCCGGGGCGGAGAGCCTGGTCCTGGGGCACGAGTCCCTGGGCCGGGTCCGGGAGGCACCGGACGGCAGCGGCTTCGCGCCGGGCGACCTGGTGGTCGGGGTCGTGCGACGGCCCGACCCCGAGCCGTGCGGCGCGTGCGGTCGCGGCGAGTTCGACATGTGCCGCAACGGGAGGTTCACCGAACGCGGCATCAAGGGCATCCACGGCTACGGTGCGCAGCAGTGGACGGTGGAGGCCGACTACGCGGTCAGGCTCGCCCCCTCGCTGGAGCGCGTCGGCGTACTGATGGAGCCCACCACGGTCGTCGCCAAGGCGTGGGAGCAGATCGAGCGGATCGGTAACCGGGCCTGGTTCGACCCGCGCCGCCTGCTCGTCACCGGCGCCGGCCCGATCGGCCTGCTGGCCGCACTGCTCGGTGCCCAGCGCGGCCTCGACGTGCACGTTCTGGACCGGGTGGAGACGGGGGTCAAACCCGACCTGGTGGCCGAGCTGGGGGCGACCTACCACACCGGGAGCATCGCCGACGTCGCCGCCGAGGGCGAGCCGGACGTGATCATCGAGGCCACCGGAGCGTCCAGGCTCATCGCGGATGCGATGGCCGACAACGCCTCCTACGGGATCGTCTGCCTCACCGGTATCTCCTCGGCCGGACGGACCATCAGCGTCGACGCCGGTGCGGTCAACCGGGAGATCGTCCTGGAGAACGACGTGATCCTCGGATCGGTCAACGCCAACCTGCGTCACTACGAGCTGGCCGCCCAGGCGCTGGCCCGAGCCGACCGCTCCTGGCTGGAGCGGATGATCACCCGACGTCTGCCGCTGGAGCGTGCGCACGAGGCGTTCGAGCCCGGCGGCGACGACATCAAGACCGTCATCGACCTGTGAGCCGCCGGGCCGCTTCGAACCCCGGCCCGGCCCACCGCCGGAAGGGGAGCGCGGGCGGGCCGCGAGGGCGGTTCCACACCCTTCACGGTCACCTTGTGTAGCGGTTTCCAGGAAAAGGTGGTCGCCACGTCCGGTGCGTCTGTTTTTCGGTAACCAACCGAACTTCCGCGATGCACTCGCTATTTCCCGTGCGGAACCTCATGAAGAAGAGGGGCCAGCAGGGGTGGGAAATCTGGAGAACGGGGGCCATGGTGCCCGTTTTCGCAGGCCGTATGCCGAACTCCGTCGCCCCGATGCGTGGATAACCCTCTGCGGGTGGAAATGCCGATGCCCGGTTGAGAATGGTGGATGGGGCCGATTGCGGCCGGGTCCGACGAACACGGGTCGTGCGGGTCCCGGGGTATCGGTGATAGCACGGGTTGTTTCGGAGTGTTGTTGACACCTGGCTCCCCGTGTCGAATATTCGATGGTCAGCGCGCTGAAAAAAGGACCGTTGATATTCGCTGTACACCTCGTGAGGAGTGTGGAATGGGAGCACGATACCTGGTGCGCCGCGCATCATCTGCTTTTCTCGGCCTGCTCGTGGCCGCCACCCTGGTCCCAGCGTCGGCGGCCGCCGACACCGTGGAGACCATGGGCGGATCGGGGCCCTACGACGCCGAGTACGTCACCACCCTGCGCCTGCGTGACCACACCATCTACCGTCCCGTCGACCTGCCCGAGAACGAGCAGCTTCCCGTCGTCGCCTGGGGCAACGGCGCCTGCCGCGCCGACGGGACGTGGTTCGAGAACTTCCTCACCGAGATCGCCTCGCACGGGTTCCTGGTCATCGCCAACGGCCGCCCGGGCGGCTCCGGCAGCACCGACGCCGAGATGCTCACCGAGGCCATCGACTGGGCGGTCGATGAGAACGACCGCTGGTTCAGCCGGTACCGGGGCCACATCGACACCGACAACATCGCGGTCATGGGCCAGTCCTGTGGCGGCCTGGAGACCTATGAGGTCGCCGACGACCCCCGTATCGACACCACCGTGCTGTGGAACAGCGGTCTCCTGAGCGACCGGGACAACGACCTGCTGGACGGACTGCACGCACCCGTCGCCTACTTCACCGGAGGTCCCGACGACATCGCCTACGAGAACGCCCTGGACGACTACAGTCGGCTGCCGCAGGGCCTGCCCGCGTTCATGGGCCACCTGGACGTCGGCCACTACGGCACCTTCGGCGAGGTCAACGGCGGCGAGTACGGCCGTGTGGGCGCCGCCTGGCTGAAGTGGCAGCTCAAGGGCGACCAGGGGGCCCGACAGGAGTTCGTCGGTAGCGACTGCGGTCTGTGCTCCACCGACTGGGACGTGAGGCAGAAGAACCTCGGCTAGCGCGGTGACCGGGAGCCCCACCGGATGGTCTTGCTCTTGGCGGCAGTGTCACTGGGAGCAAGGCCATCGCCGTCGGATGCTCGCCCCCCGCGGGGGTTCCCGGTCCGGGACGGGGCGCTGCCCGCCCAGGAGCTGACGGACCCGCCCGCTGGTACCGCATTGTGTCTTCTGTCGCGGCTTCGGTGCGACGTGGCACGATATGACATGTGATCAGCAGACCCGCCGCAGCGCAGTACCTGCGCGACCTCGCGCGGCTGCGCCGCGTCCGCGACCGGATCGACCGGGAGTACGCGCAGCCGCTGGACGTCGAGGCGCTCGCCCGCGGTGTGCACATGTCGGCCGGGCACCTCAGCCGCGAGTTCCGGCGCGCCTACGGCGAGTCGCCGTACGCCTATCTGATGACGCGGCGAATCGAGCGCGCGATGGCGCTGCTGCGCCGGGGCGACCTCAGCGTCACCGAGGTCTGCTTCACGGTCGGCTGTTCGTCGCTGGGCACTTTCAGCACCCGCTTCGCCGAGCTGGTCGGTATGCCGCCCAGCATCTACCGGCGCCAGGCGGCGCGCGCGACGGCGGGGATGCCGTCCTGCGTGGCGAGACAGGTGACCAGACCGGTCAGGAATCGAGAAGCGCCGGCACCCGAGCCGGGTCTAGCGTGACTGCCATGGACATCACCATTCACGCGAGCTTTCTTCCGCACGACGACCCGGACGCCTCCCTGGCCTTCTACCGCGACGCCCTCGGCTTCGAAGTCCGGGGCGACGTCGGATACGACGGGATGCGCTGGATCACGGTCGGCCCCGCCGGCCAGCCGAGCACGTCCATCGTCCTGGAACCGCCGGTCGCCGACCCCGGCGTCACCGAAGACGAGAGCCGCACCATCGTCGAGATGATGGCCAAGGGCACCTACGCCGGAGTCCTCCTGGCCACCGCCGACCTCGACGGCACCTTCGAACGGTTGCAGGCCGGCGGCACCGAGATCGTCCAGGAGCCGGCCGAGCAGCCCTACGGCGTCCGTGACTGCGCCGTCCGCGATCCCGCGGGCAACCTGGTCCGTATCCAGGAACTGCGCTGAGCCGCTTGGCGGCCGCGGCCATGACCTTGAACAGGCGGGCCCGTGAAGGATCCCGCGCACGAGGCCCGAGGAGACCGCGAAGGCGGCCCCGCCCAACGGATGGAGACACGATGAGCACGGACACGCGGTCGCCCGCGCCGCATGTCGCCGACAGCCACGACCTGATCCGTGTGTACGGCGCGCGCGAGAACAACCTCAAGGGCGTCGGCCTTGAGGTCCCGAAACGCCGGCTGACGGTGTTCACCGGCGTCTCCGGCTCGGGCAAGAGCTCCCTGGTGTTCGACACGATCGCCGCGGAGTCGCAGCGGCTGATCAACGAGACCTACAGCGCCTTCGTGCAGGGCTTCATGCCGACACTGGCACGGCCCGAGGTCGACGTACTCGACGGACTGACGACCGCGATCATCGTCGACCAGCAGCGGATGGGCACCGACCCCCGTTCCACGGTCGGCACCGCCACCGACGCCAACGCGATGCTGCGCATCCTCTTCAGCCGGCTCGGGCGGCCGCACATAGGCTCGCCCAACGCGTTCTCCTTCAACACCCCCACGGTCCGGGCGAGCGGGGCGATCACGGTCGAGCGCGGTGCCAGCAAGACCGTGAAACAG
Organism: Nocardiopsis sp. TRM 82005; assembly: GCF_056312425.1. NCBI lineage: Bacteria > Bacillati > Actinomycetota > Actinomycetes > Streptosporangiales > Nocardiopsidaceae > Nocardiopsis > Nocardiopsis sp. TRM 82005. The sequence goes on from NZ_JBWDTQ010000008.1 coordinate 54,537, forward strand.
ACCTTCACCCGCACCGGCGGCATGTGTCCGCGCTGTGAGGGCCGGGGCACGATCTCCGACTTCGACCTCACCCAGCTCTTCGACGACTCCAAGTCGATCGCCGAGGGCGCGATCACCATCCCCGGCTACAAGGCGGACGGCTGGTGGACGGTACGGATCTTCGCCGAGTCGGGCTTCGTCGACCCGGACAAGCCGATCCGCGACTACACCGGGACCGAACTGCACGACTTCCTCCACCGCGAGCCGACCAAGGTGAAGGTCAACGGCGTCAACCTCACCTACGAGGGGCTGATCCCCAAGATCCAGAAGTCGTTCCTCTCCAAGGACCGGGAGTCGATGCAGCCGCACATCCGGGCGTTCGTGGACCGTGCGATCACCTTCGTCGCCTGCCCCGAGTGCGACGGCACCCGGCTCAGCGAGGCGGCCCGGTCGTCGAGGATCGGGGGGACCAACATCGCTGACGCCTGCGCGATGCAGATCAGCGACCTCGCCGAGTGGATCCGCGGCCTCGACGAATCCGGGGGTACCTCCCGCGCGTACGGCGGCGTCAGCCACGCGCGGGGGACGGTGGCGCCGCTGCTGAGGGCGCTGGGGGACACCCTCGACTCGTTCGTGGAGATCGGACTGGGCTACCTCTCGCTCGACCGGCCGTCGGGCACGCTCTCGGGCGGCGAGGCACAGCGCACCAAGATGATCCGCCACCTCGGCTCCTCGCTCACCGACGCCACCTACGTCTTCGACGAGCCCACCATCGGCCTGCACCCCCACGACGTCCAGCGGATGAACGACCTGCTGCTGCGGCTGCGCGACAAGGGCAACACCGTCCTCGTCGTGGAGCACGAGCCGGAGACGATCGCGATCGCCGACCACGTCGTCGACCTCGGTCCCGGCGCCGGCACCGCCGGTGGCGAGGTGGTGTTCGAGGGCACCACCGAGGGCCTGCGGGCCAGCGGCACCGTCACCGGCCGCCATCTCGACGACCGGGCCGCCCTCAAGGAGACGGTGCGCGCGCCCACCGGCGCTCTGGAGATCCGCGGCGCGAGGGCGCACAACCTGCGCGACGTCGACGTCGACATCCCGCTCGGGGTGCTCGCCGTCGTCACCGGCGTCGCCGGCTCCGGCAAGAGCTCGCTCATGCACGGGTCGGTTCCCGCGGGCTCGGACGTGGTCTCGATCGACCAGGGCGCGATCCGCGGCTCACGACGGAGCAACCCGGCGACGTACACCGGACTGCTCGACCCGATCCGCAAGGCGTTCGCGAAGGCCAACGGTGTGAAGCCGGCGCTGTTCAGCGCCAACTCCGAGGGCGCCTGCCCCAACTGCAAGGGCGCCGGGGTCGTCTACACCGACCTGGGGATGATGGCCGGCGTCACCGTCACCTGCGAGGAGTGCGAGGGAAAGCGGTTCGAGGCCTCGGTCCTGGACCACCGCCTCGGCGGCCGCGACATCAGCGAGGTGCTCGCGATGCCGGTGTCCCAGGCGGGGGAGTTCTTCGGCGCCGGCGAGGCGCGCACGCCGGCCGCGCACAGGATCCTCGACCGGCTCGCCGGCGTCGGACTCGGCTACCTCGCCCTCGGCCAGCCGCTCACCACGCTGTCCGGCGGCGAGCGGCAGCGGCTCAAGCTGGCCACCCGCATGGCTGAGAAGGGCGGCGTCTACGTCCTCGACGAGCCGACCGCCGGCCTCCACCTCGCCGACGTCGAGCAGCTGCTCGGCCTGCTCGACCGGCTCGTCGACTCCGGCAAGTCGGTCGTGGTCATCGAGCACCACCAGGCGGTCATGGCGCACGCCGACTGGATCATCGACATCGGCCCCGGTGCCGGCCACGACGGCGGCCGGGTCGTCTTCGAGGGCACGCCCGCCGACCTCGTCGCCGACCGCTCAACCCTCACCGGCGAGCACCTCGCGGCCTACGTCGGCACCTGACCAGGGTCCCGAGGACACAGCGGGACGGGTTCTCCCACCTGTTCCGACACCGGCATGTGCGGGACCGGGGTCGTCCCGGGCCCGCAGATCGGCCGGGAGCGCGTCCGGTACCGGCCGTTATGGAACTCCGTGAGCCTGTTGCCAGGATCGGTCCGCACTCATGTCCCCTCGTGGCGCTTTGTGGACGAATCGCGAGAACTCCACACCCTGGATCGTCCGGTGACGGGGTGGTTGCTTTGGGTGGCCATAGAACGAGGGCGAAGTGGCACGGTGCGTTCGGCGGCCGGTCACCGAGCCGCCAAGGAGAGGGAGCCGCCACCATGCGCATCCACCGAACCGCGTCCGGGCACCGTCACGGGGCGCGGACCCTCGTCGCGGTCCTTGCCGCCGGTCTCGCCGTCGGCGCACCGCCGGCCGCCGGAGCCGCCACCGGGACCGGGACGCAGGATCCGGTCTGTGTCTCGGAGTCGCACCCCGAGGCCGCGGAACGCCTCAACGAGCGGATCCCACAGGAGGCGGACGGGCGTGAGGGGCGTGTCTCGGTCGGGGTGTCCGCGTACGGCGGCGACCTCGTCTGCGGGCTCGACCCCGACGCCGAGTTCGACGCGGCCAGCGTCGGCAAGGTCGTCGTCCTCGGCGCACTGCTGCGCACCGCCATGGACGAGGAGCGCGAGCTCACCGACGAGGAACGGAGACTGGCGAACGACATGATCACCGTCTCCGACAACGACGCGGCCGGAGAACTGCGCGACCGGCTCGGCGCCGAGCGCCTCCAGAGCTTCCTCGACCTGGCGGGGATGGACGACACGAGGCTGCATCCCGAGAACTACGTCGGGCTGATGAAGATCACCGCAGGCGACCAGCTCACCCTGCTCGGCCTGCTGCGCACGGACAACGACGTGCTCGGCTCCGAAGAGCGCTCCTACGCACGCGGTCTCATGGGTGACGTGGTCGAGGAGCAGAGGTGGGGGGTGCCCGACGGGGCGCCCGAGGGGGCCGAGGCGTACCTGAAGAACGGCTGGCTGCCCCACAAGGGCACGGACGTCTGGCGGGTGAACAGCGTGGGCGGCTTCCGGAACACCCCGGTCGGGGACTACGACGTCGTCGTCCTCACCGATGACAGCCCGGGCATGGAGTACGGGGTGGAGACCATCGAGTCCGTGGCCGCGGGTGTGCACTCCGCCCTCACCGAAGAGGGAGGCCGGACCCAGAAGCAGCGAACCGGACCGCCGCTTCCCTCCGACGGTTCCGACCGCGCCTGACCCCGGACACGTGCTGCCGCGTGCTGCCGCGAGGCACCGTGGCAGCACGTCGGTGTGCACCGAGAACACGGAGGGTTTATTGAGGATAACTGGATATGGTTGGCCTTATTCACAAAATATGGTGTATGTTGCGTGTGAAGCAGGCGGAGCATGGTTTCCCCTGCCGGAGAAGGGCGTGCACATGTCGTCCCGTTCTCTCCGTCGTTCGCCGCCCCTCCCGGCGCGCGGCTCCCCCGTACACACAGACCGGAGTACACCATGACCCAGCCCCAGCAGCCGCCCTACGGCCAGTCCATGCCGCCCGTGCCACCCAAGCAGGGCATGTCCACGGGAAAGAAGTTCGGCCTCGGGTGCGGTGGGTGCCTCGGTGTCCTCCTCATCCTGCTTCTGATCGGCGGGTGCATGGCCGCGCTGTCCGGCGACGACTCCGGCGGCGGCGCCCAGGAGCCCACCGCCACCGAGGAGGAGGCGGCCCAGGATGCGGACGAGGACGCTCCCGCGGAGGAGGAGGCCCCGGAGGAGCAGGCGGTCGCCATGACGGCCGAGGCCACCGAGTTCACACCGAGCATCCTCCATGACGGTGGGGACTTCACCAGTGTGTACATCACCGTCGAGAACAACAGTGACGAGAACGTTGACGTCAACCCGCTCTACTTCGCGATCGTCGCCGATGACGGCACCAAAAAGGACACCTCTGGTGGCCTGGGAGAGGCCGAGGACCAGATCGACACGATGACCCTGAGCCCCGGGCAGCGGGCCGAGGGCGTCATCACCGCCGAGGGCGACTTCACCCCCGCCAGCGTGGAGTTCAGCGGCCCTCTCGGTATGGGCGAGACCTACACCGTCGAGGTCGGATAGACGGGCGGCCCGGACGGGGACCGCCTACGAGCGGACCGCTGGTCGAAACGAGTGGGTCCGACCAGCGGTCCGCGCCCTTGGCGTCGCCGGCCCCGCGCCGGGGCGCCCCTCACCTGTCGCGTAGCGGGACCCGGGAGACGGGGACACCCTCCGGTCGCCCCGGAGAACCCCCGGGGATCAGGGCTTGCGGGCGACCGCTCCCCGCATGGCGATGTCGGGAAGGGAACCGATCTCGGGCCGCTCCGTGCGCCAGAGCGTCACCGGAACGACTCCGGGGTCGAGCAGCTCCAGACCGTCGAAGTAGGAAGTGAATTCCGCGGGCGTGTGTGAACGGTAGGACAGGGCCGCTCCCTCGTTCCACTGGTCCAGCGCCGTGGCCGCACCGGGGTCCTCGGGCATCACGTGGTCGCCCACCATCACGAAACTCCCCGGGGCGAGGGCGTCCCTGTAGCGGCTCATGATGTCGAGGGCCTCGGCCAGGTCGGGGATGTGCCCGAGCGTGCCCACGACACTGAGCGCCACGGGGCGGTCGAAGTCCAGCAGCTCGCCCGCCGCTTGCAGGACCCTGCCGGTGTCGCGCAGGTCGGTGTCCACGAACTGGGTGGCGCCCCGCTCACTACTCACCAGCAGGGCCCGGGCGTGGGCCAGGACCATCGGGTCGTTGTCGACGTAGACCACCCGGGACTCGGGGGCCGCGGCCTGCGCCACCTCGTGGGTGTTGTCGTAGGTCGGCAGGCCCGTGCCGATGTCCAGGAACTGCCGGATACCCTCCTCCCGTGCCAGGTGCGTGATACCGCGGACCAGGAAGCCCCTGCCCGCACGGGCGTCGGCGGCGATGTTCGGGTAGGTGCGCAGGATCTGCTCGCCGAGCTCGCGGTCGACGGGATAGTGGTCCTTTCCGCCCAGCCAGTAGTTCCACACCCGCGCGGAGTGCGCCACGGAGGTGTCGACGCCTGCCGGGGCCGCGGGGTCATGGGGGTGGGTCATCGCGTGTGTCCGATCCGTTCGGGGGCGGCTCTGCTCTCAGGGCTTAGGGGTGACTCCGCCGTACTGGGCGGTCTCCCCGGGCCCGCCCGAGCTCGCGGAACCGGGACGCCGGAACGGCACGGAGGCCACGCCGGGCTCCAACGGCTCCAGCCCGCCGAAGAACCGCTCCAGCTCCTCGGCCGCGCGCGGGTGGACGGGCACGCGCGCCGAGCGGACCACGGCGGCGCCGTCCACGGGGAGTGTCCGTCACGGGGAAGCCTCTCAGCCACCAGAGGTGTGATGCCGTGCATTGTCCCGGTTGCCGAGTGTGCGGGGCAAGCCCGAAAGCGCTGTGGGACGGGCCCTCACGCTGATCGGCAGGTGCTCTGGCGGATCCGTGCGAAGGCGGGGCCGTACAGGTCGGTTGCCCGACACCGGCGATTCGTGTGTGACACCGCTTGAGCCGCCGTGCGAATTTTGCAGAACCACCCAGCGCTCGCGGTACGGCGCTCCGATGCTGAAACGAGGGATTACGGCACATATGGGGGATTTTCTGACCGGGGTCGAAGGCGGCCTCCAGATCGACTGGGCGACGATGCCCACGTACAACACGGTGATGGCGGTCGCCGCCGGGGCCGGGCTGATCCTGGTGGTGGCGCTGGGCCGCGCACTGATCCGCGGCCGGCGGATCGTGCCGGACGGATGGGCCCTGGCCTTCGGGGTGCTGGGCCTGCTGCTGACGGTCACGGGTCTGCACATGAGTCTGACCTGGCCGCTCGCGGCCGGCGGTTTCCCGTTCGACAACATCATCTTCGGTGAGCCGAGCCTGGTGTTCGGTGTGCTGCTGTTGGCCGCGGCCCTGTACCTGTGGAAACGCGGTGACGTCCTGACCGGTCACGAGGACCCGGCAGCGCACGTCGTGCGGGTGGCCGGCCCCGTCTCGGTGCTGGTGTTCGGCATGGGGTTGGCCTCGTTCGGCATCGCCGCGGCGGGCTGGGCCTTCCAGCTGTTCGCGGCACCACCGCAGGAACCCGTCTCCGGGGCCTTCAGCGCCTACCCGTGGCTGGAGGCGGCCTTCATCTCCGGCCTCTACGCCCTCGTGGGGGTGGGCGCGGTGCTGTTCCCGTTCGGCCTCAGGTCCCTGCGCTCGCGGTTGTGGACCGTGATCGGCGTCGTGTGGGGACTGGCCGGGACCGTGTTCCTGCTGTTCGGGGCGCTGAACTACTACACGCACATCGGTTTGGTGGTCAACACGATGGGACCACCGGCCTGAGGCGGCCGGCGGACCGGCACCGGTCAGGTCCGCGGGCGTCGTCGCCGTGCCGGGCGCCCCGGTCCTCGTGTGCCCGGCACCGCACACGGGCGCGGCGGGCCACAATGGGAGGATGTCGCAGCGCAAACCACGCCACCGCCAGTCCCCGCCCGCGGCCGACGCCGCCGCGCCCTGCCCCTGCGGCGGGTCCGCGGCCTACCGGGACTGCTGCGGTCGCCTGCACCGCGGGCAGGCCCCTGCCTCCACCGCCGAACAGCTCATGCGCTCGCGTTACAGCGCCTTCGCCGTCGGGGACCGCGACTACCTGCTCCGGACCTGGCACCCCCGCACCCGGCCGCGGAGCCTGGAGCTGGACCCGGGCACCGAGTGGGTGCGCCTGGAGGTGCTGTCCACCACCGGCGGCACCCCCTTCCACAACGAGGGCACGGTCGCCTTCCGCGCGACCCACCGGGAAGGCACCCGCGAAGGGGCGCTCGACGAGCACAGCCGCTTCGTGCGCCACGAGGGCGCCTGGGTCTACCTCGACGCCCTCCCGGACTGAGGCCGCCCGGGCCGGCTTCGCGGTCCTGCGCCGGTCCGGCACCCCGGAGGCCGAGGCGGCGGTCAGGCCCACGGCCTCCGGTACGGGTCCGGGCACACTCCGTCGTCGCGGCACGATAGGAAGGAGGGCGCGGACCGCATCACCTTCACCGGCCTCACCGCACAGGCCACACGCCCACACGGACACGGAGTGCACCATGACCACGCAAGCCCCCGGCCCGCTGGAGCAGGGAGACCTCATCCAGGACCTCGCCAGGAGACTGGTCGAGGTCGTCCCCGAGGGCTGGCAGCAGCTCACCTACCTCGCCAGGGCGATCGGCGCCCACCGGAGCGACATGTTCGCCGTCCAGGACGCGGACGGCCAGGTTCGGCAGGTGGAGGTTCCCGAGGGCGTCGCGGAAGCGGTCAGCGCGCTCAAGCACTCCTCCTACCAGGAGGGCAAGGGCTCCTGGCTCTCCATGATCATCTCGGTCCACCACTCCCACCAGCTCAACGTCGAGTACAACCACGACACCGAGCCCGAGCTGCCCTTCGAGGTGAGCCCGCTCGTCTACGCCCAGGAGCTGGAGCGCTTCCCCCGCGCCGAGGACCAGATCCCGGACTGGTTCGCCGCCAGGCTCGACCAGGCCCGGCGGCTACGGCCCGAGCAGATGGAGGCGGAGTTCGGCAGCGCCCTGGTGGAGGCGTGCGAGCGTGAGGGGCTCGGGGCCGAGTACCTGCCGCCGACCAGCCTGCGCGTATCCGCTCCCGACGGCACGACCCTGCTGGAGGGAGACCTCAAGGACACCTTCGACCAGGCGATCATCTCCCCGGCGGAGCACCAGGCGAGTCTTGCCGCCCACTTCGCGGGTTACATGACCCGCGCCTCCCAGGAGCGGGAGGAGCCCGCCGAGCCCCACCCCGTGGACCCCGACGACACCGTGGCCAACGCCCTGGTCACCGCCTTCGCCGATGCCGGGGCGCAGGTGTCCTTCCAGGACGCCGACACCCTGGTCCTGCCGCTGCCCGACGGCAACCAGGCCAGCACCGACATCAGCGGCCTGCGCTCGGCGCTGAGCGGGGCCACCCCCGAGCAGGTCGCGGACAACACCGCCGGGTTCGCCCGCGCGGCCCTGGACCAGCTGAAGCAGGCCGTCCAGAGCGGTCCTGGCTCCGACGAACCCGCCGGACAGCTCCGGGTCCGCCTCTACCCGGTCTCCGCCTTCCCCGAGGGGGTACTGGACTCCCTCGTGACCCGTGAGATCGCCCCGGACCTGTGGCAGACCGTGGTCGTGGACACCCCCGAGTCGTTGCAGCCGCTGTCCCGGCAGGCGCACGAACGCTCCGGGCGCCCCGACGACGTGGTCTTCGCCGAGGCGGTGGCGGCCTCCGTGGACGAGACCGTCGAGACGAGCGAGCACGACCTCAACGGGGCGCACGTCGTGCACATCGGCGGCCAGCACCCCTACGTGGCGGCGCAGGCGCACGTCCTGGACCGCTACCTGGACGAGCTCCCGCACGGTGCGCTGGTGGCCTTCCCCGTGCCCGAGGCGCTCATCGCCCACCCCCTGGGCCGGGGCAACCCGCTCGCCGCCATGGACAACATGCAGCAGATCGCCGAGCGCTTCGCCGACGAAGGCGACAAGCCCATCAGCTCACAGCTCTACTGGTGGCACCCGGCCTCGCGCGAGCGCGAGCCGGGGACGCCGCCCGACCTGCGTGCGGTGGGGGCCAGCATCGACCACGAGGCCGGGGCGGTCACGCTGCACACCTCCGACGAGGAGTTCGGACCCATGCTGAACTCGCTGCTGGAGCAGCCGGAAGCCTGACGGTCCGGGCCCGCGCGCCCCGGCCCGGCGGTCGTCCGCCAGACGGTGGGTGCGCGGGCCCGGCCGTTCCGGCTGGGTGGGCGCAGGCGTGCTTGCGCGCGCGGCGCCGCGGCGGACCGGCGAGCAGCGCCTCTCCCCGTGCCCGAGAAGTCGACTCCCCAGAAGAAGGGTCCGGTGGCCCCGTGTGCGTCACCACGCTCCGCTCCGCCCCCGGCCGTGTGTCGGCGGTCCTGGGCGCCGTCGCCGTCGCTGCGGGGCTGTGCGCATGCGCTCCCCGGTCACCGGCCGAGGGGCCCGTCGACCGCGTCATCCTCTCGCCCACCGCCGATCCCAGCACCTCCCAGACCGTGACATGGCGTGCGCCCGGGGCCGAGGAGGCCTTCCTGGAGATCGGCCCCGAGGACCAGTCCGGGCGGACCACACGGGTCCGGGGCAGGTCCACCGGCGGCGGGGAGGCCGGCTCCGCCTTCGCGGCCACGGCCACCGGTCTGGAGCCGGACACCGCCTACCGCTACCGGACCGGCGGGGGCAGCGGCGGCGAGGACGACGGTGCCGGGGACGGCGGAGGTGACGGAGCTGACGGGAGCGGCGGTGACGCGGCCAGTGACTGGCACACCTTCACCACCGCCGCCGAGGGGGCCGAGCCCTTCAGCTTCCTGTACTTCGGCGACGTCCAGGACGACATCGCCGACGACGCCGCCCCCGTCATCCGGGCCGGGCTGGAGGCCGAACCCGGCGCCGAACTGGCCGTGCACTCCGGCGACCTGGTCGACTCGGCCGACGACGACTCCCAGTGGGGCGAGTGGTTCGAGGCCTTCGGCCCCGAGGCCACGGGCGGCATGAACCACCTGGTCAGCCCCGGCAACCACGACTACGGCTCCGAGGGGCTGGGCGACCACTGGGTCCCCCAGTTCCCCGGCGCGGGCAACGGCCCCGACCAGAGCACCGGCCCTGCCGAGACCGCCTACCGCACCGACTACCAGGGGGTGCGGTTCGTGGTGCTCGACTCCAACTACCGCGACGCCGCACCGCACAGTGCCGACCAGTGGCTGGACACACAGCGGCGGTGGCTGGAACGGGTACTGGCCGACAACCCCCACGAGTGGACCGTGGTCACCTTCCACCACCCGGTGTTCTCCAACGATCCCGAGCGCGACAACGCGCCGCTGCGCCGAGCGTGGCTGCCACCGCTGGAGGAACACGACGTGGACCTGGTCCTCCAGGGCCACGACCACTCCTACGGCCGCGGCAACCTGGTCGAACACCGCACGCAGGACCCCGACGTGCACACCGGCCCGGTCTACGTGACCGCGGTGACCGGCCCCAAGACGTACGAGGCCGATGAGACCGGCTGGACCGGCCACGGCGCCGAGGTCCGCGTGCAGCGCACCGACACCCAGACCTTCCAGGCGGTCTCGGTGGACGGCGACACCCTGGAGTACCGGTCCCGCACAGCGGACGGCGAGACGGTGGACTCCTTCACCATCGCCAAGGACGAGGAGGGCAAGCGCGTCACCGACGGCTCCTGACCGCCCTCCGGGCCCGCGGCGCCCTCCTGCCGGGGCCGACGGGGGAAGGGCCCCGCCAGCCACACCGGCGACGTCTCCGCTAGTGAGGGTGCTCGGTGGTCTCCCACTGCCCGGCGATCAGGTCCACGGCCTGGTCGGCCAGCTCCCCGCCCCACTCCTGGAACTCCACGAGCGCCTCGCGAAACCTCGACACCTGTCGGAAGAGCTCCCCGTAGCGGCGCTGCTCCTCCACGGCCAGCACCGGAAGCCGCATCCGGGCCGGATCGACCCTCAGGTGCCCGCGCATGCTGCTGCTCACCCGGGCGATGTTCTGCGATTCCCCGGAACTGGTGACGAAACCCGCCAGGAACCAGGGGTCGACCGCGCCCGGGTTCGTGCGCACCACGTACAGGCCGCTGCCCGGGTAGGCCCCCGCGTCGCCTGCGGTCGCCACCCGGGCGGCGGGCCTGCGCGCGATGGTCGGGACGAGGACGTCGCCCTCCTGGATCGGGGGGTTGCGCATCGGGTCGGCGTCGACCTCGTCCGTGCGCGAAGGAGCCATCCCCCGCACCACGTCCTCACCGGTGACCACCCTGGCACTGACCCGTGGTCCCGCCTCCTCCGCCGATCGGCGCGGAACGGGCCGCCGGATCGTCACCGACCCGGACTTGGACAGCTCTCCGAGGGTGACGATCCCGGCCGCGTCACCGCCGGGTTCGATCCGCGGGGCCTCGGGCAGAAGCGTGCGCAGTGTGCGCAGCGCGCCCTCCAACCTCCTGCGGCGCTCGGCGAACAGCTCCAGATCCCCGGTCGAGGTAGGCGGGAGGGGAAGGTGGCGGCGGGGGGTCAGGTCGACGTCCTCGTCCAACAGGTCGACCACCTCCAGCGTCCGCGCCGTCCCCGGCTGCTCGGCGAACCCGTCCGGGGCGGCCCGGTAGCCCTCCCAGACCCGGTCGACCAGGTCGGTGACATGGCCCGCGGCGGGAACCTGGCCGGGCTCGTGCGGGGCGGTGTCCACGAGCAGGACGGGGGCGGGCGCCTCGTTCCGCTCGGGGCGGCGCAGCACCCACAGTTGCAGGGGCACGGCGTAGTGGGCCGCGAACCCGGGCGGCAGCGAGACCACCGCGCGGAACACGCCCGCACGCAGCAGGGAGCGGCGGATACGGCGCCCCGACGGGCGCTGCGCGGCCCCCGGCGGCATCAGCACCACCGCCGAACCGCCGGGGTGTACCCGCGACAGACAGTGCTGGACCCAGGCCAGGTCCGACTCCAGGCGCGGGGGCACACCGTGCGCCCACCGGGAATCGTCCGCGAGCTCCTCGGCCCCCCAGTTGCGCTCACCGAACGGCGGGGCGCACAGGACCGTGTCGGCACCGCCCGCACCGAACGCGGGGGAGCGCAGAGCGTCCGCCACACGCAGGTCCGCCTCCGGCGACAGGGCGTCGGCGAAGGCCAGCCGCAACGCGCCCAGCCACACCGACGCCGAGTCCCTGTCCTGGCCCAGCAGGGCGCGCCGCCCGTCCCGCGCGGCTGCGAGCAGGAGCTCGCCCCGCCCACAGGCGGGGTCGGCCACGGTGTCCCCGGGCCCGGCCAGGCGCACCATGAGGTCGGCCAGTTCGGGCGGGACCGTGTGCGAACCGGAAGGGGCACGCTGGTCCAGGCGGCCCAGAAGGTGTCCGAACGCGGACCGGGGCCCGCTCTGACGCGCGGCACGCACGGCCGCGTCGGCCAGGACCGCGGCCTGCGCCTCGGGGACGGACTCGGGGCGCTGCCCGGCCAGAGCGGACAGGCCCGCCCGGTCCAGGGCGTCCTCGAAGGACCGCCGCGCCTCGCGCAGCAGCGACGCCGGGTCGTCGGTGTCCAGGTCCTCGGGTTCGCGGTGCAGACGGAGCAGGAGCACCCCCACCCAGACCAGGACCGCGTCGGCGGGCACCGAGGCGCGCAGGGAGTCCAGGGCCTGCCACAGCCGCTGGTCGGGGTCGATGCTCGTGACCTGGCGGTGGGTGGACAGCCACTCCTCCACCTGGCCCAGGTCGAACCGGGGGCTGCGGTCCGTGCCTCCGACCGGCCGGGGGAAGTCGTCGTGCCGACGGCGCCAGTTGCTCACCGCGGTGGGCTTGACCCCCGCGATCCTGGCGATGTCGGCCGAGCTGACCTCCACGTCACCGGTGCCCATGGACCCATCCCATCCGCGACGACAGCTGACCGGTCACGACTATACACACCTGTGTTCTGATGGGCTCAACACGCGATCCCTGTCTGAAATGCCCCCGTGGTTGGGCATCTTCACATGGAGCCGGGTGTATGTGGGGGAGCCGAGGGTAGCCGTGCCAGTACCGGTGGGGCCGACGCGGCGCCCTCGGGCACGCGTCGACGCCGCCGACCCGGCGCGGACCGGCGCGGCCCTTTCCGACACGGACCGGTCGGCAGACCTGTGGGGAGTGGCGCGGATGTTGGAATGGTGGGAGTTCGCACTCCGGCTCGGCTGTGCGTTCGCCCTGGGCGCGCTGGTCGGCGTCGAACGCCAGTGGCGGGCGCGCATGGCGGGTCTGCGGACCAACGCGCTGGTGTCCGTGGGCTCGGCGCTGTTCGTGCTGTTGGCCGCGAACACCGTCGACGAGGTCAGCCCCACCCGTGTCGCCGCCCAGGTGGTGTCGGGCATCGGCTTCCTCGGCGCGGGCGTCATCCTGCGCGACGGCATCAACATCCGCGGTATCAACACGGCCGCCACGATCTGGTGCGCCGCGGCCGTCGGCGTGCTGGCGGGGAGCGGCCTCTACCTGGGCGCGGCGATGGGCGCGGTGACGGTGGTGGGCGCCAACGTCCTGCTGCGTCCGGTCGCCAGGCGGTTGCAGAAGCGCAACTCCGTCTCCCGAGAGATCGAGACCACCTACCGGATCCGCGTCGTGTGCACGGACTCCCAGGACACCCATGTGCGGGCCCTGCTGTTGCACGCCCTGTCCGACACCGAGTTCACACTGCGCTCCGTGGACAGCCGTCCCCTCCCCGAGGACCGCGACTCGGTGTCCGTGCGCGCCGACATCGTCGTCGCCGGGCACCAGGACGAGGCACTGGAGCAGGTGGTGCGCAGGCTCAGCCTGGAGCCGGAGGTGTCGTTGGTGTACTGGCAGGAGCTGGACGAGACATCCGACTGAGGCCTCCGGCCCACCGCGCGGAACCGCGTCCGACGGAGTCCTTCGAGCACCCCGCACCGGCGCGGAGGCCGCTGATCCGGACACCCGAAGGTGCCGGGGCCAGCCGCTCGGGCAGTCCTTGCACCGCTTCTCGGCGAAGAGCGAGGTGCCGCCCCCGGTGGCCTTGGGAGGACGGCCCGCACTGATTCGCAGCCACATCTCGGAGGAGGCTGCAAGGCCCCAACCCCGTCCGGAGTGCTTTTCGGAGCGGATGCGGTCGTCGCCGTTGTGCCTGCGGCCGGGACGGGGCCATGTGGGGCGGCGAGACCAGGACGGCGTTCAGGGCGAACGGGGAGTGCCCATGCGGGCATGAGGCCGCCCGACACCGACGTTCGGCCAGGGCCCGGGTCCTGTTCCCGCGGGGTGGGGTGACACGGAGTCCCGGGGCTGTGGGAGCCTGTCCCGGTTCGGAGCGTGCCGGGAGGCTCCGTGCACACAGAGCACCTGAGAGTCAGGAGTCTCCATGAAACCCCCCATGCCGGGCCAGCTCACGGCTGTCCGGGTGATCCTGTTCGTCCACGTGGCGATAGCCACCGTCGGCCTGCTGTCCTTCCTCGTGCTCATGTCCGTGTCCGGTCTGCCCCTCGCGCGGGCGATGGCGGAGACAGGGACCACCATGGGGCTCTTCGCCCTGGAGATGTTGCTCGGCGTGGGCGTCCTGGTGCTTGAGCTCGTCGTCGCCCTGCGTATGGGAGCGGGCGGCCGCAGGGTGCAGATCCTGCTCCGCGTCGCCCTGGTACTGGCCGTCGTCGGAACGCTGGTCAACGTCGTGCAGGGCAGCGGTTACCTGGGATTCGCCCTCATGCTGGTCGCGCTGGTGCTGGCGGAGACACGGAACGCAAAGGACTGGTTCGCCGACACCGAGGACGGCCAGGAGACTTATCAGACGCCCTGAACCCGGATTTCCGGCGGTCCGCCCCGGAACCACGCCGCCGGGGCCGCCGGTTTTCCGGAAACGTGCCGCTCGGCGTGGGGGCGGACCCTAGGCTGACGACCATGACCGACCACGGCCCTGCCACCGCCCCCGCCCCAGCCAGTGATGGCGCGTCCCTGATGGCCGCGCTCCGAGAACTGGACCTGCCCGACCGCATCCTGAAGGACATGACCGCCGATCCCGGCCACGCGGGCGACCTCCTCATGGAGTTCGTCGCGGACCTGAACCGTGCGGGGCGAGGCGACCGGGCCCGCCGCCTGCTGGAGACCGTGCGCGACCAGGCCCCCGCTCCGGAGGACCGCCAGTACGCCTCCATCGAGCTGGCCAAGCTCCTGCGCAGGGGCCAGGACGCGCGGGACGCGGACGAGGCGGAGCGGATCACCGCCGATCTGCTCCGCCCCGGCCACCTGGGGGAGGGGCCCGCACAGCTGCTCGGCGAGGACCTCCAGGAGCTGGAGCGGTGGGACGAGGCGCTGCGCTGCTACAACGTCGCCGCCCGGCGGCTGCTCGCCGTACCAGCGGAGGAGCTCGCGGACGAGGAAGACCTCTTCCTGATGCCGATCGTCAGCCGTCTGCTGGCACGGATGAAGCTGGGACTGACACTCGACGCGCACGACGACGTGGCCATGTCCGTGGCCGAACGGCAGGTGATGGGGACCGCGGGATTCCCTGACGAAGAGGATGAGGACTGGCAGCGGGAGGACGAACGGGACGTGGAGGCGCTCTACTCCCGTGAGGCCTTCGACGAGGCCCGAGCCCGGGGACTGCTCACGGGGGAGGCCGCCGAGCACGGCGCCGACGCCTACTACCGCGCCGCCGAACGGGCCCTGCGGGAGCGGGCCCGTGAGCACCCCGGGACGCGGTGGAGCGTGGTGCTGCACGGCGTGGAGGAGGTCGTGGAGTTCGCAGAGCGGCGCGGCCTGGACCCGGCGGACGGCGAAACAACCATGGACTGGGCGGACCTGGAGCCCGCCGAGGACGACCCGAGGCTCCGGTCGTGGCCGCCCGACCGCAACGAAGCCTGCTGGTGCGCGTCGGGCCGCAAGTACAAGAAGTGCTGCGGTTCGCCGTCGAACAGGTGAGCGCACGAGAGCACGGCCGGGCGGACGCACGCCGCACCGGGGCCGGGGAACCGTGGAGAACGCGCGTCATCGATGCCGTGGGGTTGGCGGTCTCAGGGTTCAGAAGCCGCCTAGATCGTTGATGGGAAAGTGTGTGCCCTGGTCAGTGGTCGTAGGCGATCAGTGACCGCTTGACCGGGGCACCGA
>NZ_JBWDTQ010000009.1:0-90349 GCF_056312425.1 Nocardiopsis sp. TRM 82005
TGAGCTCACCTACGTGCCCACGGACGAGGGGTGGTTGTACCTGGCAGTGGTGATGGATGTGTTCGCCCGCCGCAGCGCCTAGGGCGAGCAGACGAACGGTAGGTCCTTGAGACGGCCGGTCAGGGTCCACAGCGCCACGGTCCAGGCGTCGAGCGCGGAGGAAAGGTTCCGCTGGGCGTAGGGCTGCGCGGCGTCCGGTCGGAAGGTGATCGGCGTGGACCCGACCTTGCGCCGTCGCGTGGAGCCCTTCGCGCCGTAGTTCCCGGCCTTGAGATTGGTGTTGAACGCGGTGTAGGCGTCAGCGACCTTCTTGATGACGTGCTGCGCCGCCTGCGAACCGACACCGGCCGCACGCACCTGGGCGTAGGTCTCCTTCCGCAGGGCGAAGTTCCGGAATGTTTCGGACCAGGATGGCCGGAAGAACGGCAGAAGCACGGCGGACCGGGTACCGGCGCGGAGGCCCGCCATCCGTCCCCGACCCCGAAACGCGGACAGGGCCCCTCCCCTGCTGGGGAGGGACCCTGTCCCTGCTGCTCCCGCGACTGGACTCGAACCAGTAACCTGCCGGTTAACAGCCGGCTGCTCTGCCGATTGAGCTACGCGGGATGGCGCAGCCCGCGCCCTTGCGGGCCGCGGCGACACAACCTAGCTTAGCGTTCCCGCGGAGTGCTCGTGACCGGTGTCGGAGTGTGTGGCCGGTCTCCTTCGGGGTAACGTCGGGGCAGGATCACGCCGATCGTCTCCAAGGGTGAAGAGGTACCCCATGCGCTACCGGATCACGTTCGCCGCCGGACTCGCCATCGGTTACGTCCTGGGGGCGAAGGCGGGCAGGGCACGCTACGAGCAGCTCGCCCGTACCGCCCGCAAGGTGGCCGACAGCCCCGTCGTCCAGGAGGTCGCCGGACTCGTCGGCGCCCAGGTCAGCAACGCGGGCCGCACCGTCTACGACAAGGCCATGGACACGATGCCGGTCACGTCGCTGCGCGACTTCATGGCCCGGCCCACCGACGAGGAGGCCGAGCTCGTCGAGTGGGAGAGCCGTAGCTCCAACGGCACCCAGCCACCGGGCGACAAGGGCACGCCCGGCAGCGGAGAGCGCTAGTGGCCCTGTTCGCCAGGGGCGTGCCCGCCGCGGTGCGCGCCCGGCTGGAGCGGGGCGAGCGCGTACTGGCACACGCGCCCGTCGCCGCCCCGGCCGGGGCGGATACACCGGTCCTGGTCGCCACCACACGCGCCCTGCACCTGCCCGACGGCCGCACCGTGCCCTGGCAGGACATCGACCAGGCCCGCTGGACCCCCGAGACCCTCACGTTCCTGGAGGAGGGGGCGGGCGAGCACACCGTACGCCTGCGTTCGGATCCGGACGCCGACGGCGTGGACTACCGCCGCCTGGCCGAGACCGTCTCCGAGCGCGTCACCGCGACGATCCTGGTCAACCGGTTCGTGCCCTTCCCCGGCGCCGACTCCACCACCGGGTTCCGGCTGGTGGCGCGTCGTCCGCCAGGCGGCACCGACGTGGCCTGGCGTGTCCACCTGGGCGAGGGCGTGGACCAGGAGGACCAGCGCCTGCCCGACGCCGTCTCACGGGCCCTGGACACCCTCCACGACCAGATGGGCGTCTGAGCTCCTCCCGGCCCGCCTCCTCTCAGTCCCGCAGCCCCCGCGCGAGGACCTCGGCCAGGTGCAGGGCGCGGCGCCCCGTGCCCTGGCCGATCTGGGTGCGGCAGCTGTAGCCGTCGGCGAGCACCAGGGTGTCCGGGGAGGCCTCGCGCACCCGGGGCAGCAGATCGCGCTCACCGATGGCCTCGGACACCTCGTAGTGGCCCTCGGTGAACCCGAAGTCGCCCGCCAGCCCGCAGCAGCCCGAGTCGAGCACCTCGCCGTCGATGCCCGCGCGGGCGATCAGCTCCCGGTCGGCGTCGAACCCGATCACCGCGTGCTGGTGGCAGTGCACCTGGGCCATCGCCGAGGCCGGGATCCGGGGCGGCTGCCAGTCGGGGGCGTACTCGCCGAGGAAGCCCGCCAGTGTGTGCACGGAAGCGGCCACCCTCTCGCTCTCCGGTCCCGGGAGCAGTTCCACCAGGTCATGGCGCAGCGCGGCGGTGCAGCTGGGCTCCAGCCCCACCACGGGCAGTCCCTCCTCCACCAGCGGCGTCAGGGCCCGCACCGCGCGGCGCATCACCGCTCGGGCCACGTCCAGCTGTCCGGTGGAGACCCACGTCAGACCGCAGCACACCTGCCCCTCGGGCAGTACGACGGTGAACCCGGCGTCCTCCAGCACGCGCACGGCGGAGGCGGGCACGTTCGGGTTGAGGTGGTTGCCGAAGGTGTCCGGCCACAGCACCACCCTCGGCCCGTCGGTACGGGCCCCGCCGCGCGCGGCACGGCGCCGGAACGCCCGGGTGAAGGTGGTGCGCGCGAACGAGGGCAGGTCGCGCTGCACGGCCACCCCGGCGACCTTCTTGGCCAGGCGCGAGACCCCCGGCAGCTTGGCGGCCCGGTTGGCCTCGGCGGGGGCGAGCGAGGCCAGGCGCGCCCAGACCGGCAGCCAGCCCATCGAGTAGTGGGCGGCCGGGCGCACCCGGCCCCGGTAGTGCTGGTGCAGGAACTCGGCCTTGTAGCTGGCCATGTCCACGTCGGCCGGGCAGTCGCTCAGGCAGCCCTTGCAGGACAGGCACAGGTCCAGGCTCTCGTGCACCTCCTGCGAGCGCCAGCCGTCGGTGATGACCTCGCCCTTGGCCATCTCGAACAGCAGGTGGGCGCGTCCCCGGGTGGAGTGCTTCTCCTCCTGGGTGACCTGGTAGCTGGGGCACATGACGCCCGGCCCCTCCTGGCGGCGGCACTTGCCGACACCGGTGCAGCGGCGCAGCGTCTTGGCGAAGTCGCCGTCGTCCTCGCCGTAGGCCATGGTGACGTCCGACAACAGCGGCAGCAGAGGAGGAGACTGCGTCGAAGGCGTCCGCTGAGGGCCCACGGGCGGGCGTGTTTCGGTGTCCACCCGTATGTCGGCGTCGAGCGGGAGCGGATCGACGATGATGCCGGGGTTCATGAGGTTGCCGGGGTCCCAGATCCGCTTGAACTCGCCGAAGGCCCGGATGAGGCGTTCGGGATACATGCGGGTGAGGAGTTCGGAGCGAGCCTGGCCGTCACCGTGCTCACCCGAGAGGGAACCGCCGTGCCTGACGACGATCCCCGCGGCCTCCTCCATGAACTCCCGGTACTCGCGGCGGCCCCGTTCGTGCGTGAGCTCGAAGTCGATGCGCACGTGCAGGCATCCGTCGCCGAAGTGGCCGTAGACCACGCCGAAACGGCCGTGGCGCTCCATGAGCCGGTCGAAGTCACGCAGGTAGCCGCCCAGGTTCTCGGGCGGCACGGCGGCGTCCTCCCAGCCGGACCAGGCCTCGGCGCCCGCGGGCGTGCGCTGGGTGAGCCCGGCGCCCTCCTCACGGATACGCCAGAGCGCCTTCTGGTGGACGGGGTCGGCGACGACGAGGGCGTCCTGTGGACGTGAGGCGTCGGGAAGCCCGGCGAGCATGGTCTCGGCCGCATCGGCGGCCCGGTCCGGATCCTGCCCCTCGATCTCCACCAGGAGCCAGGCACCGCCCTCGGGCAGCGGCACGCGGGAGCCGGAGCCGGCGCGGTCCAGGGAGGCGACCATGCGCTGGTTGATGCCCTCGACCGTGAGCGGCCGGTGGCCGAGCAGGTCGGGAACGGCGTCGGCGGCCGCGGGGGCGTCCGGATAGCCGAGGACGGCCAGCGCGCGGGCGGGCGGCGTCCGGACCAGGCGCACGGTGGCGCCGAGTACGAACGCGCAGGTGCCCTCGGTGCCCACCAGGGCCGCTGCGACGTTGCGGCCCTTCTCCGGCAGCAGCCGGTCCAGGGCGTAGCCGGACACCCGGCGGCGAAAGTCCGGCATGGCCGTACGCAGCTCGGCGCGGTAGGTGTCCACGAGGCGGGCCAGGGCCGCGTGGATCTCGCCCTCGCGGCCGGGACGGCGTGCCATGGCCCGCAGCTCCTCGTCGCTGTCGCAGGAACCCACGGTGAGCCTGGTGCCGTCGCTGAGCAGCAGGTCGAGGGAGACGACGTTGTCCGCGGTGGTGCCCCAGGCCACCGAGTGGGAGCCGCAAGCGTTGTTGCCGACCATGCCGCCGACGGTGCAGCGGCTGTGGGTGGAGGGGTCGGGGGCGAAGGTGAGCCCGTGCTCGGCCGTGGCCTTGCGCAGCTCGTCCAGGATGACGCCGGGCTGCACGGTGGCGGTGCGGGCCTCGGGGTCGATGCGCTCGATGGCGCGCAGGTGGCGGGAGGTGTCGATGACCACGCCCGTGCCGATGGAGTTGCCCGCGATCGAGGTGCCCCCGCCCCGGGGAACGACCGGTACGCCGTGTCCGGCACAGGCACGGACCGCCGCCACACAGTCATCGACGGTCTCGGGGATGACCACGGCGAGCGGCACACGTCGGTAGTTGGAGGCGTCGGAGGTATAGAGGGCGCGTGTCCCCGCGTCGAAGGCGACCGTGCCCCGGATACGGCTCTCCAGGTCGCGGCGCAGGGCGGCTACGTCGGTTCGGTCTGTGATGCTGTGCGGGTCGGCCATGATGCACAGCGTGGCGGGTGGGCCGTGGCGCCGCAAGCGTGCCGCGCGGCCCACCCGGCCGTGCGGGCTCAGCCCTCGAGGGACTCGTCCATGGCCCGGACCAGCTCGCCGTCGGGGTCCATGTCCAGGCTCCACACCATGAGCCCGCCCAGGTCCCGCTCACGCACGTACTCGCCCTTGAGGCGGATGACCTCGGGGTTGTCGTAGGTCCACCACTCGTCACCGTCGTAGAGCCAGTAGGCGCCCGCATCCTCGTCCAGGAAGCGGCGGCCCTCGCGCTCCTGTAGGTCGGAGAAGGCCATGGTCGGACCGTCGTAGGCGTCGTCGGCGGGCCCGTCCGCGGCTTGTCCGCGGCCGGAGTCGGCGGGGTCCACCCCCTGCCAGCCCCGCCCGAACGCGGGGACGCCCACCATCAGCTTCTCCGACGGCGCGCCCGTGTCCAGGTAGCGCTGAACCGCCTGGTCGACGCTGTTGGCGTCGGGGTTGAACCCGGGAGCGTACAGGTTCGAGTGGTGAGCGGTCTCCTCGTTCCACGGCCCGGCGAAGTCGTAGCCCTGCACGGTGGCGAAGTCCACGTGTTCGAAGATCTCGTCGTCGTAGGCCCCGCTGGCCGTCGTCCCTCCGGGCAGTGACACGGACAGGACGTAGTCCTCGTCGGTCTCCCGGGACAGCTCGTCGAGCTGACGGCGGAACTCGGCCACCAGGAGGGTGAAGTTGGCCGCGTCGTCGGGGTGCTCCACGTTGTCCGGGTGCCCCCCTCCCCCGGGCCACTCCCAGTCCAGGTCGATGCCGTCGAAGATCCCGGCGGCCGCGCCGTCGCCGCCCTGCGGTTCGTCGTCGAACACCGGCAGGTCACCGCGCAGCCACAGGTCCAGGCAGGAGGCCACGAACGCCTCCCTCGACTCCTCGGTGCGGGCCGCGGTGGAAAAGTGCGTGGACCAGTTCCAGCCGCCCAGGGACAGGCTGGCCCGCAGGTCGGGGTACTTCTCCTGGAGCAGGCGCAACTGGTGGAGGCTGCCCGCGAGTTCCTGCTCGTAGTCGTCGGCCTGCCCGTCGACGCTCTCGTCCGCGTCGTAGCGGCGCTGGTAGAGCTCCCAGGGCTGGTCGTGGGTTCCCGGGATATGGCACAGCCCTTCCGGACTGACGTCGCCGAACGCCCACATCAGGCGGGTCAGGTGCTCGGCGGCACCGTTGTCGTCCAGTTCCTTGACGGTGAAGTCGCGGTTGGCCACGTTCCAGTCGGCGAAGTACCCGATGCGCTCTGGGTTCCTTGCGTTCACTACCACGAAGACCCCCGTGATCAGTACCATGACGGCCGCGACCGCGCCCAGAACGAGCAGTGGACGCCGTCGGAGGAAAGACCCAGTTCTCGGTGCGGATGGGGAGGCGTTCACCCTTCGACCCTAGGGGTCAGGTGCCGAAAAACCGGGGACTACCGGCAGGTCGGCCACATCAGGCCGCTCCGGAACCCGTGGGGGCGCTCACACGTTGTTCGTGGGCGGGTCCGTCCGGTTTCCGGCGTGGCGCGACCGGCATGGGCGGTGCGGACGCGTGACCGTTCGGGCCGGACCGCTCAGCCGCCGGTGAGGAAGTCGCGCAGGGCCCCGGCTCGCGAGGGGTGGCGGAGTTTGGCCAGTGTCTTGGCCTCGATCTGGCGAATGCGCTCGCGGGTCACCCCGAACTCGCGCCCCACCTCCTCCAGGGTGTGGGGGTGGCCGTCGGCCATCCCGAAGCGCAGTCGGATGATGCGCCTCTCCCGGTCGGACAGTGCGGCGAGGATGCGGCCCAACTGTTCCTGAAGGACGGTGAATGACGCCGCCTCGACCGGGACGGCCGCGTCGGAGTCCTCGATGAAGTCACCGAAGTCGGACTCCTCCTCGCCGATAGGCAACTGGAGCGAAACGGGTTCCCGTGCGATCCGCTGGATTTCCAGGACGCGTTCCCCACCGAATCCGGCGGCCGAGGATATCTCCGCGATGCTGGGTTCGCGGCCGAGCTGCTGGTGCAGTTGGTGCTGAACACGGACGATCCTGTTGATCGTCTCGACCATGTGCACGGGAATACGAATCGTACGCGCCTGGTCCGCGATCGCCCGTGTGATGGCCTGCCGAATCCACCATGTCGCGTAGGTGGAGAATTTGAATCCCTTGCGGTAATCGAACTTCTCCACGCCGCGGATCAGGCCGAGGTTGCCCTCCTGAATGAGGTCGAGGAAAAGCAGGCCCCGCCCCATATACCGTTTGGCGATGGACACGACGAGTCGCAGATTGGCTTCGATCAGGCGCCGTTTGGCCCGCTCGCCCTCCTCGGCCAGCGTGTTGAGCTCCTCCGCCGTGCGCAGGCCCTCGCCGGGCTGGCAGTGCTGCGCGTACAGGCCGGCCTCGACCGCCTTGGCCAGGTTCACCTCCTGCTCGGCGGTCAGCAGAGGCACACGGCCGATCTCACGCAGGTAGAGACGCACCAGGTCCGATCCGGAGTACCTGCCGCCGTCAGCGAGGGGGCCGGACTCCTCGGACTCGGCGACATCCACACCGATCCGGGCGAGGCGGGCGACCGTCTGGTCCAGGTGGTCCGGGGGCGCGTCCAGCCGGTCCAGGGCCGAGGCGACCTCGCCGCGGCTGACCCGGCCCGAGTCGGGGAGCAGCCGGACCACCTGGCGAATGGGAGGAGTTTCGTTGGTCACAACTGTGGGAGCCACCCACCCATTGTGCCTGCCCGGGTACCGGGAAAGGGAGGACTACTATTGTCACTTCGGCGCTACATAGTGCCCGCACGCTCCTCCTGAAGAGCACGTTTTTGCTGTTGGAGCGCCATGAGTTCGGCGAATACCCGACTGTGCTCCTCCGCCTGGGAGGCCGCGTCGAGCCGAGAGAGCTGCGACTTCAGGTTTGACTCGCGCCGATTGATGGAATGAGTCTTTACTGTGCTCAGTATTTGCCGGGCGTAATGCTCGTCAAGTTCTCCATAGAACTCCAGCTGTTCGACCGCCAAACGTGTGAGGAAATCACGCTGCGTGTCATTGGGTGCGGCTTCGCGCAGACCGTTCACCCACGCCGCGGGGTCGGACGCGGCGGCCACGCCTCCCATATCGGTGATGAGCCTGAGCACCGCCCGATGCTGGGGGACGGTGAAGTCCTCCTCGGTGAACGCGTCGAACCCGACGGCCAGCCAAGGGGACTGCACAGCGACCTTGAGTGCTTGGCGCTCACGCCGCACGGAGGGATCGTTGAGGTCGTAGGGGGCCTCGCGGGCGTCCGGGTCGGGCGCGGGCCGGACGGGCGCCTGCTGACGGGTACCCCGGCCCGCGCCCCGTCGCAGGTGCTGGTTGACCCTGCGTAGCACGAAGGCCTCGTCCAGGATGCCGATCCAACGGTCGAGTTCCTGCCCGTAGTTGCGCCTCACGCCCTCGTCACGGATGCTCGCGACGATCGGGGCGGCCGCGTCGAGGGCGGCCATCCGCCCCTCCGGGGAGGAGAGGTCGTGCCCCTCCATGACGTTGCGGATCATGAACTCGTACAGCCGGACGGCGTCGTCGACGAGGTCGACCACGGCCTGGGGCCCCTGTTGGAAGCGCAGGTCGCAGGGGTCCAGACCGTCGGGCTGCACGGCGACGTAGGTCTCGGAGGTGAAACCGTGCTCCTCGGCGAAGGCGCGCACGGCCGCCTTCTGCCCGGCCTTGTCGCCGTCGAAGGTGAAGACGACCTTGCCGCCCTGGTTGGTGCGCCCGAGCAGCATCCGGCGCAGGATCTTCACGTGGTCCTCGCCGAAGGAGGTACCGCAGGTGGCCACGGCGGTGGTCACCCCGGCGTCATGGCACGCCATCACGTCGGTGTAGCCCTCGACGACGACCGCCTTGCCCTCCCGGGAGATGTCCCGCTTGGCGAGGTCGAGCCCGTAGAGCAGCCGTCCCTTGTGGAAGATGGGGCTCTCGGGGGAGTTGAGGTACTTGGGCCCGTCCTCACCGGAATCGAGCTTGCGGGCGCCGAAGCCGACCACCTCGCCGGTGACCTCTCGGATGGGCCACAGCAGCCGGTTGCGGAAGCGGTCGTAGGCACCGCGCCGCCCCTGGGTGGCCAGGCCGCCCTCGACCAGTTCCTGGTCGGTGAAGCCCTTGCGGCGCAGGTGGGCGGTGAGGTTCTCCCACCCGGCCGGCGCGTAGCCGAGGCCGAAGCGCTCGGCGTGGGTCCTGTTGAACCCGCGCTCGCCCAGGAAGCGCCGGGCGGTGATCGCGCCGGGTGACAGGATCTGCTCGGCGTAGAACTCGGCGGCCGCACGGTGGGCGTCCAGCAGCCGCTGGCGCTTGCCCGAGTCGTGCCTGGCGGTGCTGCGGCCGCCCTCCTCGTAGCGCAGGGTGACACCGACCTGGCGAGCCAGCGTCTCGACCGCCTCGGCGAAGCTGAGGCTCTCCATCCTCTGCACGAAGGAGAGGGTGTCGCCGCCTTCCCCGCAACCGAAGCAGTTGCCCGTGAGGATGTTGTCCTCCAGGACGAACGCGTGCCCGTCATCGACGACCGCGCAGAAGACCTCCTCGACGCGGTCGGTATCCTCCACCGAGTGCACGGTCCAGTCCCGGCGCGCGAACTTCTTCTCCGCACCGGAGAACCGGATGCGGTGTTCGTCGTGGAGGAAGAACTCCTCGGTGAGATCGTCATCGACGAAGTGCACCCGAAAAAGCGAGGAGGGCTCCCGGCCGGGGAAACCCTCGCGTACCTGCTCGGTGATGCCGTAGGTACCGATGCCCAGCCGTGTGCCGACCATCCGGACGTGCTCCAGCACGGAACGGTCAGCGCAGTTGAGCATGACCGTTCCGTCCTTGGCGACGTGTCCGTCGGCTGCGAAGTACCCAGCGAGCCAGCCGTACAGGTAGGAGGGGGACTCATCCAGGGACGGCAGGTCCTTGAAGAATCCCGGCAGGTGGTGCACGAGGATCTGTCGGCTTCCACGCTGCGAGGTCTCGCTGTTCGGGAACCACTTGAGGAGGGCGGGGTCCTTCTCCGCGTCGAGCTCCGCCAAACTGCCCCGCCCCAGACGGGATCCGTCACCAAAAGTGATGCCGTGCGCTATACCGAAAGGTGACGGAGTGGTCTGGGTGACCTTCTTTGCCGGAAAGACATAGCCGAGCCTGTGATCCGGTTTCAGGTGCCGTGTGGTGACCTCACGGAGCTTCGACCGGTCCTTTCCCGCCTGCACGAACCAGCGGTGCTCCGGGGTGGCGTATATCTCCTTGCGCTGGCCATTGCGGCCCAGGGTCACGCGCATCAACCGCTGCACGCCAAACGAGTAGAACGGTGCCTCCACCCATCGGGCGCGCCTGGTGAGGATCGTGTGCCTGCCGCCCGCCAGTTCTCGGATCGGCCGCACACCGTCACGGGTGAGGACCCGTGTCTCCCCGGCCAAACAGTACCAAAGATTTTTGGAGGGGGTGACGTTGAAGGAGGGCGACTTCTCGTCGTGGAAGGGGCACAGTCCCTTCAGCGAGCCGCCCCCGGCGTTGCGGAGCTGGAGGTACTCGCCGATCACGTCCGCGATGGGGGTGCGCTCGCGTACGAGTGCGATGTCTTCGTCTCTGATCCGGCCTGCCACAGTCTCCAGGGTAGTTCTCCCCGCCGCCCTTCCGACCGCCGTCCACAGGCCTGAGGAGAGACCGCCGGTCAGCCGGATCGCAAAGCGCAGCCTGGTCATCAGCACCATCAAAGAAACCCACAGGCCACGCCTGCCCCACGGGGGTTGGTGGAGCGTGCAGGGGTGCCCGGCCGCGCGCCCGTGCACGTGTGCGGGTGGTGCGCCGAAGGGGGTGGGGGGAGCGGGGTTTTCCGGCGCTGTCCGGTCACCACAGGGGGCAGGGCCAGGCCCCTCCGCGCGGGACGGGTCCCGCGCTCGCCTGAGCTTCCCCGCTCCGCTACCGGGCGGCCATCTTCCGGTCGGCTCGGTGCCGATTCGCCCTGCCAGCGTGGGGGTCCCACTGGACGGCTTCGAGGAGGATCGGCACAGGTGCGTGGATTCCCCCACACGTCCGGCCGGGGCGCGTTCTGGTTCGTGCTGGTCGCGTCGGCCGTCGCAGTGGTCCTGGCCGTCGCACTCGGCTTCGTCGTTCTGGACCGCCTGAGCGGTCGCTCCCTGGTCCTCGTGGACGGTGTGGTCGGCTCGGAGAAGGCCGAGCTGTTCAGGGACGAGCAGGTCGTGGAACGGTTCTCCGAGCTCGGGTACGAGGTGCGGGTACGCACCCGGGGCTCGCGGCTGATGGCCGAGGACGCCGAGGGCGCCGACTTCGTCTCCCCCGGATCCAACCCCGCGTCGGAACATGTGAGGCAGTTGCACGGGGCCTCGACCGAGTACCGGCCCTTCAGCACCCCGATGGTCCTGCTCAGCTACCAGCCCATGGTGGACGCGCTGGAGGAGGCAGGGGTCGCCGAACGGGCCGAGGACGGCACCTGGTCCTTCGACCTGGCCGCCTACCTGGAGTTGACGGCGGAGCGCACCCGCTGGCGCGAACTGCCCGGCGACGCGGTGGGCACCAGCAACCGCAACGAGGTGCTGGTGCGTACCACCGACCCGCGCACGTCCAACTCCGCGGCGATGCACGTGGCCGCCCTGTCCTACCTGCTCAACGGCGAGGAGGTGGTGGTGCCCGGCAAGGTGGACGACGACCTCACCCAGACGCTGTCGCGCCTCTTCCTCGCCCAGGGGCAGCCGCCGGAGTCCTCCCAGCAGCCGTTCAACCAGTTCCGCGACCTGGGGATGGGGCACACGCCGCTGCTGTGGGCCTACGAGTCGCAGTACGTGGACGCGATGGTCAACGGGCCCGCCCTGGACCAGGACGCGGTGCTGCTCTACCCGGGGCCGACCGTGTACGCGGTGCACACCGTCGTCCCGTTCACGGAGGAGGGAGACGCGGTCGGGCAGCTGCTCACCCAGGACCCGGACCTCCAGAGGCTCGCCGCGGCGCACGGGTTCCGCACCGAGGGCGGCGCCCACTTCGACGATCTGGTGGACGAACACGGGCTGCCGGTGCGCGTCCGGGTCGACGACGTCGTGAACACGCCCGCCTACGAGGTCCTGGAGACCTTGCTGACGGGGATCGAGGACGCCTACGGCAGCAGCGGGATGCGTCCGCCCGCCCCGGAGGAGGCGGCTCGTGGAGGCGCCTAGTGGCACGGACACCGGATCAGGAAAGCGGAGCGGGAATGGCCTCTGGAACGAAGCGTGGAGGGATCCGCGGCGTGTGCGCCTCGGCGCTCACGGCGGCCCTGGTGGCGACGGGCTGCTCCGTCCCCGAACCGGGCCCCGACGTGACGCTGCGGGTCCTGGCCGGGAGCGAGATCGCCGACCTGGAGCCGTTGCTGGAGGAGGTGACCGAGCGGACCGGGGTCGCGGTGGAGCTGGAGTACACGGGCACGCTGGACGGTATGGCCCGAATCGCCGCCGGGGACCGCGAGGGCGAGGGCGGAGCCTATGACGCGGTGTGGTTCGCCTCCAACCGCTACCTCACCCTGGACGACGCGGGGCGGTCGGCGGTGCACGCCGAGACACCGGTCATGGTCTCCCCCGTGGTCCTGGGCGTGGCCGCCGACCGTGCGCGGGAGCTGGGGTGGGCCGACGGCGCCGATGTGACCTGGTCGGACGTGCACCGGGCGGTCGTGGAGGAGGACCTGACGTACGGGATGACCAACCCCGGCGCCTCCAACTCGGGCTTTTCAGCACTGATCGGGGTGGCCTCGGCGATGGCCGACACGGGCTCGGCGCTGCGCTCGGAGGACGTGGAGCGGGTGGGGCCGCAGTTGTCGGAGTTCTTTGAGGGGCAGGAGGTGACGGCCGGGTCCTCAGGCTGGCTGGCGGACGCGTTCGTACGGCGCTCGGAGCAGGGAAGGCCGGTGGACGGGCTGGTCAACTACGAGTCGTTGCTCCTGTCCCTGAACGCCTCCGGCGCCCTGGAGGAGCCGCTGACGGTCGTGTACCCGGCCGACGGCATGGTGACCGCCGACTACCCGCTGACTCTGCTGTCGGACCCCTCCGAGGAGGCCCTGGAAGGCTATGAGCTGTTGGTGGAGGACCTGGTGTCGGCGGAGACGCAGCAGCGGATCGCCGACCGGACGCACCGGCGCCCGGTCTCGGCCGAGGCCGCGCTGTCCCCGTCTGTGCCCCCGCTGGTGGAGCTGCCTTTCCCGACCGGCGGGGAGGTCGTCGACGGGCTGGTGGCGGACTACTTCGCCACACTGCGCCGCCCGGCGCGCACCGTGTACGTGCTGGACGTGTCGGGGTCTATGGAGGGTGACCGGCTCCGGGAGCTCCAGTCGGCCCTGAGCGCGCTGACCGGCACGGACGACGGTTCCATGACCAGCAGCACGCGGTCCTTCCAGGAGAGGGAGGAGGTGACGCTGCTGGCTTTCGCCACCGAGCCCGCCGACCCGCGCACCTTCGTGATGGAGCCGGGGTCGGCGGACGAGACCGGCTCGGAGCTGGCCGACGCGGTGGCCGGGTTGGAGGCCGAGGGCGACACCGCCGCATACGACGCCCTGGTGCGGGCGTACGGGCTGTTGGAGGAGGGCTACACGGGCCCGGACGACGATCGCCTGATGTCCGTGGTGCTGATGACCGACGGCGTGGTGAACTGGGGCGTCGGCCTGGAGGGGTTCGGTGACTCGCTGTCGGCGCGGCCGGACGCGGTGGCGGGGGCGCCGGTGTTCACCGTGCTGTTCGGCGAGTCGGACGTGCCGGAGATGACCGAGCTGGCGGACCTGACGGGCGGCCGGGTGTTCGACGCCCGGGAACAGGACCTGGAACAGGTCTTCCGGGAGATCAGGGGCTACCAGTGACGCCCCGGCGGTGCAGGGCCGGGGCGGCCGGAAGCGGTGGTCAGGGGGTCGCCCGGGCACTGCCCGTGAGGGGCGGCGATCCGCTGCCGGCCCCGTCCCGGCGCGGGCCGAAGGCTGGTGAGGACACGGGCCTGGTGTTGGCGCGGCGCTTGTTGTAGATGTCGAAGGCCACAGCGAGCAGCAGCACCAGTCCCTTGATGAGCTGCTGCCAGTCCACGCCCAGCCCGATCAGCGACATGCCGTTGTTCAGGACGCCCATGACCAGTGCGCCGATGACGGCTCCGACGACGGTGCCCACTCCCCCGGCGGCGGACGCGCCGCCGATGAAGGCCGCCGCGATCGCGTCGAGCTCGAACATGGTCCCGGCGCCGGGCGTGGCCGCGTTGAGCCGTGCCGTGAAGACGACTCCGGCCAGGGACGAGAGCACGCCCATGTTGACGAACACCCAGAACGTGGTGCGCTGGGTCCTGATCCCGGACAGCGCCGCGGCCTGTTCACTGCCGCCGACGGCGTAGACGCGCCTGCCCATGGTCGTGGAGCGCATCACGAACGAATACCCCGCGATGAGCGCGACGAGCAGCACGCCCACGATGGGCAACCCGTTGTAGTCGGCCAGCACGTAGGCGAACGCCAGGACGACCGCGACGGTGACGGCCGAGGCGGCGGCGGTGACCGCGGTGGGCGGGACCGGCAGCCCGTACCTGCGGGAGCGGGCCCGTGAGCGCCACTGGATCCACACGATCGAGGCGGCCCCGGCTACGCCCAGCAGCAGGGTCAGCACGTGCGGGCCGTCACCGCCCCGTCCCGGCAGGAAGCCGCTGGCGATGTCGCGCAGGGCCTGGGGAAGCGGGGCGACGGACTCGCCGCCCAGGACCGCCAGGGTCGCACCGCGGAAGACGAGCATCCCGGCGAGGGTGACGATGAACGCGGGGACACGCACGTAGGCGACCCAGAAGCCCTGCCAGGCGCCGATGAGCGCGCCGAGGAGCAGGGCGAGGGGCACGACCACGACTGTCGGCAGCCCCCACGAGGTGAGCATGATCGCCGACACCGCGCCGGTGAACGCCACCACCGAGCCGACCGACAGGTCGATGTGTCCGGTGACGATGACCAGCATCATCCCGATCGCCAGGATCAGGATGTAGGAGTTCTGCATGATCAGGTTGGTGACGTTGAGCGGTGTGAGGAGCAGCCCTCCGGTGAGGACCTGGAACAGCACGATGATGGCCACCAGGGCGATGGCCATGCCGTACTGGCGGGAGTTTCCACGCATCAGCGCGCCGCCGAGCCGTGAGAGGCGGGAGGTGGTGGGATCTTTCACGGGTGTCCCCCGGTTCGCGTCATCAGTCTCATGAGGGTTTCCTGGTCGGCCCCCTCACCGGGGACCTCGCCGGTGATGCGCCCTTCGCACATCGTGTAGACCCGATCGCACATGCCGAGGATCTCGGGGAGCTCGGAGGAGATCAGCAGTACGCAGGCGCCCTCGGCGGCGAGCTGGCGCACGATCAGGTAGATCTCGTACTTGGCGCCGACGTCGATGCCCCGGGTGGGTTCATCGAGGATCAGTAGTTCGGGCCGGGTGAACATCCACTTGCCGAGCACGACCTTCTGCTGGTTGCCCCCGCTCAGGGTGCGCGCGGTCTGGGTGGTGCCGTGGCTCCTGACCCGCATGCGCTCGCTCATCCGCGCGGCCTCCACGGCTTCGAGGCCCGTGTCGAGGACCCCGCGCGAGGACACACGGCCCAGTGCCGCCAGCGTGGTGTTGTGGCGGATGTCGTCGTCGAGCACCAGGCCGAGTGTCTTTCGGTCCTCGGGTACGTAGGCGATCCCGCCCCGGACGGCCTCGGTGACGCTCCCGGTCGCCAGCTCGGCACCGTCCTTGAACAGGCTGCCGCGGACGTAGCGCCCGTAGGAGCGGCCGAAGAGGCTCATCGCGAACTCGGTGCGCCCGGCGCCCATGAGTCCCGCCATACCCACGACCTCCCCGGCGCGCAGGGTGAGGTGGGCCCCGTCCACCACGCGCCGTCCGGCCTGGTCCGGGTGGTCCACCGTCCAGTCGCGTACCTCGAAGCGCACCTCGCCGATCTCACCGGTCCGCTCGGGGTGGCGCTGGTCCAGTTCACGGCCGACCATCCCGCGGATGATGCGGTCCTCGTCGATGGAGGGGGTCCCGTCGGCGTCGCGCTCCACGGCGAGGGTCTCGATGGCGCGGCCGTCCCGCAGGATGGTGATCTCGTCGCAGACGCGCATCACCTCGCCGAGCTTGTGCGAGATGAGGATGCACGTCACGCCCTGGTCCCGCAGGTCCAGGAGCAGTTCGAGCAGCCGGGTGCTCTCCACCTCGTTCAGCGCCGAGGTCGGCTCGTCCAGGATGAGCAGCCGTACCCGTTTGGCCAGGGCCTTGGCGATCTCCACGAGCTGTCTCGCACCCACGCTCAGGGCCGAGACGAGCGTGGCCGGGTTCTCCTCCAGCCCCACCCTGCGCAGGAGTTCGCGGGCACGGGCGTGTGTGGCGCCCCAGTCGACGACGCCGTACCGGGCCTGTTCGTGACCGAGGAAGATGTTCTCGCTGATCGACAGCTGCGGGATGAGGGCCAGTTCCTGGTGGATGATGGCGATCCCGGCGCGTTCACTGTCGGCGACCCCGGAGAAGGCGCTGGGTTCGCCGTCGACGAGGATCTCACCGGTGTAGGAGCCCGCCGGGTGGACCCCGCTGAGCACCTTCATCAGCGTGGACTTGCCGGCGCCGTTCTCTCCCATCAGTGCGTGGACACGACCGTGTCCGACGCTCAGCGACACCCCGTCCAGAGCCCGCACCCCGGGGAAGTCCTTGCGGATGTCGCGCATCGAAAGGAGCGGCCCGCCCCGGGAGGCGGGCCGCCTCTCCTCCTGTCTCATTCGAGTTCAGACTCCTCGTAGTAACCGCTGCCGATCAGGACCTCGTGGTAGTTGTCGACGTCGACCGAGACGGGGTCGAGCAGGTAGGAGGGGACGATCTTGATCCCGTTGTCGTAGCTCTCGGTGTCGTTGACCGGAACCTCCTCGTCCGCCAACAGCGCCTCGACCATGTCGACCGTCTGGGTCGCCAGGGCCCGGGTGTCCTTGAAGACGGTCTGTGTCTGCTCCCCGGCGATGATCGACTTGATCGAAGCGGCTTCGGCGTCCTGGCCGGTGATGACGGGCAACGGCTTTTCCTCGGTGCCGTAGCCGACCGCGCGCAGGGACTCGACCACGCCGAGGCTGATGCCGTCGTAGGGCGACAGGACCGCGTGCACGTCCTCGTCGGAGTAGTGGGCGCTGAGCAGGTTGTCCATGCGGTCCTGGGCGAGGGATCCGGACCAGCGCTGGGTGGCGATCTGCTCCATGGAGGTCTGGTCGCTGCGGACCTCGAGGGTTCCGTCGTCGATGTGGGGCTGGAGCACCGACATCGCCCCGTCGTTGAAGAAGTAGGCGTTGTTGTCGTCGGGCGATCCGCCGAACACCTCGATGTTGAACGGCCCGTCGCCGCTTTCCAGGTCGAGGGAGTCCACGATGTACTCGCCCTGGAGAACGCCCACCTGGAAGTTGTCGAAGGTGGCGTAGTAGTCGACGTTCTCGCTGCCGCGGATGAGGCGGTCGTAGGCGATGACCGGGATGTCGCTGGAGGCGGCCATGTCGAGCACGTCGCCGAGGGCCTCGCCGTCGATGGAGGCGATGACCAGGACGTCGGCGCCCCGGGTGATCATGTTCTCGATCTGGGCGACCTGGTCCTCCACGACGTCCTCGGCGAACTGGAGGTCGGTGCCAAAGCCGCGCTCCTCGAACTCGGTGACCATGTTGTCGCCGTCGTTGATCCAGCGCTCCGAGGACTGGGTGGGCATGGCGATACCGATGGTGCCCGCCTCCCCGGAGGACTGGGCGGCGTCGCCGACGCCGCCGCAGGCGGTGAGCAGCAGGCTCGTCCCGAGCAGTGCCGGGGCGGCCGCCTTCCGGTAGTGGTGTCGCATGTGCGTGTCCTTTCTCTTCCGGGTCGGCTCAGCGGCCACCGGTGGTCAGGGTGAGGACGGTCCAGGAGACCGGGGGCAGGGTCACGGTGAGCCGTCCCGCCTCCAACTGGGCGGACTTGTTGTCCTTGGGGACGACCCGGTCGGGGTCGTTCATGGTGTTGGCGGCGTACACGTCGTCGTCGGCGAGGGTGAGTGCCCGGGCCACACCGGTCGGGTCGAGGCCGCGCAGGTCGGCCTCCAGGGTGAGCGGCTGGTCGACGGAGCGGTTGACGGCGAACAGCGCGGCCTCGCCGGTCTCCTCGTCACGGGTGATGACGGTGTCGACGACGGGGACCTCGCCGTACTTGGCGGTGTCCTGGACGGGGGCGTCGACCTCCGTCCGCAGCACGTGGCCGGAGGCGGAGGCCGCGGTGAGGGCGAAGGGGTGGAAGATGGTCTGGCGCCAGGCGGGACCGCCCGGCTCGGTCATGATCGGCGCGATGACGTTGGCGAGCTGGGCCTGGCTGGCTGCGGTGACCCGGTCGCTGTGCCGGAGCAGGCTGATGAGCATGTTGCCGACCACGACGGCGTCGGCCACGTTGTACCGGTCCTCGATGACGCGGGGCGCGACCTGCCAGTCGTCGGTGGGCTGCACGGCGGCCTGCTCCTGGTGGCGGCTCAGGTACCACACGTTCCACTCGTCGAAGGACAGCTGGATGCGCTTGGGGTCACGGAGCCTGGCGCCGACGGCGTCGGCGGTGGCGACCACCGAGTCGATGAAGTGGTCCATGTCCGTGACCGCGCCGAGGAAGCTGGCCAGGTCGCCGTCGTGCTCCTCGTAGTAGGCGTGCAGCGAGATGTGGTCGACGGCGTCGTAGGTCTCCTCCAGGACGGTGGCCTCCCACTCGCCGAAGGTGGGCATGGCCGATCCGGAGCTGCCGCATACGACCAGTTCCAGGTCGCGGTCGGCCATCTTCATGGCTCGGGCCGTCTGGGCGGCCTTGCGCCCGTAGGAGCGGGCGTCGAGGTGGCCGATCTGCCAGGGGCCGTCCATCTCGTTTCCCAGGCACCACATGCGGATGTTGTGGGGTTCGGGATGGCCGTGGGCCGCGCGCAGGTCCGACAGGTGGGTGCCGCTGGGGTGGTTGGCGTACTCCAGCAGGTCCAGGGCCTCCTGGAGCCCACGGGTGCCGAGGTTGGCCGCCATCATCGGTTCGATGCCCAGGCGCTGGCACCAGGTCGCGAACTCGTTGAGCCCGAACTGGTTGGTCTCGATGCTGTGCCAGGCCAGGTCGCGGCGGACCGGCCGCTGGTCCTTGGGGCCGATCCCGTCCTCCCAGCGATACCCGGAGACGAAGTTGCCGCCGGGGTAGCGCACGGTCGTCACGCCCAGTTCACGGACCAGTTCGGCGACGTCTCCCCGGAATCCGTCGGCGTCGGCGGTGGGGTGTTCGGGCTCGTAGATGCCGGTGTAGACGCAGCGCCCCATGTGTTCGACGAAGGAGCCGAACGTGCGGCGGTGGACCGGGGCGAGGGGGGTGGCCGCGTCGACGCGGAGCGAGGCGTTGAGCATGGGACTCCTCAGTGGGGTGGACGGGCCCGGCCCCTGAGCGGGCCGGGTCCTTGCGTGGCGTGGTCTGGTGCCGGCCCTATCTCACGTGGGGCCAGCCGTCGGCGGTCCAGTGCAGTCGACGGATCGCCATCCGGAAGTCGAAGTCCGGGCCCAGGTCGGTGTCGTAGTAGGTGTAGGCGAGCAGTCCTCCGGAGACGGACTGACCGCCCGAGCCGGTGATGGTGCCCTGGTCGGCGACGATCACGGTGCCGCCGCCCTGGAGCATCGGGACGCCGTCGGCGTCGACGTACGGTCCGGTGACGTCGGCGGACCGGCCGACGGCGATCTTGTAGTCGCTGCCGACGCGGCAGCAGTGGTCGAAGGAGACGAAGAGGTAGTAGTAGCCGTCGCGGTGCACGATGTGGGGCGCCTCGACGGCGTTGGGCGGCTCCTGGCGGTCGGCCAGGTGCACGGTCCGGGCGCCGTCGGCGACCTTGCCGCTGGACGGTTCGAGTTCGACCATGTGGACGCCGGACCAGAAGGATCCGAAGGTCATCCAGTGGCGGCCCCCGGCGTCGGCGACGATCCCGGGGTCGATGGCGTTGTAGGGGTCGCCCTCGAAGGACTCGAACACCGGGCCCTGGTCGACCCACTCGTAGCCGGGGTCGTCGGGGTCCAGGGTGGTGTTGGTGGCCAGGGCGATGACCGAGCGGTTCGAGCCGAACGTGGACGCCGCGTAGTACAGGCGGTAGGTGCCGTCGGTGTGGAGGATCTCAGGTGCCCAGAGGGTCTCCACGCCGGGGACCGCCTCCGCGAGCCAGGCGGGCTTGGTGTCCCAGACGGTGCCGGTGTGGGTCCAGTGGCGTCCGTTCGGGGAGCTGCGGATCTGGATGTTGCCGTCGCCGATCTCGGCGTTGCCGGTGCCGAAGACGTACCAGTCCTCACCGTCGCCGCCCCGGTACAGGCCCGGGTCGTGGACGCGGAGGCCTCCGGCGAAGGGATGGATGTCGTCGGGCTGGTATCCGAGGACCGGCAGGCCGGGGTTGTTGGGGGGCACGTCCCAGTCGGCGTGCGCCGCGGAGGCCGGGGCGGACAGGGCGGTGGTCAGCGCCGCGGCGACCAGGACCGCCGCGATCCGGATGAGGGGTTGTCGTCGCATGGGAGTGGCTCCTGGGGGGGGTCGTGGGAGCGGTTCAGCGAAGGTCGTGGGAGCGGTTCAGCCCTTGATTCCGGCACCCGCCACACCCGTGACGATGTGCCGTTGGAACAGCAGGAAGACGATGAGCAGGGGGATGGCGCCCAGCACGGCGGAGGCCATGACCTGGGCGTACTGGATTCCGTACTGCCCCATGACGGTGCCCAGTCCGACGGGGAGGGTCATCATTTCCGGATCGTTGGTCACGATGAACGGCCACAGGAAATTGTTCCAGGCGCCGATAAAGGTGAAAATACCGACGGCGGTGAGAATGGGCCGGGACAACGGCAGAATGACGCTCCACAGCACGCGCAGGGGCCCGGCGCCGTCGATCCTGGCCGCGTCCTCGTAGTCGCGCGGGATGGCGTCGAAGAACCGCTTGAGGATGAACACGAAGACCGGGGCGACCACCTGCGGGAGCGCGATCCCCCAGTAGGTGTCCACCAGACCGAGCTGGGTCATCAGGACGAACTGCGGCACGATCAGGGTCTGCGGCGGGATGAGGATGCCGCCGATGACCAGTGCGAACAGCCAGGGACGGCCCCTGAAGTCGAACCGGGAGAAGCCGTAGGCGGCCAGCACGCACACCACCAGGGTGAGCACGGTGACGATCGAGGTGGTGACCAGCGAGTTCATGGTCCACCGGATGATGTCCCCGCGCCCCAGGACCTGCGCGTAGGCCTCGAAGGTGGCGTTGGGGGTGAACCAGACGGGCGGCATGACGGTCGTCTCGCCCGCGGGTTTGACCGAGGTGGCGAAGGCCCACAGCAGTGGGACGAGCCAGAGCAGGGCGGCCAGGACGGCGACCGTGTACAGGGCGGTGGAGCCCACCGTGACGCGACGTCGCCGGAGGGGACGCGCGGGTGCGGACGCCGCGGCCGGCGCGGTGGGCCGGGATGCGGAGGTGACCATGGTCAGGCCTCCTTCCGGGAGAACAGGCGGAACTGGGCGATGGACGCGGCGATGATCAGGACCATGAAGATGTAGGCCATGGACGAGGCCAGGCCCACGCGCAGCCCCACGAACCCGGAGTCGTAGATGTACTGGATGACGGTGCGGGTGGCGAAGTTCGGGCCGCCCATGGTCATCAGGTAAATCTGCTCGAACACACGCAGGGACCCGATGAGCTGGAGGACGGTGATGAGCGCGGTGGTACGCGCCAGCAGCGGCAGGGTGATCCGGCCGATGCGCTGCCAGGCTCCCGCCCCGTCGATGGACGCCGCCTCGTAGACGTCCTTGGGGATGGCCTGCATGGCGGCCAGGTACAGCAGGTAGTTGAAGCCGACCTGCCACCAGGCGGTGGCGATGACCACGGAGAACATCGCCGTGTCCTCGCTGAAGAGCCATTCGGGTCCCTGGATGCCGAACCGGGCCAGGGTGCCGTTGAACAGGCCCAGGCTCGGGTTGTACATCCAGCTCCAGATGAGGGTCATCACCGCGACGGGAAGTACGAACGGCGCGAAGAACGACAGCCTCAGGAACCACCCGAGCCGGCGGGCGTGATCGGTCAGCAGGGCCAGGACGAGCGCGAGCAGGACCATTATGGGCACGCTCAGGACCGTGAACCACAGCGTGTTCCACAGGGAGTCGTACAGGGCGGGGTCGGTCAGGCTCTCCCGCCAGTTGTCCGCGCCGACGAAGGAGATCGGGCCGCCGGCCAGACTGCGGTCGGTGAAGGCGTAACCGAAGCCGACGACGGCGGGCCACAGCAGGAAGAGGGCGTAGAAGGCGAGGAAGGGCAGGACGAACCACAGGCCGGTCCACGTGGTCCGTCCGCGGCGCACGTCGACGAGGCCGCGGGCTGCGCTCGGGGAGGCGCCGGGGGACGTGCGCGGCGCGGGAGCGCGGGTCTGGCTGGTCATGGTGGGGCTCCCTACACCGGTGACGGCACGGTCAGCAGATCGCGGATGGTCCGTTTGAGCTGTGCGAGCGCCTGCTCCGGGGTCTGGGTGCCCTGGTGCAGGGTGGTCAGCGCGCCGGTGGCCTCCTCCTGGAGGCGCCCCGCCGAGCCGCTGAACCAGGCCTGCGGCTCGAACTGGACGTTCTCGGCGGCCTCGCGGTACTCGGCCTGAGGATGCAGCTCGTCGTACTCGGTGCTCTCCACGACCGGCTGGTAGGCGGGGATGTGCCCGCCCCTCGCCCATGTGAGGCTGTTGCGCAGCATCCACGCGGCGTACTCGACGGCGGCCCGGGTGCGCTCGGGGTCGCGGTCGCGCTGGTGCGGGAACACGTAGCAGTGGGAGTCGCCGCGAGTGCGGTGGTTGCCGAACACGGCCGGGAACTGCGTGGCGGAGAACCCGACCCCGGTGGCCTCCAGCGTGGGGATCTCCCAGTTGCCGTGGATCATCAGCCCGGCCTGGCCGTTGGCCAGGTTGGCGGCGGTGTCGGCGTCCCTGGAGTGGCGGGGAGCCAGCCCCTCCTCGGAGAGCCGGTAGAGCACCTCCATCGCGGCCAGGGCCTTGTCGTCGTCCATCTCGTAGTCGTCCTCGCCGAGGACGAGTTCGCCGTCCTGCTGGCGGTAGAGCGCCCAGAAGTTGGACCAGGGGCCCCAGGTGTCGATGGACACGCCGTAGTTTCCGGTGACGGCCTGGATCTCGCGGAGCATGTCGAAGTAGCCGTCCATCCCGGAGACCTCCACGAGCCGGTCGTCGGCGTCCAGCAGGCCCGCCTGGCGGCACACGTCCAGGTGGTAGTACTGGATCAGCACGTGGGTGTCGAGGGGGATGGCGTACAGCTGGCCGTCGAAGAAGCACTTCTCCCAGATGTTGGGCAGTACCACGGTGTCGTCGATGCCCGCCTCGGCCAGCATCGCCGGGTCGATCGGGTCCAGCAGCCGCCCGGGTGCCAGGCTCTCCAGCCGGGACACGTGCACTGTGGCGATGTCAGCGCCCCGGCCCCCGGCCGCGCCCATGGCCACCTTGGTGTAGAACGGCGCGCCCCAGGTGAAGGTGGTCGCGCGAAAGTCCGTATTGGGGTGCTCGGCCTGGTAGGCGTCGTGCATCTCGATCATCCGCGTGCCGTCGCCACCCGCGAACAGGTTCCACTGGCGCAGCCTGGTGCGTCCGCTGATGAGGGCGTCGGGCGGGGCGCAGCCCGTGGCGGCCAGTCCCGCCACGGTCAGTGCACCGGTGACGAAGGCCCTCCGGCCCGGACCGGAGGGGACCGGCGGTGGGGTCGGTGCGTGTGATGCCGGTGAAGCGTCGCGCATGGTGTTCTCCTTGCGCTGATGGGGGGTGAAGGGCTCCCCGGAGCCCTTCGGTGGGGGGTAGCAGTGCGCCGGGGCGCCTGGTGCTTCGGGTCAGACCCGGACGTACTCGATGCCGGAGAGCTCGCACAGGACTCGCCAGTCCTCGGCGCGGGCGCCGGTGTTCATGACCATGTGGTGGGTGCCGCCCGCGCGGAGCCAGGCGTCCATGCACCCCCGCACGCCCGTCTCGGGGTGGAACTGCCCGTAGGGCATCTCCAGGGACGGCAGCTCGGGTGCGTCGACGACCTCGCCCTCGGCCACGACCAGCCGGAACTCCTCTCCTCCGAGGGCGACCAGGGAGGCGAGCGTGGCCGGTCCGGGCCGGTAGCGGAACACGATGGTGGGCGGGTCGTCCAGGCCGCCGATGCCCAGTGGACGCTTGATGAGCCGGACGGGTTCGTCCTCACGCGCGACCCGCCAGTTTCCCTCGCCCATGTGGCTCATGAGGATGGAGTCGCTGGGGAAGTCCATCGCGTACATCTCGGTGAAGTGGCCGTCTCCGGCGAGCTGGTGGCCCGCGTAGACGGCCGAGGCGGCCATGACATCGCCCTCTCCCGCGAACCCGTACCCCTTGGCCATCAGGGTGGAGGCGGCGGCCATCGGCAGTCGGGCGAAGCGGCCGTCCTCCCCGATCGCGTCGAAGTGGGTGGAGTAGGCGCCGCACCCCGCCTCCTCCAGTAGCCGTTCGATGCCCAGCTGCATGCGGGCGTGGTCGACGCGCTCC
This sequence comes from Nocardiopsis sp. TRM 82005, assembly GCF_056312425.1. Taxonomy (NCBI): domain Bacteria; kingdom Bacillati; phylum Actinomycetota; class Actinomycetes; order Streptosporangiales; family Nocardiopsidaceae; genus Nocardiopsis; species Nocardiopsis sp. TRM 82005. The sequence continues at coordinate 24,091 of NZ_JBWDTQ010000009.1, forward strand.
TCCTTGGACAGGCGTCCGTCCACCTCCAGGGCCGCGTCCTCCCAGTCCATGAGGGCGCGGACCGTCTCCTCCGGCAGGTCGGCCATCGTCCGGTGCAGGGCGCCCGGAGCGATGACGTGGACCTCGGGTCCGAGCTTGCGCATCAGGGCGCCCTCGTCCACCCGGGCGTCGCCCATGCCGTTCATCGGGTAACCGAACACGCCGACCCGGAGCGTACGCAGCGCGGTGACCGCGCGGGCCGCCCGGGCCCAGCGGTCCACGCGCTCGGCGAACTCCGGGCTCTGCCACTCGCCGGTGATGACGTCGAAGGACAGGCCGGCGCGCACCATGGCGTTGGCGGTGTCCTGGGCTCCGTGGATGCCCTGGTTGTAGGTCATGTCGTCCATGTCCCAGGACGGGCTGACCGCGGGGTCGGGTTGGATGTTGGCCAGCGCGACGGGCAGCCGCATCTGGCTGAACATCCGGGTGACGCGCAGGGAGGGGCCGTAGGTGAGCATGACGACGAGGACCCCGTCGAGGTCGTCGGCCTCGAAGCCGCGCATCGCCCTCTCGGCGTCGGCGCGGCCGCGTACCGGCGGGCTGACGGTCCACTCGGCGACGCCGGAGAGCTTCTCGGCGACCCGGGAGGCGTAGGCCGCCTGGTGCTCGGTGATGCCGGGGATCATGTCGTCGTAGAGCGGCTGCATGATGCCGAGCAGCCCGATGCGTGGTTTGCGGGGCTGTACGGGCGGATGCTCGGTGGCCGGGGGTGTGGGTACGGGCACTGTGCTTCCTTACTGGCCGTAGACGTTCTGGTAGCGGTCGTGGAGTGCGTCGATGTGCTCCTGGGGAAGGCGCTGGAGGGGGCCGCCCTGGCGGGCGATGTGGACTGTGTGGGCGACGTCCTCGCACATCACCGCGGCCTTGACCGCGGCCTTGGCGCTTCCGCCGACGGTGAAGACGCCGTGTCCGCGCATGAGGACGGCAGGTGACCGGTGGCCGTCGAGGGTGGCGACCACTCCCCTGCCGATGTCGTCGCCGCCGATGAGGGCGAACGGGCCGACGGGGATGTCACCGCCGAACTCGTCGGCCATCGCGGTGATGGCACAGGGGATGGCCTCGCCGCGCGCGGCCCATGCCGTGGCGTAGGGGCTGTGCGTGTGCGCGACACCGCCGACGTCGGGACGGGCGCGGTAGACGTGGGCGTGGGCGTCGGTGTCGCTGGAGGGCTTGTGGCGCCCCTCGACGACCCGGCCGTCCAGGTCGCAGACGACCATGTCCTCCGGGGAGAGGTCGTCGTAGGAGACACCGCTGGGCTTGATCACCATCAGGTCGGCGCCGGGCACGCGGGCGGAGACGTTGCCGCTGGTCCAGGTGACCAGGTTCCATCGGGGAAGCTCGGCGTGCAGGTCGCACACCTGGGCGCGCAGGCGCTCCACCTCCCCGCGATGCCGTTCGGGGACTGCCTGGGGGGCGTGGGTGGTCATCGGTCTCCCTTCTCGGTACCGCTCTGGGTGCTTGTCAGGACGGAGTTGCGCAGGGATCGCAGGCGGTACAGGCTCCGGCTGCCGCCCCGGCCGAAGTGGTCGTGGAGTTCGGTGTAGACCGCGTAGAGCTCGTCGTACGCCGCGGTCCTCGCGGGGTCGGGGTGGACGGTCTCCTCACGGACCCGGCCCATGGCGGCCGAGGCGGCGTGGATGTCGGGATAGGCGCCCGCGGCGACGGCGGCGTGGATGGCGGACCCGACCGCGCAGCCGTGTTCGGAGGCCACGATCCGCAGGGGCCGGTCGAGCACGTCGGCGTAGACCTGGAGGACGAAGGGGTTGCGGACCATGCCGCCGCCGACGGTGAGGTCCTCCACCGGCACACCGGAGGCAGCGAAGGCCTCGATGATGGTGCGGGTACCGAAGGCGGTGGCCTCGACCAGGGCCCGGTAGACCTCCTCGGGCCTGGTGGCCAGGGTCATGCCGACGAGCACGCCGGACAGGTCGTGGTCGACCAGGACAGAGCGGTTACCGCTGTGCCAGTCCAGGGCGACGAGGCCGTGCTCGCCCACCGCCGCCTCGGCGGCCTTGGCGGAGAGCAGTTCATGGAGGGTCAGACCGCGCTCGCGGGCCTCGTCGTGGTAGTCGGGGGGCGCGTAGGAGTCGGCGAACCAGCCGAAGATGTCGCCGACGCCGCTCTGTCCCGCCTCGTATCCCCACGTCCCGGGGGTGATGCCGCCATAGGCCAGGCCGCACATGCCGGGGACCTCTGCCAGGACGTCGGAGTTCATGACGTGGCAGGTACTGGTGCCCATGATGGCGAGCATCCGCCCGGGGCCGGTGGTCTGGGCGGTGGCGGCGGTGACGTGTGCGTCGATGTTGCCGACGGCGACGGGGACGCCCTCGGGCAGGCCGGTCCAGCTCGCGGCCTCGGCGGTGAGGGAGCCCGCGCGTTCACCGAGCTGGGACAGGGGGTGGGCGAGCTTGTCCTGCGCGAAGCCGGCGAAGCGGGGGTCGAGCGCGGCCAGGAAGTCCGTCGAGGGCCATGCGCCGTCCTGGTGGATGCCCTTGTACCCGGCGGTGGCGATGTTGCGGGTCTCGGTGCCGCACAGCTGCCACACGATCCAGTCGGCGCCCTCGATCCAGCGGTCGGTGCGCTCGTACACGCCGGGGTCGTCGCGCAGGACCTGTAGGGCCTTGGCGAACTCCCACTCGGAGGAGATCTTTCCTCCGTAGCGAGCCAGCCACTTCTCCCCGCGCTCGGCGGCCAGGGCGTTGATCTCGTCGGCCTCGGGCTGGGAGGCGTGGTGGCGCCACAGTTTGGGCCAGGCGTGCGGGCGCGCGGCCAGGTCGGGAAGCTCGCACAGGGGGGTGCCGTTCTCAGTCACCGGCATGACCGTGCACGCGGTGAAGTCGGTGCCGATACCGATGACCTGCTCGGGGGAGGAGCCAGAGATCCGCAGTGCCTCGGGGACGGCGGTGCGCAGGACCTCGCGGTAGTCCTCGGGGTGCTGGAGCGCGGTCTCCGGCTCCAGGGGGTCGCCGGATTCGGGCAGGTGGGCCGTGATGACGCCGTGCCGGTAGGTGTGGGCCGCGGAGCCGAGTTCGGCGCCGTCACCGGCCCGGACCACGACGGCGCGGCCTGAGAGGGTTCCGAAGTCGACTCCGATGACCACCGAGTCGGACAGAGATGAAATGTTAGCGCTCACATTCTGGTCCAAGAGAGAGTCCTTCCACGAGGGGGCGGGCGGGGGACGTGGGGACGGGGTGGGGGGCGGATGGGGGGTCAGGGGGTCACGGGGGCGGAGGGCCGCTGCTGCCCCGAACACGCAACCGTGCCGGAACGACCCTGCGTGCGGCCTCGGAGGTGCCCGCCGAGCCGTTCCGCTCGGTTCCGATCTCGCCGAGCAGCAGTGCCAGGCTCTCCTTGCCCACCTGGGCGAAGTCCTGGAAGACGGTGGTCAGGGAGGGGGTGAGGAACTCCGCCTCGGGCACGTCGTCGAAGCCGACCACGCTGATGTCCCCGGGCACGTTCAACCCCGCCTCGTGCAGGGCGCGCAGCACCCCTATGGCCATCTGGTCGTTGCCCACGAAGATCGCCGTGACGCGCTCCCCCGAGGCCCGTCTGTCCACCAGTGAGCGCCCCAGCTCGTAGCCCGACCGGGGGCTCCAGTCGCCCTGGAGCGGTTCGGGGACCGGCAGACCGGCCTCCTCCAGCGCCCGGCGCCAACCGACCACACGGGCCTCCGATTCCAGCCACAGGGGATCGCCCTCGATGTGGTGGACGGTCGTGTGACCGAGTTCCAGCAGGTACCGGACGGCGTCGTGGGCGCCCTGGACCTGGTCGACGCAGACGACGGGAAGCCCCGAGCCCTCACCGCCCTCGACCGCGACCAGGGGATGCGGCCCGGGCAGCGCGGCCAGCGCCTCGACCAGGCTGCGCTGGGGGGCTATCGCGACGCAGCCCTCGACCGACTGCTGGACCAGGTACTCGGCGGCCGCGACGATCCCGTCCGGCGACACGTCGTCGAGGCTGACCATGCTCAGGAAGTAGCCCGCTTCGCGCGCCGCGCGCTCGATCCCCGACAGGGTCTGGGCCGGACCGAAGAGCGTGGTGTCGAAGGCGATGACGCCGAGCACGTTGGTGCGGCGGGTGACCAGGGCGCGCGCGGTGGAGTTGCGGTGGTATCCGAGCTCGTCGATCGCGTGCCGCACCCGGAGCACCGTCTCCTCGCGGACGTTGGGGTGGCCGTTGATGACCCGGGAGACCGTCTGGTGGGAGACGCCGGCCAACTGGGCCACGTCCGCCATGACGGGGGTACGGCCACCTGGTGGATTCACCTGAACGACACCTCCGGACCACAGGGGGAAACACTTGTGATGTGCGCAACATTGTTAGCGCTCACATGGAGGAAGTCAACCCCCTCTTCCCACAACGGGAGAGGTTGGTGCCGTGTCAGCCCACCAAGCGGGCGTGCAGGGAGGTCGCGGAGGTGTCGGTGAGTGAGGCGACCCGGTCGATCACCACGCGCAGCGCGGCTGCGTCACCGTCGGCCTCGGCGAGGGCGGCGCGGGACTGCGGGTCCAGACCCTCGGGGGCGCTCTTCCACAGGGCCTCGACCAGTTCGGTGATCAGGCGCCGCTCCTCGGCCTGGTAGGCCAGGGCCTCCTCGCGGGAGAGCACGAAGTGGGCGGCGACCGCCTTGAGCAGGGCGCACTCCAGCAGGGGGCGGCGGGGCACGATGAGGTCGGCGCCGTAGCGGGTGAGCCGCTCGGGACCGTACGCCTCGCGGGTGGCGTCCTCGGCAGCACGGCAGAAACGGCCGATGAGTTCGCTGGTGAGGTTCTTGAGGGCCGCGAGGGAGGACAGGTCGCCGGTGAACTCGCGGGGCCAGACGGGGTCGGCGACCAGTCCGGTGAACACCTCGTCGAGTTCGGCGGCCTCGGCGTCGCAGTAGTGGGCGGCGGCGATCCGAACGATCTCGGCGCGCTCGGCGGCACCGCGCAGGGCGGAGGGGTTCACCAACCCGGCGTACAGGGCGTCCTCAACGTCGTGGACGGAGTAGGCGACGTCGTCGGCCCAGTCCATGACCTGGGCCTCGAAGCAGGTAAGGCCCCGGGGGGCGCCCTGGCGCAGCCAGGTGAACACCCCGGTGTCGTCGGGGTAGCAGTTGAACTTGTGGGTGGGACCGCCCTCCCCCCGGCGCCAGGGGTACTTGACGGTGGCGTCGAGGGTGGCGCGGGTGAGGTTGAGCCCGGCGCTGCGCCCGTCCGGGTCGATGACCTTGCCCTCCAGGCGCACGAGCAGGCGCAGGCTCTGGGCGTTGCCCTCGAACCCGCCACAGTCCGCGGCGGCCTCGTCCAGGGCGCGTTCGCCGTTGTGGCCGAAGGGCGGATGGCCGAGGTCGTGGGAGAGGCAGGCGGCCTCCACCAGATCAGGGTCACAGCCCAGGGCCTGACCGAGTTCACGGCCGATCTGGGCGCACTCCAGGGAGTGGGTGAGGCGGGTGCGCGGGAAGTCGCTCACGCCGGGCTGGACCACCTGGGTCTTGGCGGCCAGGCGGCGCAGGGCCGAGCTGTGCAGGACCCGGGCGCGGTCGCGCTCGAAGGGATCGCGGGCCCGGCTCTTACGGTCCTCGCGCGCCGCGCGCTCGGTGTCCTGCGCCGTGTAGCCGGGGGCTCCGCCCTCGCGGGGGTTGTCCGTCATCGCTTTCGTCATCGCTTGCGACCCTACTTCCCGACAGCGACAGTACGTATTGTCTGTGCTGTTCAGGCGGCGTTGACGCGGATGTCGCTGCTGTCGTTGAAGATCCAGTAGTACCAGAGCGAGGCGGTCTCCCTGGTGATGTACCAGAGCTGGGTGCGGCGCTCGATGACCGCGGGGCCCGAACGCGCGGGCGAGGTGCCCGCCTCGATGCCGTGGTCGGCGGCCATCTGCTTGGAGCGCAGGCTGTGCCAGGGGTCGGAGACGAGGGTGGCGCTGCCCCAGGAGTGCTCCTCGAAGACGAGCGAGACGGCCCCGATGCTCTGGAGCGTGTCACTGCCCTCCTCCACGGCGATGATCTGGTCAGCGGGGACGCCCACCTCGATCAGCCAGTTGCGCCCCGACGCCGCCTCGGTGAAGTTGTCGCCGGGCTGCTTGCCGCCGACGGTGACGATGACGGGGGCGACACCCTCCAGGTAGAGGACCTGGGCGTGTCGCAGCCGGGCTTCGAAGACGGGTGAGGGGACACCGTTGTACTGGCTGGCACCGAGCACGACGATGGCGTCGGAGGGGACGCGGTCGTCCTGGCGGGCGGTGTACCAGACCCAGCCCCAGGTGGCGAAGGGCAGGGACAGGGTGATGAGCAGCAGAAGGGCGACCAGCCAGCGCAGACGGAAGCGGCGCCGCCCGCGGCGGCGCTGTTCGTGCGGTCGCTGCGGCCCGGATCCGCGGTCGTGGGGCTCGGGTTCAGGAGAGTGCCGGGGCTCGTCCTCCGGCGGGTCCGGTGCCGTGGGGCGCGGGGCACGTCCGCGGCCGGGGGGCCGGCCGCGGACGAAACGCCGGGTGAAGGAGGTGCCGCCGGACGCGTCCCGGGCGCCGGTGCCTTGTGAGTCGGCGTCCTGGGCACCGATGACGCTGGTCTGGTCGGCCTGGACGGTCTCCCGTGTTCCGACCGTGTCAGGTGAGGCGGACGGGACGTGCGCCGGATAATCCTCGCGCCGGAACCGCCGGGTGGTCTCGTCGTCCGGGCCTCGGGAGAACTCACGGGTGCCGTCTGCGCCGGAGGGCGCGAAGTCGGGGGTGAGGGCCTCACGGGAAAAGACCCGGGTGGCCTCGCCGTCGGACGCGGGGGCAGTGGTCGGGGTCTCCCACGGTTCATCGCCACGACCGTCGTTCGCCGTTCGCACCGGCTCACCTCCGCACAAATCTTCGGTCGGGGACGTGCACTCCCGCTGGGACGGCCCCCGCCCGCCCCTGGTTCGCAGCGGCTTCGGCCAGAGACCGTGGCGGAGGATGGTGTCGGCGCGCCTCCGCTACCGCTTATGGGAAAGTAGGCGGAGAACGGTGACCTTGCTGGAGGCCAGAATATATCACGAAAAGATCACGACTCGTCCTCGTGCTTGTGACCGCCGACCGGGATGAGTCTAGGGCGTTTCCGGTGCGGTCTTCCCCGTATGCGTGCCCTTGTGCGGATCGGAGGCGAGGGCCTGGACCCACCGCATCCGATCCGCGTCCGGGGCCGTCAGGATGCGGGGTGGCCGGCCGCCCGGCCCGCCTCCAGACGTGCGACGGGTACCCGGAAGGGTGAGCAGGACACGTAGTCCAGGCCCACCCCGTGGAAGAAGTGCACCGACGCGGGATCGCCTCCGTGTTCCCCGCACACTCCGAGCTTGATACCCGGGCGGGCCGCCCTTCCCTCCTCGGCGGCGATGCGGACGAGACGGCCGACGCCGTCCACGTCCAAGGACTCGAAGGGCGACACCCCGAACACACCCTTCTCCAGGTAGGCGGAGAAGAAGGAGGCCTCCACGTCGTCGCGGGAGAACCCCCACACCGTCTGGGTGAGGTCGTTGGTACCGAAGGAGAAGAACTCGGCGTTCTCGGCGATCTGCCCGGCGGTCAGGGCGGCACGGGGCAGCTCGATCATCGTGCCGACGGGGAAGTCGAGTTCCACGCCGTGTTCCTGCCCCACCTCGCGCAGCACGCGCTGCGCGTCCTCGCGGATGATCTCCAGCTCCTGCACGGTGCCGACCAGCGGAATCATGATCTCGGGGCAGGGACGACCGCCCGCGTTGATCCGGTCCACGGCGGCCTGGGCGATGGCGCGCACCTGCATGGTGAACAGACCGGGCACGACCAGGCCCAGGCGGACGCCGCGCAGGCCCAGCATCGGGTTCTGCTCGTGCAGCTTGTGCACGGCCTGGAGCACCCGCAGGTCGTTCTCGTGGCTCTCGCCGCGCGCCTCAGCCACGGCCACACGCACCGACAGCTCGGTGATGTCGGGCAGGAACTCGTGCAGCGGGGGGTCGAGCAGGCGCACGGTCACCGGCAGGCCGTCCATGGCCTCCAGGATGCCGCCGAAGTCCTCGCGTTGCAGGGGCAGCAGCTCGTCGAGGGCCTGTGCCTGCTCCTCCCCGGTGTCGGCGAGGATGAGCCGCTCCACCAGCTGGCGGCGGTCGCCCAGGAACATGTGCTCGGTCCGGCACAGCCCGATGCCCTGCGCTCCCATACGGCGGGCGCGGGCGGCGTCCTCGCGGGTGTCGGCGTTGGCGCGCACGCGCATGCGGCGGGCCGCGTCGACGTAGTGCATGAGCCGGTCCACGGCGTGCACGAGGTCGTCTGCCTGGTCGGAGGCGGGATCGATCTCGCCCTCGAAGTAACGCACGATGGGTGAGTCCACCACGGGTACCTCGCCGAGGAAGACCTCGCCGCTGGCGCCGTCGATCGAGACGACGTCGCCCTCCTCGACCACTTCGCCGCCGGGCGCGGTCATGCGCCGGTTCTTGGTGTCGATGTCGAGCTCCTCGGCCCCGCACACGCAGGTCTTGCCCATGCCGCGGGCGACCACGGCGGCGTGTGAGGTTTTGCCGCCACGGCTGGTGAGGATGCCCTCGGCGGCGATCATGCCCTCCAGGTCGTCGGGGTTGGTCTCCCGGCGGCACAGGATGACCCGTTCACCGCTGCGCGACCACTTGACGGCGGTGTAGGAGTCGAAGACGGCCTTGCCGACGGCGGCGCCGGGCGAGGCGTTCATGCCGCGGCCGATGCGGTGGACGTCCGTGCCGGAGGCGGCGTCCTCGTCGAAGCGCGGGAACATCAGCTGGGCGAGCTGGTCGCCGGTGACTCGCTGGACCGCCTCGTCCAGGGTGATCATGCCCTGGTCGACGAGCTGGTCGGCGATGCGGAACGCGGCGGCGGCCGTGCGCTTGCCCACACGGGTCTGGAGCATCCACAGCTTGCCGCGCTCGATCGTGAACTCGATGTCGCACAGGTCCCGGTAGTGGTTCTCCAGGGTGTCCATGATGCCCATCAGCTCTCCGTAGCTGCGGGCGTCGATACCCTCCAGGTCGGCCAGGGGCACGGTGTTGCGGATACCGGCCACCACGTCCTCGCCCTGGGCGTTCTGGAGGTAGTCGCCGTAGACGCCGGGCTGTCCGGAGGCGGGGTCACGGGTGAAGGCGACGCCGGTGCCCGAGTCCATGCCGAGATTGCCGAAGACCATGGAGCAGACGTTGACGGCCGTGCCGAGGTCGGCGGGGATGCGCTCCTGGCGCCGGTACAGGGCGGCGCGGGGGGCGTTCCAGGAGTCGAAGACCGCCTTGACGGCGAGGGCCATCTGCTCGCGGGGGTCGCTGGGGAAGGGACTGCCGGTCTGCTCCAGCACGACCTCCTTGAAGCGGTCGACGAGCCGGCGCAGGTCGGCGGCGTCCAGGTCCAGGTCGCTGGCGACGCCCTTGGCGGCCTTGACCTCGTCGATGGCGCCCTCGAAGAGCTCGCCGTCGATGTCCTGCACTGTCTTGCCGAACATCTGGATGAGGCGCCGGTAGGAGTCCCAGGCGAAGCGCTCGTCGCCGCCCCGGACGGCCAGGCCGACGACGGACTCGTCGTTGAGGCCGATGTTGAGGACGGTCTCCATCATGCCGGGCATGGAGAATCTAGCGCCCGAGCGCACGCTGACCAGGAGCGGGTCGTCGGGTTGGCCGAGGCGGCGGCCCATGGCCTTCTCCAACTCCTTGAGGTTCACCTCGATCTCGGTGTCGAGTCCGGCGGGCACGCTGCCGTTGGAGAGATAGTGGCGGCACGCCTCGGTGGTGATGGTGAACCCAGGGGGGACCGGCAGACCGAGGTTGGTCATCTCGGCGAGGTTGGCCCCCTTACCGCCGAGAAGATCCTTCAGATCCTTGTTTCCCTCGGTGAACTTGTAGACGTACTTGGCCACGGGGGTGCTCCCTCGTTCGTCGACGACTCAGCGCTGGGTCGGCGCCTGTGCCCGGATGGGCGCGACTCTATCCGCACTCTGCGATGCCACCCCTTCATGATCTCCATTCTTTGTACGTATTCCCAGCTCAGAGCCGTCAAAGAGGTCTATACCAATGGTCCAGCAAAGATATACCCTCTCCATGCGCCGAACCTGGGAGGCAGGCCCCCCATGGCCACGACGGCACTGGTCAGGTAGGTGTCCGACCCTCACGGGCATACTCGAACCCGGGGAGCACCGGCCCGGGAACGGGCCCGACCAATCCCGCGCCACAACCTCCCCCCGGTGCACCCTGTGCCGTGAAACACAGAGCTACCAATGGGTAACCTACGGGCCCGTAGGTTAGGCTGCCAGAAGGCCCGCAGCGGGGCGGACCGCGGGATGGAGGAGTGCAGCGTGTCGGAGGAGAAGGCGCGAAGGACCGGAGGCACGGAGAAGGCCGCGTCCGCGGCCGGGGACCTGCTGGACGCGGTCAAGCCGCGGCTACGCGGCTGGCTGCACCTGGGGACCGCACCGTTGGCCCTGGCCGCGGGCATCGTCCTGGTGGTCCTGTCCCCCACCCTGCCCGCGGTGGCCGCCAGCGTCGTGTACGCGCTCAGCTCGGTGCTGCTGTTCAGCACCTCGGCGATCTACCACGTGGGCCGCTGGTCGCCGCGGGCGCAGAAGGTGCTGCGCCGCATGGACCACTCGAACATCTACCTCATCATCGCGGGTACCTACACGCCGTTCGTTCTGCTGGTCCTGGAGGATCCGCTGCGCACCGCCATGCTGGCGCTGGTCTGGGGCGGGGCGGTCGCCGGTGTGGCCTTCAAGCTGCTGTGGCTCAGCGCGCCGCGCTGGCTGTCCACCGCCCTGTATCTGGCCATCGGCTGGGTGGCGGTGCTGTTCATCCCGGACCTGGTCGGCGGCACCCATCCGGCGACGTGGATCCTCATCCTGGTGGGAGGGGTGCTCTACAGCGTCGGCGCCGTGGTCTACGGACTCAAGTGGCCCAACCCGGCACCGCGCTGGTTCGGCTTCCACGAGATCTTCCACTCGCTGACCATCGCGGCCTTCGTCTGCCACTACGTGGCGGTCTCCTTCGTGGTCTACACCGTCTGAGCCGCCCCCAGGCACCGCGGCCGCGCCGACCTTATCCGGCCCCGGTATCACGATTGGCTTACACGATAGGGCAAACAGGGTGAAATACCCTCTCATCTCCTTCGGCCTGACGCTACCTTGAGAACCGGCGTTCCCGGCCGTGTGCGGCCGGGAACGCCGACGAGGCGGCCGGAGACCATCCCCCCGGGTCCGGCCGCCTCGTCCCCACGGGCCCCGGACACGCGGCGCCTCCCACCCCTGGCGGAGTGGGAGGCGCCGTTGTCGTGTGCGGTGTCTAGCAGCCGGGGAGGCGCTCCACCAGGTACATCTCCACCTGGTCGAGGGACACGCGATCCTGGGACATGGTGTCGCGCTCTCGCACGGTCACCGCGTTGTCCTCCAGGGTGTCGAAGTCCACCGTCACGCAGAACGGGGTGCCGATCTCGTCCTGGCGGCGGTAACGGCGGCCGATCGCGCCGGCGTCGTCGAACTCCACGTTCCAGCGCCTGCGCAGGGCGGCGGCCAGGTCGCGGGCCTTGGGCGACAGGTCGGTGTTGCGCGACAGCGGCAGCACCGCGATCTTGACCGGGGACAGGCGCGGGTCCAGGCGCATGACGGCGCGCTTTTCCATCTTGCCCTTGGCGTTGGGCGCCTCGTCCACGTTGTAGGCGTCCAGCATGAACGTGAGCACCGCCCTGTCGACACCGGCCGCGGGCTCGATGACGTAGGGGATGTAGCGCTCGTTGTTCTCCTGGTCGAAGTAGGACAGGTCCGCACCGGAGGCCTCGGCGTGTGTCCTGAGGTCGTAGTCGGTGCGGTTGGCGACCCCCTCCAGCTCGCCCCACTCGGAGCCCTGGAAGTTGAAACGGTATTCAAGGTCGACAGTGCGCTTGGAGTAGTGGGACAGCTTCTCCTGCGGGTGCTCGTACAGGCGCAGGTTGTCCTTGGCGATGCCCAGGTCGAGGTACCACTGGTGGCGGGCGTCGATCCAGTACTGGTGCCACTCCTCGTCGCTGCCGGGCTTGACGAAGAACTCCATCTCCATCTGCTCGAACTCGCGGGTGCGGAAGATGAAGTTGCCCGGGGTGATCTCGTTGCGGAACGACTTGCCGATCTGGCCGATGCCGAAGGGCACCTTGCGGCGGGCGCTCTGCTCGACGTTCTTGTAGTTGACGAAGATGCCCTGAGCGGTCTCCGGACGCAGGTAGGCCAGGCCCTTCTCGTCCTGGACCGGGCCCAGGTAGGTGCGCAGCAGGCCGTTGAACATACGCGGCTCGGTGAAGGAGTCCTTGGCGCCGCAGTTGGGGCAGGCGATCGCGGCCAGGCCCTCGGCGGGCTCGTGGCCGTGCTTGGCCTCGTAGGCCTCGATGAGGTGGTCCGCGCGAAAGCGCTTGTGGCAGGACTGGCACTCGGTGAGGGGGTCGACGAACGCGTTCACGTGGCCGGAGGCCTCCCAGACCTCGCGGGCCAGGATGACACTGGAGTCCAGGCCGACGATCTCCTCGCGCTCCTGCACCATGGCACGCCACCACTGGCGCTTGACGTTGTTCTTGAGCTCGACGCCGAGGGGGCCGTAGTCCCAGGCGGCGCGCAGACCCCCGTAGATCTCGCTGGAGGGGTAGACCAGACCTCGGCGTTTGGCGAGGTTGACCAGTGCGTCCATTGCCTCTGACTTGGCGGCCATGGGTGACTCTCCATCCGGCTGGGTGTCGGTGGATCGCGGTGCGCGATACATCGGTTGTCGTGTGAGGCGGTGAGCGTGCGCCGGAACTCGGGAGCGGCACCGGCGGACGACCGCATCCACCCAGGCTAGAGCACCCGGCAACCGCGCACACACGGTTTGCGCGGCGGAGAGGGGCCGTGCGGCTCAGACCGGAGCCCCGCCGGCGGTCACGACCTCGAACGCGGTGGGTTCGTCGATAGCGCGTGAGAGCAGTGGCACGGCGTTGACCTTGACGTCGAAGTCGGACAGGGCCCGGCGGTAGAAACCAGCGCCCTCCCACTCGGTGACCACTGTCCACAGGCAGGGGTCGTCGGCGGCACGGCCCACCCTGTGGCCCCGGAAACCGGGACGGTGGGAGAGCACCTCGACCGCTGCTGCGGCGTCGGTCTGGAAGGCCTCGGTGTCGGCCTCGGGCACGGAGTAACGGGTGATGACGATCACGGGGTTCATTGTGGCCCATCCCGGAGGTGCGCGGGCGCTTGTCCGCGCGGAGGCCCAGGGGAGGTCCTCCCCTGGGCCTCCGCGCCGCCGGGCCCCGTGTCAGTCCCGGCCGAAGACCCGGTCGACGACGCGTGCCGCCGCGTGGCCGTCGTCGAGCGGACAGAACCGCTCGACGAAGGCCCGGTAGGAGGCCTCGCCTCCGGCGGCCACCTCGTCGATGTTCAGCAGGGCGGCGATGACCTCGTCGGACTCGGTCAGCAGCGGCCCCGGAGCGGTCTCCTCGAAGTCGAAGTAGAACCCGCGCAGATTGTCCCGGTAGCTCTCCAGGTCGTAGGTGAAGAAGAGCATCGGACGACCGGTGTTGGCGAAGTCGAACATCATCGACGAGTAGTCCGTGACGAGCACGTCGGTGATCAGGAACAGCTCCATGATCTCCGGGTACCGGGACACGTCGTAGACGAAGTCCTCCCCCACGATCGGCACGCTGTCCACCACACGGGGGTGGCGACGCACGAGCAGTACGTGGTCGTCACCGAGCTCGTCGTACATCCGCCGCAGGTCCAGGTGCAGGTCGAGCTTGTGCTTGCCACGCGTGTAGTACTTGTCGTCGCGCCAGGTCGGCGCGTACAGCACCACCTTCTTGCCCTCGGGCAGACCGAGCAGCCCGCGGGTACGCTCGGCGATCGCCTCGCGGTGGGGCGAGAAGAAGATGTCGTTGCGCGGATAGCCGGTCTCCAGGATCTCGCCCTCGAAGCGGAAGGCACTGCGCAGGATCGGGGTCGCCCACGGGCTCGGCGAGACCAGGTAGTCCCACTGCCGGGTCTCCCAGGCGAGCTTGTCGAAGTAGTCGCGCGACTTGCCGCGGATGTTCTCCACGTCGAAGCCGATCCGCTTGAGCATCGACCCGTGCCAGGTCTGCACGACCACCTGGTCGGGGCGGCGGTGGAACCAGGCGGGCTGGCGTGAGTTGGTGACCAGGTAGCGGCTGCGGGCCAGGGACTCGTAGTACTCCCGGCCCCGGTGGCGCACCGGGGCGAGGTCCTCGGGCAGTCGCACCTGGCCGTCGGCGACCAGCCACGACATCGGGTAGTCCGCCCAGCGCTCCCGCCCTCGCAGCTCCGCGTAGACGCTCTGCGGGCTGTCGGAGTACTGGCGGCCGGTGTAGGTGTCGAAGAGGATCCCCTCGGTGACGGGCTCCCGGCGCTGGGCCGGGTAGTAGTGCTCGCGCAGCTCGCGCTGGGCGAAGGCGCCGCGCTCCGAGGGGCGCAGATCGCTGCCGACCTGGAGCACGGGGACACCCCGCCCCTGGTAGGAGAGGGTGTAGGTGCGCTCTCTGGCCCGGATCTCCAGTGGCACTCCGGGAATGAGCGCGTCGGAGAACTCCACGCCCACGTCCGCCGAGCCGTCCTCGGCCGCGGAGCCGTTGACCCGGCCCCACAGCTGGTAGGTGCCCGCGGACAGGGACAGGGCGCCCGACAGTGTGGCGATGTCAGCCGGGGCGAACCGGGCCGTGAAACGGCGGCCGGAGCGCTCCACATCCAGGGCGTGCTCCTCGTCGCGGCCGCGCGCCCTGGCGACCAGGCGCAGCTCGGCGTCACCGAGGAACTCACCCTCCAGCAGCAGGACGCGGCCCTGCCAGCGGGCCCTGTCGACCGTGGGCCGGGCGTGCCCGGCGCGCAGCCCGAAGTGGCCGGTCGCATCGCGCTGCACGGCCAGTTCCTGGTGGGTGCTCTCGGCCTCGTAGGCGACGGTGGCCACCTCGTCGGGCAGGACCAGCGCGGTGGTCTGCTTGTCCGGGGTGACCAGATGGGCGTCCCACTCCTCCTGACGGATCACACCGCCGCACTCGGTGACGCTGCGGTCGAAGAGCTCATCGGCACGCACGCGCACGACGAAGCGGTCGCCGTGGACGGATAGCGGGTACGTGAGCGCGGTGGTACCGGGCCGGCGGGCCAGGCGCAGCTCGGTGGCCTGGGTGGCGGGCGCGGACACCGCCTCGCCCTCCAGCTCCAGCTCCCTGGTGCGGGCGTCGAAGCTGTGGCCGGTAACGCGGGCGCGGGTCGGCTCGACGCTGACCACCAGCTGGCGGTCCCTGTTCCAGTGCGGCCGCACCCACACGTCCTCGTCCACCTGGTGGTATCCGGGCCGCTCGGGTGGGCCGGCCACGGGGCCGGAGACGAACTTGCGCCGGGTGATCCCCCGGTTGAGGACGATCAGTTCCAGCTTCCAGTCACCGGGCTCCCAGGCGCCGGAGACCCGCAGCCTGTTCGGGTCGAGGACCGCGGTGAAGCCGCCGTAGTCGTGGCGGGCGGCGTCGGCGACGTCGGGCAGCCGGTACTCGGCGGCGAGCCGGATGCGCACGGGCACGCGGACCCTGCGGCGGGTGGCGGTGTTGACGGCGAACGCCACCACGTGTTGCTGCCAGCGTTTGCGTGCACGCAGGTGGCGGATGCCGATCCGGCCGCTGACGTGCAGGCGGCCGTGCTCCCAGCGGATCTCCTCGGTCTTCTGGCGGACCCGGATCTCCTCGTCCAGCCGGTACACCTCGCGGGGCACCGCCTTGGCCGGGTCCTCGGACTCGAAGAAGGGGTAGCGGACGTAGTAGCCGAGACCGCGCCGCACGACGGTGGCCTTCTTCATCTCGACGCTCTTGGCGAAGGTCGCGGCCTCCAGGACGTCGGACACGCGCCGCTTGCGCACCAGGTGGTACAGGAGGCGGGCGAGGACGTTGAGGCTGTGCAGGAGCCGCGTGGGCACGTGGTCGAGATAGGCGTTGACCAGGTCCACGGCGACCGCCCGGGCCTCCTCGTCGGCCTCGTCCAGGCGTAGGAGGAGTTGGTGGAGCTCTCCCTGGAGGAGGGTGCGGTCCCACAGTTCGCGGTCGGCGCCGGGCAGGCTGTCGGCGAGTTCGCCCATGGCGGTGAGACGGCGGGTGAGGGTGGCCTTGTCCAGAGGGAGCCGGACGGCCTCGCGCTCGCGCATGAGCAGTACCGGCGCGGGCAGGACGTCGACCGCGCGTGCGGACAGGGCGGCCCGCCGCAGGCCGAGGTCGGCGTCCTCCGGGGCGAGGGAGCGTTCGGCCAGGGACTCCCAGAACCCCCTGCGCCAGAGTTTGTTGCCCAAGGTGCCGTCGGCGGCCAGGACGGGGAGTCCGCTGGGTTCCTCGGCCATGCGGTACCTGCCGCCGTACCTGCGGTGCGCCTTGGAGGGGGAGGCGCCCAGCTCGTTGAACTTGTACACGTTGCCGACCACCAGGTCCGAGCGGGTGTCGGCCGCGCTGCGCAGGAGGTAGGCCAGGGAGTAGGCGGTGAGGGCGTCGGAGCCCTCCAGGAAGAGCAGGTGGGTGCCGTGGGCGGCGGCGGTGGCACGTGCGCGCGCGGTGGGCCGGTCGGGGGCGGGACCGCCGGACAGGAGGGTGACCG
Source organism: Nocardiopsis sp. TRM 82005 (assembly GCF_056312425.1). Lineage (NCBI taxonomy): Bacteria > Bacillati > Actinomycetota > Actinomycetes > Streptosporangiales > Nocardiopsidaceae > Nocardiopsis > Nocardiopsis sp. TRM 82005. The sequence continues at coordinate 40,682 of NZ_JBWDTQ010000009.1, forward strand.
TGAGGCCGTGGGACGGGGACGCGGCGAACGCCGCGGCGGTGGCGAGCGCGTCCTCGCGGGCGGACTCGACGGCCTCGTCCTCCTGGTCGTCCTCCTCGGCACGGGTGTGGGTTCCAGAGCCCTCCGCGGTGTCGTCGTCACCGTGGGGGTCGGGATCCGCTTCCCCGGGTGCGGTCGCGGAATCGGCGGTGCGGGGCCGGTCGGCACCGTAGCGGACCGGGGCGAGAACGACCTCGGCGGGGATCCCGGGCTCGGTCTCCCGGGCCCCGTCCCGGCCGCCGTCGCGCTGGCGGACCAGGGAGTCGAGGCAGTTCTGCAAGTGCGGCTCAGTGACGTCGAACGTCACGATGATAGTGGCTTCGGGCACGGAAGTTGACATCCTCCGAAGGGTTCGTTGCGACGGGCAACGTGCGGATAACCATGGGCGCTGGCCGCGTTTACCGGACCACTGACAGCCTAAAGTGAGATTCTTGCTACTCCAAGTGAAAAGGGCACTGACGGATCGCCCGCCATGGGGAGCGGGAGAGGTGCACGGCGGGAGGGGCCGCGTCGGTGCCCGGCGGCGCGCCAGGGCCCTGCACTAAGGTTCGGAAGACACGAGTACCACAGGCCCGGCGGGCCCTGCCGCTCATCGTCTGGAATGGGCGCGTCAGACCGGCGGGCCCACCCGGCGGCGGCACAGGAACCAGAGGCGGATACGGACAGCATGGCCCCTCCCGAGCACGGTGACGAGAAGCGGCGGCGAGACCAGGGGCGTTCCGCCCCGGAGGAGGGCCCCTCCGGGGCGGAGAGGGCCGGGAGACTGCGCCGGGCGGTGGAGGAGCGCAGCGCGGTACCCCTGGTGTGGCTGCACCAGCGCCCCCGGTGGCTGGCCCCGCTGGTGTTGGGCGTCCTGTTCGTCGCGGGACTGATGGCACCCGACCCCGTCGGGGCACTGTGCCTGCTGCTGGTCGCGGTGTTCCTGACGTGGCTGGCGTTCCTGACATGGCCCTCCCTGACCGCGCAGCAGAGGGTCCCCCGTGTGCTCATGACGGTGATCGTACTGGTGCTGGCGGTGGCCCGCGTCCTGGGCTACTGACCCACGGTTCCACCAGAGGCCGGAGGGGTCCCGGCCGGGTCGTCCCGTGCCCCGATCCGGTCCGATCGCGGATTCGCCATATTTTGACAACCGTTTTCGTTTTCGTGATAATGGGACAGTGTCTGACCAGTTCACGGGCGGCGTCGGGAGCGACGCACCGCCCGCCTTCCAAATCGTCGACGCACGCGTCGCCTACGACGGAGTCCCCGTGCTCGACGGTGTGGACGTCGACGTACCCGCGGGCCAGACCATGGCCGTCCTCGGCCCCAACGGCTCGGGCAAGTCGACCCTGATGCGCGCGATGATGGGCATCGCACCCCTCACCTCCGGCCAGGTCCTCGTGCACGGCACCCCGTTGCGGCGGTTCCGCGCCTGGCGCCGGATCGGCTACGTGCCCCAGCGGCTCACCGCCGGGGGCGCCGTCCCCGCCACCGTCCGCGAGATCGTCGCCTCCGGACAGGTCGCCTCGCGCCGCCGCCTGTCCCTGCCCACCCGCGCCGACCGGGCCGCCGTCGACGAGGCCCTGGAGACCGTCGATCTGGCCGACCGGGGCCGTGACTCGGTGCGCGAGCTGTCCGGCGGACAGCAGCAGCGCGTACTCATCGCCCGTGCGCTGGCCGGACGGCCCGACACCTTCGTCATGGACGAGCCCATGGCCGGTGTGGACGCCGAGAACCAGCGTGCGCTGGCCCGCACCATCGCCGGCCTGCGCGAGCGCGGCTGCACCGTGGTACTGGTCCTGCACGAGCTGGGCCCGCTGGAGAACGTGATCGAACGCGCCGTGGTGCTGGGTTCGGGCCGCGTCGCGCACGACGGAACCGCGCCCGAGCCCACCGGCGAGTGCGCGCGCCCCGGGCACGAGCACCAACACCCGCATCCCGACCCCAACGCTCCCGACACCGCGGGCACCACCACGGCCGCGGAGATGATCCGACTCGAGGTACCCGGCCGTGACTGAGCTGCTCGACTACGAGTTCATGCGCCGTGCGCTGATCGCCGCCGTGCTCGTGGGCCTGGTGACCCCGGTCATCGGCACCTACCTCGTCCAGCGTCGCCTGGCCCTGCTGGGCGACGGGATCGGCCACGTCGCCCTGACCGGGGTGGCGCTGGGCCTGCTCACCAGCACCTCCCCGGTGCTCACCGCGGCCGTGGTGGCCACGCTGGGCGCCGTCCTCATCGAACTGGTGCGGGTACGCACCCGCACCAGCGGGGACGTGGCCCTGGCGCTGCTGTTCTACGGCGGCATCGCGGGAGGCGTGCTGCTCATCGGCCTCACGCCCGGAGCGAGCAACGCCACATTGGTCTCCTACCTGTTCGGATCGGTGAGCACGGTGGAGGAGTCCGACCTGTGGGTGGTGGGCGTGCTCGCCGCCGGGGTGTTCGCGGTGGTGGCGGTGTTCGGCCGCGAACTGTTCGTGCTGTGCCAAGACGAGGAGGTGGCGCGGGCCCACGGGCTACCTGTGCGCTTCCTGAGCGTGCTGTTGGCGGTGACCGCCGCGCTGACGGTGGTGATCGCGATGCGGGTGGTGGGTGTGCTCATGGTGAGCGCCCTGATGATCGTCCCGGTCGCCTCCGCTCAGCAGCTCACCAAGAGTTTCCGAGTGACGATGCTCCTGGCTGTGGCGATCGGGCTGCTGTCCTCTGTCGGCGGCCTGACCACGTCCTTCTACGCTGAGCTCTCGCCGGGAGCGACGATCGTCATGCTGGCTCTGGCCGTCTTCTGCGTGTCGGTGGTGGTCGGTGGTGTGCTGCGCCGCGTCTCCGGACGCCGGTCCTCGGCCACCCTCCAGCCCGTGGGGGAGAGTGTGGCCGATACGATGCCCCAGACTGATCGGGGGAGGGTGACATGAGTACACGACGTGAAGCGGTACGCCAGGCTCTGGGCGGGTACTCCGGTTTCCGCAGCGCCCAGGACCTGTACGCGGACCTGCGCGCCGAGGGGTCCAAGATCGGGCTGACCACCGTCTACCGGGCGTTGCAGGCGCTGAGCGACTCCGGCGAGGTGGACGTGCTGCGCACAGGTGACGGCGAGGCCGTCTACCGGGCGTGCGACACCGAGAACCACCACCACCACATCGTGTGCCGGGTGTGCGCGACCGCCGTGGAGATCGAGGGCCCGGCCGTGGAGAAGTGGGCCGCCGAGATGGGTGCCAAGCACGGGTTCACCGGCGTGACGCACACCGTCGAGGTCTTCGGAACCTGCGCCGACTGCGTCTGATCCCTTCGGGGCTCCGCTCCGCTTCGCCCCGTTCGCGGGCGCCCGGACGGCGCCCCCTTGGACTGAGCCCCACCCTCAGCGGAGGCCTGCGGGCGCGGCCCTGGCCGGGATCAGTCCCGGTGCAGGCGCAACGGTTCCAGGCTGGGACGTTTGGGGAGCACGTTGTCTCCCGAGGAGCGGCCGGTGAGGCGGCGGCCGATCCACGGCACCAGGAACTCGCGCGCCCAGTACAAGTCCTCCTGGCGGGCGGCCCGCCAGTCACGGGGCTCCGCGGGCGGCCACGGCTGGTTCCAGGTGCCCTCCACCGGCACCCCGAGCACCTCGCACACGCGCAGGGCCATACGGCGGTGCCCCTCCGCGGACAGGTGCAGGCGGTCATCGCTCCAGGCGCGGGCGTCGTCGAGGATCCGCATACTCCACCCGTCGACCACGTCGCAGCCGTAGCGGTCGGCGATGGCCCGCAGGTGCATGTTGTACGTGGCGATCCTGCCGCGCATGTGGCGCATCACCGGTTGCCAGTTGGTGTCGAACCCGGTGAAGACGACGACGCGTGCGCCGGTCCGGCGGAGCTCCTCCACGGCTCCGGCGAAGGCCACCGCCGTGGCGTCGGGGTCGCTGCCGGGGCGGATGATGTCGTTACCGCCCGCGCACAGCGTGATCAGGTCCGGTGCGAGCTCGACGGCCCGGGGGACCTGCTCGGCGATGACCTGGTCGATGAGCTTTCCCCGCACGGCCAGGTTGGCGTAGCGCACCTCGGCGACATGGTCGGCGAGGTGCTCGGCCACCCGGTCGGCCCAACCCCGGTAACGGCCCTTGGGCACGCTGTCGCTGTCCGGGTAGGGGTCGCTCATGCCCTCGGTGAAGCTGTCACCGAGGGCGACGTAGGACACAATGTCCTGGTGCACCGAGTCCATCCCAAAACCGCTCATAGTCAACGATGATGCAACTTCAGGCCTGGGTTACGCGACAGTAGGTTGATGCTCCCCCGGCTTTTGGGTGCCACCTCACACCGGGAACGGTTCAGTGCTCCCTGGTGATTCGGGTCAGCTCCGGGCGCTTGGCCGTGACCGAGTCCCCGGACGAGCGCCCCGTCAGGCGACGTCCGATCCACGGTCCGAGCGACTCCCGCACCCAGGTCAGGTCGTCTCGGCGCGCCCGGGACCAGCTGAGCGGCTCCTGCTCCGGCCACGGCTCGTCCCAGCGCTCCACCACCGGCACGCCCAGCACCTCGGCCACGCGCAGGGCCAGGCGTCGGTGCCCCTCCGGGGACATGTGCAGCCTGTCCTCGTCCCAGGCCCGGGGGTCGGTGAGCACCTTCATCGGCCACTGGTCCACCAGGAAGCAGTCGTACTTGTCAGCGACAGCGCGCACGTGCATGTAGTAGCGCGCGAACAGGCCGATGGTGCCGCGCATGTAGCCCGTGGCGACGTTGACACCGGTGAACAGCACGACCTGGCTCCCCGCGTCCCGCAGACGCCTGACCGTGTTGTCCAGGATCCGGACCATCCGCTCGGGGTCTCCGCCCGGGCGCAGCAGGTCGTTGCCGCCCGCGCTCAGGGTGACCAGGTCCGGGGACATCGCCAGGGCGGGCGGTACCTGGTCTGTGACGATCTGACGCATCAGCTTGCCGCGCACCGCCAGGTTCGCGTACTCGATTTCTCCCAGGTGGGCGGCCAGGTGCTCGGCCAACCGATCCGCCCAGCCGCGGAAGCCCGCTCCCGGGTCCGGATGGGGGTCCCCCACGCCCTCGGTGAAGCTGTCCCCCACCGACACGAGCGACATCCCCGGCCTGAGCACCGGGCCGTCCTGCGAACCTGACTTCACTTCTTCTCCTCCGGTACGGCGTTGGGCACGGCACCGCCGTAGCGGCGGTCCCGGCTCGCGTAGATCTCACAGGCCCGCCACAGGTCGCGGCGGTCGAAGTCTGGCCAGAGTGTGTCCAGGAACACGAACTCGGCGTAGGCGGACTGCCAGAGGAGGAAGTTGGACGTGCGCTGCTCACCGGAGGAGCGCACGAACAGGTCCACGGGGGGAACGTCGGGGGAGTACAGGTTCCGGGCGAGGGTGTCCTCGGTGATCTTGTCCGGGGAGATCTGCCCCGCGGCGGCCTTGCGGGCCAGCTCGCGGGCGGCGTCGACGATCTCGGCCTGACCGCCGTAGTTCACGCAGAACTGGAGGGTGAGACCAGTGTTGTCCTTGGTCATCTCCTCGGCGTCCTGAAGCTCCCTGATGACGCTCTTCCACAGCCGTCCCGCGCGACCGGACCACTTGACGCGGACCCCGCGCGCGTGCAGCGCGTCGCGGCGCCTGCGGATGGTGTCGCGGTTGAAGCCCAGCAGGAAGCGCACCTCGTCCGGGGAACGCTTCCAGTTCTCGGTGGAGAAGGCGTAGGCGGACAGGTTGGAGACGCCCATCTCCAGGGCGCCCTCGATCACGTCGAAGAGCGAGGACTCCCCTGCCTTGTGCCCCTCGGTGCGCGCCAGTCCGCGCTCCTTGGCCCAGCGGCCGTTGCCGTCCATGACCACGGCCACGTGCCGGGGCACCAGGGCGGCGGGGAGTTCGGGGGGACGCGCGCCGCTGGGGTGCGGGACGGGCGCGGCGTACTCCCGCCGCTTACCGGTGTCGAAGCTGAACAGGCTCAAGAACGCTCCACGTGGCGCAGTGATCGGATTCCGTTCTCCAGGTGCCATTGCAGATAGGCCGCGACCAACCCGCTGCACTCGGAGCGGCGCTTGTCCTCGCTGGCGTCCGCGCCGTCCCAGTCCCCTCCGAGCAGGGCCGACATCAGTCGGATCGTGTCCGGGGAAGGGTGCACGGAGCCGTGGGGACGGCACACGGAGCAGACCATACCTCCGGCGTGGACCGCGAACGCGCGGTGCCCTCCGCGGCTGCCGCAGCGGGCGCACTCGGTCAGCGCCGGGGCGTACCCGGCGACGGCGAGTGAGCGGAGCAGGTAGGCGTCCAGGACCAGCCGGGCGTCGTGGCTGCCCTCCCCCAGGGTACGCAGGGCGCCGATGAGCAGGAGGAACTGGCGCAGCGCGGGGTCCTTCTCCACGACGACGACCTTCTCGGCGGTCTCCAGCATCGCGGTCGCGGCGGTGTAGCGGGCGTAGTCGGCCACGACCGCCTCGCCGTAGGAGCGCACCGTCTCGGCCTGCGTGATGACGTCCAGGGACCGGCCGGTGTGCAGTTGCAGGTCGACGTGGGTGCACGGCTCCAGCCGGGCGCCGAAGCGGGACTTGGTGCGGCGCACCCCCTTGCCGACGGCGCGGACCAGGCCCGTCCTCCGGGTCAGGAGGGTGATGATGCGGTCGGCCTCGCCCAGTTTCTGGTTGCGCAGGACGACACCCTCGTCGCGGTAGAGACTCACTCCCCCATTATCGCGGATGCCGCGGACCGTCCGCGCGGACGGTTGACCCCACAAGCCCTATCTTGACCAGCTTTATCACAGTTTGGTTTCCCTTTTCGGAATATTTGCTCTACTCTCACGCGCTAGGGAGCCCCACGTCGGACCCGCCGCCCTTGCCCCGCGGCGCCCTGTCGCCGCTGCGCGCACACCCCCGACGCCGGCTGCCGGAGAACCCGCGTGGCCATGGGCACGAGCAACACGGGCTGAGGGGAGCACGCCTCCTCCCATCGCGGACGGCCGACCCGTCCGCGGTGTATCCGACCGACCCCATCCCAAGGAGAGCGATATGGCGCGTGGTCGTCGAGGCAAGCGCAGGACGAGCGCTCGCGGGCACCGCTCGGACCGCCGTGTGCGTCAACGCCGCGGGGTACCGCTCGCGGTCTCCCTGGCCGCGGTCCCGGTCGGCCTGGCCCTGGCGGGCGCGCTGCTGGCCACCGGGGCGGGCGAGGACCTCAACCCCTTCCAGAACACGGCGGACAGCCAGGTACCGGGACAGGTGGGCGACGCCGCGCTCGACGACTCCTTCGTGCCCGAGGCGTCCGAGGACGATGACTTCTTCGCCCCGTCCACCACGGCTCCGGAACAGGAGCCGACGTCCTCCGGCGACAGCGAGCCGCAGAGCGCGGACGCGACGGCCTCCTCGGTTCCGGAGGACTCCGAGAGCGAGGAGGACGGCAGCGGTGGTCAGGAGAGTGAGCCCGATGACGACGCGGGCGGCTCCGAAGGAGGCGGAAGCGAGTCCGGTGGGGAAGGCGGAGGCGGCGGAGGCGGCGGCGGTTCCGGCCCCTCCGCCAGCTCGGTGGCCGACGAGGTCGTGACCCTGGCCAACAGAGAGCGCGCGGAGGCCGGGTGCGACCCGCTACGGGTGGACTCACAGCTGACCGCCGCCGCCCAGGCGCACAGCGAGGACATGGACCGGCGCGACTACATGAGCCACCGGAACCCCGATGGTGAGGACCCCGGGGACCGCGCCCGCCGCCACGGCTACGACACCTGGGGAGCGGAGAACGTCGCCAAGGGGCAGAGCAGCCCCGAGCAGGTGATGGAGGCGTGGATGAACAGCGAGGGTCACCGCGAGAACATCCTCAACTGCGGTCTGGTCTCGATCGGTGTCGGCGAGTCCGGCAACGCGTGGACCCAGATGTTTGGCTGGAGGTAGGCGGGAGGACGCACCGTCCTCACGGGGCCGTCCGGCAGGGCCTGGGCGAGCCCCTCCGGTCCGGGGGGCGGCCGGTGATGCGCCGCACGGAACGGCTGGCCCGCGGCACCGGCTGCCGCAAGGTCCAGCTGTTGGCCGCCGACGACTTCCACGTGCACGCCTTCTACCGCTCCTGCGGTTTCGCCCCCTGCCCCGACGGGTCCCGCGAGTACGTCGTCATCGACCGGTAACCTGGTTCGCCGCCGCGGTCTTCCGCGGCCCGACGGAAGGTTCCCATGCGTGAACTGAGTGAGCTGGTCGAGGTGGAGGAGCCCGCCTGGCCGGTGCTGTCCGAACACCTGGCCCAAAGCGCGGTCCCCGTACGCGCGCTGCCCGCCGCCCCCGGACGGGGACGGACCTGCCTGCACCGGCTCCAGGTGACCGCCCGGTCCTTTCTGGGCGCGATGGCGCTGGAGTCCGGCGGCCTGCTCCTCGACGACGGCTGGCTGCGGGTGCACGGCGGCGGAGGGCCCCGGCTGCGCGGACTGGGCGAGGTCAACGACCTGAGCGCGGCGGTGGTCTACGGTCCGCCGCTGCGGCTGGTGGTCGCCCACGACGTACTGGGCGGGGTGTTCGCCCTCAACGGGCCGGGCTCCGAGGGCGGGGAGCATCCCGGCAGGCCTGGCGAGGTGGTCTACTTCGCACCCGACTCCCTGGAGTGGGAACCGCTGGAGGCCACCTACTCCGGCTGGATGCTGTGGATGCTGGAGGGCCGCCTGGAGGACTTCTACCGGGACCTGCGCTGGCCGGGCTGGCGCGGGGAGGTCGAGGAGCTGGACACCGCGCGGGGACTGTCTCTCTACCCCTTCCCCTGGACGGCCGAGGCGCGGAAGGACCTGGCCGCGACCTCACGCGGGCCGGTCGCGCTCGGCGAGCTGACCGCTGCGCACCGGGGGTTCTGCGCGACCCTCGGGTTGCCCGACCCGGGGTCCTTCGGCCTGCTCTGACCACGCCTGGCGCAAGCGGGCCGGGGCCCGCGACCCCGCGCCTGGCGGCGGTGGGTCCGGGCCCCGGTGGCGTACGTCGGCGCGGATGTGTCAGCGGCGGCCGATGGCGCTGCACAGGGCCTTCAGCGAGGCCGTGGTGATGCTGCTGTGGATGCCCACGCCCCACACCACGCGGCCGTCGATCTCGGCCTCCACGTAGGCGGCGGCACGGGCCTCGCCGTCCCCGCCCATCGAGTGCTCCACGTAGTCCATCACGCGGACCTTGACGTCGACGTCGGTCAGGGCGTCGCAGAACGCGGAGATCGGACCGTTGCCGGTACCGGTCAGTTCGCGGATCTCGCCGTTGACGCGGGCGTCGGCCTCGATCCGGTAGGTGCCCTCGCCGTCCGTGGTGGAGCGGTGGGCCAGCACAGCGACCGGGCCGCTCTCGGCCAGGTAGGTGGTGGAGAAGATCTCCCAGATGCGCTCTGCCGCGAACTCGCCGCCCTCGGCGTCGGTGAACTGCTGGATGACCTGGGAGAACTCGATCTGGAGGCGGCGCGGCAGGTCCAGCGAGTGGTCGCGCTGCATGATGTAGGAGACGCCGCCTTTTCCGGACTGGCTGTTGACCCGGATGACGGCCTCGTAGTTGCGGCCCACGTCCTTGGGGTCGATGGGCAGGTAGGGCACGTCCCAGGCGTGCTCCTCCTCCTGCGCGGTGAGGCCCTTCTTGATGGCGTCCTGGTGCGATCCGGAGAAGGCGGTGTAGACCAGGTCGCCGCCGTAGGGGTGGCGCGGGGCGACCGGCAGCTGGGTGCAGTGCTCGACCGTGCGGCGGATCTCGTCGATGTCAGAGAAGTCGATCTTGGGGTCCACGCCCTGACTGAACAGGTTCATCCCCAGGGTGACCAGGCAGACGTTGCCGGTGCGCTCGCCGTGCCCGAACAGGCAGCCCTCGACGCGGTCGGCCCCGGCCATGACGGCCAGCTCGGCCGAGGCCACTCCGGTGCCGCGGTCGTTGTGCGGGTGCACCGACAGCACCACGTGCTCGCGCCGCGACAGGTTGCGGCTCATCCACTCGATCTGGTCGGCGTAGACGTTGGGCGTGGAGCGCTCCACGGTGGCGGGCAGGTTCAGGACGATCTCCCGGCCCGGGCCGGGCCGCCAGACGTCCATGACGGCCTCGCAGACCTCCAGGGCGAAGTCCAGCTCGGTGTCGATGAAGATCTCGGGCGAGTACTCGTAGCCGAAGTACTCGGTCCCCTCCAGGTACTGCTCGGCGAAGCGCACGACGTGGCGGGTGCCCTCGACGGCGATCTCCTTGCAGGCCTCGCGGTCCACGCGGAAGACGACGCGGCGGAAGGTGGGCGCGGTGGCGTTGTACAGGTGCACGGTGGCGCGCTTGGCCCCCACCAGGCTCTGCACGGTGCGCTCGATCAGGTCCTCGCGGGCCTGGGTCAGCACCGAGATCTGCACGTCGTCGGGGATCAGGTCGTCCTCGATCAGGGACCGGACGAAGTCGAAGTCGGTCTGGCTGGCGGAGGGGAAGCCGACCTCGATCTCCTTGTAGCCCATCCGGACCAGCAGGTCGAACATCTCGTGCTTGCGGGCGGGGTCCATGGGCTCGATCAGAGCCTGGTTACCGTCCCGCAGGTCCGTGGACAGCCACCGCGGCGCCTCGTCGATGGTCTTCGACGGCCAGGTGCGATCGGGCAGATCCACCGGCGCGAAGGGCTTGTAACGGCGGAAGGGCATGTTGCTGGGCTTTTGCTGCGGCACCATCTCGGTGGCTCCTCGGGTGGTTCTGGCGCGTGGTCACGGTCGACCAGGGCAAGCCGAAGTCCCGCGGCGAGGGAGTCGACCTTTTAACGACCCCCGCCGCGGCCACTAAGGAGAAGCAGCTCGCGCAGCATAGTGATCAACACGCTAGCAGACCGACGCGAAATTCTGGTACTTGGTGTCCGCATAGTGGGACGAATGCCGCCTGAACTGGATCTTCACCGCACTGTGAGACGGGACACCGTCGACTGCGCCGCTACAGGTACCTCGATTTCAAGAGATCCCCGGCAAGTCTGTACCATTTCAGTGAACCCTTCAGTGCTAGGGGGGTTGTTGCAGATCCCGCCGACGGGACCCAGGGTGCGGCCAACACCCGAGGCCGCCGCCGAGCGCGCCGCACAGCGCGCTGGCGGCCGGGCCGGTACCGTCGGCGGGATTTCTCGTTTCCGCCCGGTCCGGGCCGCTGGGCCCCTTCCCTGATCGGCCCGCCGGGGCTACCGGTTTTATCCGAGAGTGCTCCGGCCTTCGGTCCGGAGGTGAATCGGCTCTGAGACTCCCGTGTGTCCTTGGCCGGTCACGTGCTGTCCTACCCCGCCTCTACTGTCAGCGGTGTGCAGCTGCGGTTCAACTGTCGCGTGTACCCGGACCCAGACCAGCGCATCCAGCTGGCCAGGGCGTTCGGGTGCTCCCGCGTGGCCTACAACGACGCCCTCGCGGCCCGCGAGACCGCGCGGGCCGAGGGTGCGGCCTTGCGCGACGCCAGGCACGGCCTCGACCTGCTCGCCCCGGCCCGGGAGCCGTGGGGGCTGGCCCGGGTGCACGGCCTGCTCGGCATCCTGGCGGGGGTCGAGGGCTCCTACCCGGAGTCGGCCCGTCTGCACCGGAGGTCGTTGGAGTACGCCGAGCGGATCGGCCTGTGGCCCACCGTGGTGGACGAGCTCTCCCGGCTGGCGCGGATGTCCATGCTCACCGGTGACCTCGACGCCTCCGACGAGTACAACCGGCGGGCGCTGCGCGTGGCGCGGGAACAGGCGTTCAGCCTCAGCGGCCGGTTCGCCCGCGCGGGGCTGGGGATGGCGGCCCGCCGCCGGGGCGACCCCACCGAGGCGGAGGAGCACCTGCGGGAGGTGCTGAGTGCCCACCGGGTCGACGGGTACCGGCCGGGTCTGGCGTTCGCCCTGGCCGAGACGGGGTTCTGCGCTGAGCAGCGCGGGGACGCCGTCACCGCCCGCGGCCTGCACCTGGAAGGGCTGGAGTACGCGCGGCAGACCAGCGATCCCCGTGCGGTGGAGCAGGCCCTGGAGGGGGTGGCCGGTGTCGAGGCCCTGGAGGGCGGGGGCGCGCGGGCGGCCCGGCTGCTGGGCGCGGCGGCGCGTGCCCGAGAGGACACCGGTGCGCCGCTGCCTCCCGGCGAGCGGTTCGACGTGGAGCGAATCTCCGCCACGGCGCGCGGCCTGGTCGGTACCGACACCTTCGACCGGTGGTGGGCCGCGGTGTTCCGCTGCCGGAGGCGGTCGGCTGGGCCCTGCACCCCGTGCCCGAGCCCGCTGAGAGCCGCTGACCCACACGGCGGCCTGCCACGGGGACCGTGGCCGACCGCCGGTCAGAACTCCCCCTCGCAGGCCCGCTGGACGTCCTCGGCGCCAAGGTCCTCCACGTAGGTCTCCTCGGGAGCCTCCTGGAGATAACCGTCGGCCTGGGCGCCGTAGAGCACGACAGAGTCGCCGCCGTCCCACTTGAACTGCAACTGGCAGTCGTCGTCGGCGTCATAGGTGGCCCACCAGAACCCGTTGGAGTCCGGGGCCGTGATCCTGAGTTCCTCGCCGGGGAGCCCGCTCTCCACCAGCAGTCGCTGGAACTCCTCCTCGGTTCCGCCCTCGGGGGAACAGGCCGAGGAGATGAGCGCAGCGGCCGTAACCACGACCGCAGAGAGGAAACGCGCGTGGGGGAACATGCTTTTCCAACTTCCGAAAGTGCCGACGACGGACCCGTTGCGTTCATCCGCTCCCTGACACGGCGACCCCGTCGTCCACGTGCTTCCCACGTTTCCCCAGGGGTGACCTGGAGAAAACGCACGTCACGACACACTCCGGACACAACCCCGTAACGGGGATTTCACCGGTGTCACGCGGGCCCCGGGCGATCCGTGTCGGCGGCCGCCTCCCGCCCGGGGCCCTCCGCGGGGAGGGGATCAGGCGCCGGGGACCGGCTCGAACTCCTTCACCGCGTCGATCGCGGGGCCGTGCGGGGTGTTGGCCTCGCGCTCGATCATGACTTCGACGAGCACCGGACGCGAGGTGGCCTGGGCCTGCTTTCGGGCCCATTCCAGGGACTCGCGGATCTCACCGGGTTCCCAGACGCGGCGCCCGGAGCAGCCGTAGGCCTCCATGAGCTTGACGTTGTCGGTGCCGTACTCGTCGTAGTGGACGTCCACCTGGTAGTTCATGTCGAAGGGGATCGATGCCTGGCGGATCAGGCCCAGGTACTCGTTGTTGAGCATGATGACCACGTAGGGCACGTCGTACTGGGCGGCCACGGCCAGTTCCTCGACCATGTACTGGAAACCGTAGTCGCCGACGATGCCCACGACCTCGGCGTCCGGATCGGTGTCCTTCAGGGCCTTCTTGACGCCGATGGCGGCGGGGATCTCCCAGCCGAGCGGACCCGCCTGGCCGCAGATCTGGTAGTGGCGCGGCTTGTGGGCCTTCTGGTGCTGGCCGCCCCAGATCTGGTAGAGACCGATCGCGGTGACGAAGTAGGTGTCCTCGTCGAAGACCTCGTTGATCTCCTTGTACACGCGCGGGGCCTTGACCGGGACCGTGTCGAAGTCCTCCCTGCGGGTCAGGGTGGTCTTGAGCTCGTCGATCCGGTCGATCCAGGGCCGCACGGCCGCAGTCGCGTCGCGGCGTCTGGCGGCGGCCAGCAGTTCGCGGAGGAACACCTTGGCGTCGGAGACCACTCCCAGGTCGGGCTCGAAGACCCGGCCGATCTGGGTGGCCTCGATGTCGACGTGGACGAACCGGCGCTCGCCTCGGTAGACGTCGATCTGGCCGGTGTGGCGGTCGGCGAACCTCGCGCCCACGGCCAGGACCAGGTCCGACTCCAGGAACGAGGCGTTGCCGTAGCGCTGGGAGGTCTGCACGCCGGTCATCCCGGAGTACAGGGGCGAGTCCTCGTCGAAGGAGCCCTTGCCCATGAGCGTGACCTGCACCGGCACCTGGAGGTGGTCGGCCAGCTCACGCAGCTCCTCGGAGGCCTCGGCCAGGATCACGCCGCCTCCGGCGAGGATCAGCGGGCGCTCGGCCTCCAGCAGCATGTCCAGCGCGCGTTCGACCCGCGGAGGGTGCGGCTCGACCGTGTTGACCTTCAGCGGGGCGTCGATGGAGGAGTCGTAGTCGATCATCTTCTGGGCGACGTCCAGCGGAATGTCCACCAGCACCGGTCCGGGGCGCCCCTCCCGCGCGACGCGGAACGCCTCACGGAAGATCCAGGGCGCGGTGGCGGCCTCCTTGACCTGGACGGCCCACTTGGTGACGGGCTTGGCGATCTCGACGATGTCGACCGCCTGGAAACCCTCCTTGTTCAGCAGGTCGGTGCGCTGCTGGCCGGTGATGCACACGATCGGGACGGAGTCCGCGATGGCCGTGTACAGACCGGTGATCATGTTGGTCCCGGCGGGGCCGGAGGTGCCGATGGCCACACCGACCTTGCCGGTGGTGCGGGACCAGCCGTCGGCCATGTGGGTGGCGCCCTCTTCGTGGCGGACGGTCAGGTGCTCGATACCGCCGACCTGTTCCATCGCTTTGTAGAGCGGCAGGATGGCTGCCCCGGGGCAGCCGAAGGCGGTGTCGACGCCCTCGTCCTTGAGGACCTCCACGACCGCGTTCATCGCGGGCATCTGTGTCATGGGAAGTGAACCCTTCGGTACTGGGGCCCCTGAGGGCTCGCCTGGCCCGGGTGTCGTCCGGGCGCCCGAGGACGGAGACCTTCGACGCCTTCGGGCGCCCGGACACGGGGTGCGGCGAGCGGAGCCCCGGAGAAAGAACAGTGCTAGGGGTGCTGAGGTCTGGACGGCCGCGCCTGCGGTGTCCCGGGTGCGGCCAACACCGGGGACGTCGACGCGAGGCCGTGTCCGCCCGGGCCGCTACCGGCCGGAGAGCTGCTCGATGATCTTCAGCAGCGCGGAGTGGTCGAGCGAGCCGTGGCCCTGGTTCCTCAGCGCGGCGACGGACTGCGCCACCTGCGCGCCGAGCGGGATCGAGACCCCGGCGGCGTGCGCGGAGTCGGTGACGATGCGCATGTCCTTGTCGTGCAGGGCGATACGGAACCCCGGGGCGAAGTCGCGCTCGCGCATGGCCTGGCCCTTGCGCTGGAGCACGGTGCTGCCCGCGAGCCCGCCGCCCAGGACCTCCAGGCCGGACTCGGTGTCCACGCCGTGCGCCTCCAGGAAGACCAGGGCCTCGGCCAGGAGCTGGATGTTGCCGGCGACGATGAGCTGGTTGGCGGCCTTGACCGTCTGGCCGGAGCCGCTCGGGCCGACCAGGATCGGGGTGGCGCCCAGGACGTCGAAGACGGGTCGGGCCTCCTCGAAGTCGGCCTGGTCTCCGCCGACCATGATGGAGAGCTTGGCCTCGACCGCACCGGCCTCGCCGCCGCTGACGGGGGCGTCCAGGACGCGCAGGCCGCGCTCGCTTCCGGCCCCGGCGACCGCGCGGGCGACATCCGGGCGGATGGTGCTCATGTCGATGACCAGGGTGCCGGGCTTGGCGCTGTCGTAGACGCCGCCCTCGCCGAGCATGACCTCCCGCACGTCCGGGGAGTCCGGGACCATGGTGATGACGGCGTCGGCGTCCGCGACGGCCCCCGCGACGCTTCCCCCGCGCAGACCGCCCTCGGCGACCAGGGCGTCGACGCGGTCGGTGCTGCGGTTGTGTCCGGTGACGGTGTAACCGGCACGGACGAGGTTGACGGCCATGGGCAGGCCCATGATGCCGAGACCGATGAAGGCGATTTTCCTGATGGGCACGTCGGCCCCCTTCGTGGCTGGTGCTCGTGTGGCTGTTCGGTACTGCGTGGCTGGTTCGTACCGCGTGGCTGTCTCACGGCACGGGAGGAGTGCTTCGAGGGCTCAGCTCAGCCAGCCGAAGCTCTTCTCACTGGGAACGGTCGGCTTGTACTCCAGGCCGACGAGCCCGTCGTAGCCCGCGGCCTGGGCGGCGCCGAGGAGTTCGTCGATCGGCAGGCGCCCGCTTCCGGGCTCCCCGCGTCCGGGGGTGTCGGCGATCTGGATGTGCCCGAACTCGGCGGCGTGGTCGCGGACCACCGCCGCGACGTCGTCGCCGTTGACCACGAGGTGGTACAGGTCCGCGAGCAGGGCGACGTTGTCGACTCCGGCCTCCCGGGCCTCGGCCACGAACGCGAGTCCGTCCGCGGCCGTCGTGAGCGGGTAGCTCTCGGCCCCGCTGATGGGCTCGATGAGCACGGTGCCGCCGACCCCGGCCACGGCCCGGGCGGCCGCGAGGGTGTGCTCCAGGGCGATCCGGTCCTGTTCGGCCGGGTCGACCTCGGGCTGGCGCAACCCGTAGAGGGCGTTGAACCCGGTGGCGCCCGTGCGCTCGGCGATGCGCGTCACGACGTCGATGTTGGCCCGGAACTCCGTGCTGCGCGAGGGGTGTGAGAGCACGCCCCGGTCGGGCCCGGGGAGCACGCCCGCGAAGAAGTTGAGGCCGGTGAGGCGGACTCCGGCGGTGTCCAGGGCCTTGATGAAGGCGTCGATCTCGTCCTGGGGCGGGATCGGGCTCTCGAACGGCCACCAGAACTCGACGGCGTCGAAGCCCGCCTCACGTGCTGCCCGGGGGCGCTCGTGGAGTGGGAATTCGGTGAACAACAGGGAGCAGTTCACCGTGTATCCGAGGGTGTGACTCATGCCTTGCCTCCAGCTCATACTTTCGCATTGTGGAAAGTAGTTTTCGCTTTAAGGAATAAATGAAGTGTGAGCCAGCCCTCCCGGCTTGTCAACCACCCGTCGCGCACCCCGCGGCGCCATCCGCCCGACACGCCGGCACCATCCACCGCGGATCACGCCTCGCGCCCTTGGTGCGGAGATACGGATCTTCCTGGTACGACGGCACGGATTCCCTTGCTTCCAGACGATTGCGCCAAGGGTGTTGACAAGGTCACACTGCTATCAACTAGAGTCCCTCCAATCCGCAATACGGAATTATTTATCTGATCTACGAAATCTCGGGGGCCCTCCACGGTTCGCCGGCCTACGGGCCGAAGACCGCGGGAGCCCGCCGGGCCACGGGAGAGCACATGCCCGAGACCACCCCGGAGGAGCGGGCGAACGGACCCGATCCGGGTCTGGACCGCCTGAACAAGCTGCCCGAGGAGGACCTGCGCGCCCAGCTCGCGCAGTGCCTGAACGTGGACCGCTGGGGCGAGGCCCTCGTTTCCGAGTCGCCCTTCTCCGACCGGGCCGTCCTGTTGGAGTCCGCCGACAGGCACGCGCGCTCGATCACCACCGAGGAGGTGGCCACGGCTCTGGCCCGCCACCCCCGCATCGGGGAGAAGGCCACGGGCGAGGACACCGAATCCGCCTGGTCGCGCGGAGAGCAGTCCGCCTTCGCCGCGGACACGGACGACGCCTCCGCGCGTGTGCAGCGGGTCTTCGCCTACGCCCAGCGCGAGTACGAGGACAGGTTCGGGCAGATCTACCTGGTCTGCGCCAGCGGCCGCTCCAGTCACGAACTCCTGGCCGACCTGGTCGGACGCCTGTCCAATGACCGCGAGACCGAACTGCACGTGGTCGGCAACGAGCTGCGCAAGATCGCCGGGCTGCGCCTGGTCAAACTCCTGGAGGACGCATGAGCCATGTGACCACCCACGTACTCGACGCCGCCCTGGGCCGTCCCGCCCGTGACGTCCCCGTGCGGCTGGAGGCCACCGCCGGCAGCGGCCGCGGTTCCTGGGAGACCGTCGCGGAGGGACGCACCAACGACGACGGACGCGTACCCGACCTGGGACCCGACCAGCTCACCGCCGGGTTCTACCGGGTCGTCTTCGACACAGCGGCCTACTTCGACGCGACCGGCCAGCGCGGGTTCTACCCCGAGGTCGCCATCGTGTTCGATCTCGCCGACGAGGACACGCACTACCACGTCCCGCTGCTGCTGAGCCCGTTCGCGTACTCGACCTACCGAGGGTCCTAGGGCATGCGGGCGGCCACGATCGAAGGGAGCAGCTGACAGGAGAGGTTTCGCAGCCAAGGTGTGACACCTGAATCTTCGAGTGCGCGACAGGTCCTTCCGCATGACCACAGCGGTCCTCCCTCGTACGCACGGCGCGCATGCGCGAACGATGAGACTTCACGCATCCACACGGATGGAGTTCACCCTGATGGGCATCCGACTCGGAGAGAACCAGTACGGCAAGGCCGAGGTCCGCCTCGTCCACATCAACCGCGATACCGACGTCCACCGGATCAAGGACGTCAACGTCACCTCCCAGCTGCGCGGGGAGCTGGAATCGGTCCACACCGTCGGCGACAACGGCACGTGCCTACCGACCGACACCCAGAAGAACACCGTCTACGCCAAGGCCCGTGAGTGGGGCGGCGTCGGCACCGTCGAGAACTTCGCCCTGAACCTGGCCCGACACTTCGTGGACGAGCACTCCTACGTGCACGGGGCCCGCCAGGAGGTCCACGAGTACTCCTGGGACCGCATCAGCACATCCGACGGCCCGCACGACCACGCGTTCTCCCGTCGGGGCGCCGAGACCCGCACCACGGTCGTCAACAAGGACGGCGCCCAGGAGTGGGTGGTCTCCGGCTTCGAGGGCCTGTCCGTGCTCAAGTCCACCGGCTCGGAGTTCCACGGCTACCCCAAGACCAAGTACACGACGCTGCCGGAGACGACCGACCGCATCCTGGCCACCGACGTCACCGCCCGTTGGCGCTACGTCGGCGTGGACCACGACTTCGACAGCGCCTACGCCTCCATCCGCGCCCTGTGCCTGGAGGCCTTCGCCCGAACGCACAGCCTGGCCCTGCAACAGTCCCTCTACGAGATGGGCAGGGTCGTCCTGGAGGCTCATCCCGAGGTCGCCGAGATCCGGTTCTCCATGCCGAACAACCACCACTTCCTGGTGGACCTGTCCCCCTTCGGCCTGGACAACCCGAACGAGGTCTTCTTCGCCGCCGACCGGCCCTACGGCAAGATCGAGGCCACCGTCGAGCGCGATGACGCCCCCGACGCCGGGGACGCCTGGAAAGCCGTACCGGGCTTCGTGTAGCCCTCCAGTCCCCGGGGCCCGCTCGTGCGTGGCCGGGCCCCGGACCTTCTTCCCCGCAGCCGGGGTCCTCCCCGGCCTGCCCGTCACGGCGGGCTCTCCCGGCCTCGGCGAGCCCGAACCATGGGCCGCCCGGCCGGTGCGACACCACCGGGCCGCGTGCCCGAGAACCCGGCCCCCTCCCGGGTGGCCGCCAAGCGCAAAGGCTGGAAACTGGCCATGTCGAACAGTCCGTCCGCGAAGGACTCGGCCACAACGAACGCCTCATCCCCCGCCCGACCTGAGGACGAGAAGCTGCCCGTGCGGCTGCTGCTCGTCTACGGGCTCCAGCACATCCTGACCATGTACGCCGGTGCGGTGGCACCGGCCCTCGTCGTCGGCGCCGCCGCCGGACTCGCGAACGACCCCGCCGCCATGGGCATCCTCGTCAGCGGCGCACTCCTGGTGGCGGGCTTCGCCACGCTCCTACAGACCGTGGGCCACCGGCGCGTCGGCGCCCAGATGCCGATCGTGGTGGCCTGCTCCTTCGTCCCCGTCAGCGCCATCACCGCGCTCGCCGCCGGGCAGAACGGTGAGAACCTGCCCGTCGCCTTCGGCGCCTCCCTCGTCGCCGGGCTCTTCGCTCTGGTCCTGACGCCGTTCTTCGGGCAGCTCGTCCGCTTCTTCCCCCCGATCGTCACGGGCACCATCATCACCGTCATCGGCGTCAGCCTGATGCCGGTGGCCGCACGGTGGATCATGGACGGCGCCACCCACACCCTGGAGGACGGCTCCTCCGTCCCGGCCGCGCCGCCGGCCAACCTCGCCCTGGCGGGGGTGACCCTGGGGGTCATCCTGGTCGGCTCCCGCCTCTTCCCCGGCATCTGGGGGCGGCTGTCCATCCTGCTGGGCCTGCTCATCGGCACCCTGGTCGCGCTGCCCATGGGTATGGCCGACTTCAGCCGGGTCGGCGAGGCCGACATCGTGTTCGACCCGACCTCGGTGTTCTACTTCGGCGCGCCCAGGTTCGAGCTCGCCGCGATCATCACCATGTGCGTCATCATGCTCGTGGTCCTGACCGAGGGCGCCTCGCACATCATCGCGGTCGGTGAGATCACCGGCTCCAAGGTGGACGCCAAACGCATCTCCGCGGGCCTGCGCGCCGACGTGAGCGGCTCCCTCATCGGACCGGTCTTCGGCGCTACCCCCACCAGCTCGTTCGCACAGAACATCGGCCTGCTGGCCCTGACCAAGGTGCGCAGCAGGTACGTGGTCGCCACCGGCGCGGGCATCCTCGTCGCCCTCGGACTGTTCCCGGTGCTCGGCGGCGTCATGGCGGCCATCCCCACACCCGTCCTCGGCGGGGCGGGCCTGGTCCTGTTCGGCAGCGTGGCCTCCAGCGGGATCAAGACCCTGGCCAAGGTGGACTTCACCAACAACCTCAACCTGGTGCTGGTGGCGGCCTCCATCGGCGTGGCGGTCATCCCGCTGGCCTACCCGACCTTCTACTCCTACCTGCCCGAGTCGGTCGAGCTGGTCGCGCACTCGGGCATCATCGGCGCGGCCGTCGTCGCGATCGTGCTGAACGTGTGCTTCAACGTCATCGGCCGCGGACGGGACACCGCCTCCCCGGACGCGATCGACACCGAGGAGATCGGCAGCGCCGGTCCCGGCGAGGCCAAGTACACCGACCAAGCGGAGGCGACCTACCAGGACAGCGGCCCCGGCGTCCCGGAGAACCCCCGGCACTGACCACACCTTCCCGGGGCGGGCGGCATACGGGTGCCGCCCACCCCGGGTCCGGTCGGCGTGCGCCGCTGGTTCCACCGACACAGGCAGTGCGAATACAGGTGTTCCGTCAAGAGAAACCGAATGGTATTCCTGGGAACGTGACCGACTGGGATCTGCGCAAGCTACGCGTCCTCCGTGCCCTGGAGGAGTTCGGGACCGTCAGGGCCACGGCGGAGGCCCTGAACATGACCCCCTCCGCCGTGTCCCAGCAGCTCTCCTCCCTCTCCCAGCAGGTGGGGGTCGCGCTGCTGGAGGCGCAGGGGCGGCGGGTCCGCCTCACCGAAGCGGCGCACGCCCTGCTCCGGCACACCGACATCGTGCTCGCCCAGCTGGAGCGGGCCGAGGCCGAACTGGACGGCTTCGCCCGGGGCCAGGCCGGGCGCGTACGCGTCGGCGCCTTCGCCACAGCCATCCCCAGCCTCGTGGTCCCCGCGCTGGACACGCTTCGGCGCGAGTACCCCGGCCTCACCACGAGGGTGCACCAGGCCGAGGCCGCCGAGGTCTACGACCTGCTCTCGGCGGGCGAGATCGACATCGGCCTGTCGCTGGCCGCTCAGGCCCCGAACGGCCACGACGGCCGCTACGACCGGCGTGAACTGCTCACCGACCCCCTGGACGCGGCCCTGCCCGCCCACCACCGCCTGTCCTCCTCCCGTGCGCTGCGCCTGCGCGAGCTGGCCGAGGAACCCTGGATCTACGGGGCGTCGGGGCCCTGGCGCGACATCACCGTCGCCGCCTGCGCCCAGGCAGGTTTCGCGCCGGAACAGGCGCATGTGGCCTCGGACTGGCGGGCGATCCTCGACATGGTCGCGGCGGGTATGGGCGTCGCGCTGGTCCCCCGGTTGGCCGCCGCGGACAACACCCCGGGCGTCAGCCTGCGGGTCCTGCACTCCGACCAGCCGCGCCGCCATGTGGTCTGCGCGGTGCGTTCCGGCTCGGGCGAGCGGCCCCAGACCGCCGTGGTGCTGCGTGCCCTGGCGGACACGGCTGCCAGGCTGGGCGGTACTATTGTTCACCTCAGCTGAACAGACTGATCGTAAACTTTCGCTAGACGTAACCGTTCACTCTTGGGACTCTGGGAAACGTCCGATGAATCCACATCCCAGGAGAGACATGAGCGGGGCTCAGCCCATCGACCCACGTGCCTACAACGCCCAGCCCTACACGGGCGGTGACCCCTACGCCGACTACCGCCGTACCGAGCTCGACCTCTCGACCCTGGTCGACCTGGCCGACCGCCGTCTGGGCGCCGGTGTCGTCGCCGCCAACGACGAGTTCTTCGCCCACCGAGAGAACCTGCTGCGGACCGACCCGGCCGTGTTCGACCCACACGCCTTCGGGCACAAGGGCAAGGTCATGGACGGGTGGGAGACCCGCAGGCGCCGGGGAGTAAGCGCGGAGCAGCCGCACCCGACCGCCGACGACCACGACTGGGCCCTGGTCCGCCTCGGCCTCCCCGGCCTGGTCAGGGGCGTCATCGTGGACACCGCGCACTTTCGCGGCAACCACCCCCGCGAGGTCGGCGTCGAGGCCACCCACCTGGCGGGCACTCCCACCACCGACGAGCTGCTCAAGGCGGAGTGGACCGAGATCGTCCCCCGCACCCACGTGTACGGGCACGCCGCCAACGGCTTCACGGTGGAGACCGAGCGCCGGTGGACCCACCTGCGCCTCAAACAGTTCCCCGACGGCGGCATCGCGCGCCTGCGCGTGTACGGCGAACCCGTCCCCGACCCCGACTGGCTGACCGCCCTCGGCGGCTTCGACGTGGCCGCCCTGGCCAACGGCGGTACGGTCGAGGACGCGTCGGACCGCTTCTACTCGTCTCCGGTCAACATCATCTCCCCCGGACGCTCCCACAAGATGGACGACGGCTGGGAGAACCGCCGCCGCCGCGACACCGACCACGACTGGGTGCGCTTCCGACTCACCGCCCAGGCCTCGGTCCGTGCGCTGGAGTTGGACACCTCCTACTACAAGGGCAACGCCGCGGGCTGGGTGACCGTCCTCGGCAGGGACGCCCACTCCAGCACCCCGGACGAGTGGTTCGAGATCGTGGGCCGCACCCCGCTGGAGCCCGACAGCGCCCACCGCTTCGTCCTGGACTCCCCGGTCACCGCCACCCATGTGCGCACCGACGTCTTCCCCGACGGCGGCATCGCTCGGCTGAACGTCTTCGGCTCGCTGACCGAGACCGGCACCGCCGACCTGCGGCGCCGCTGGAGCGCCCTCGGCGGCTGACACCCGGGTAACGCGACGGCGCCCTCCGCCCGACCCGTCGTCGCGTTACCGGGTCCACCCGTACGCGCGGGTCCGGGGCGTGTTCGACGAGCACGCCCCGGGCTTCACTACTCCCGGACCAGCATCCGCCCCGCCGGACTGCCGTGGTCGACGTCCTCACCGCGCAGGACGGTGCGGCGCACACGCCCGAACAGCTTCGCGCCGTCGTAGGGGCTCACCGGGTTGCGGTGCCGGAGTTCACGCACGTCCACCCGGAAGGACTCCTCCGGGGCGACCACCGTGAAGTCGGCGTCGTGGCCGGGGGTGAGTCCCCCCTTGCCGCGCAGACCGGCCACCCGCGCCGGACCGGCGGCCATCCACCGCACCACGTCCTCCAGAGACATGCCGCGGCTGCGCGCCTCGGTCCACACCGCCGGGAAACCGACCTGGAGCCCGGACACCCCGCCCCAGGCGGCACCGAAGTCGCCGGTGTCCAGCTCCTTGAGCTCGGCGGTACTCGGCGAGTGATCGCTGACCACGCAGTCGATCAGCCCCTCAGCGAGCGCCCGCCACAGCAGGTCGCGGTTGGCGGAGTCGCGGATGGGCGGGCAGCACTTGTACTGGGTGGCCCCAGCCGGCACCCCCTCGGCCTCCAGCGTGAGGTAGTGCGGACAGGTCTCCACCGTCAGCGGCACGTTGTCCGCCTTGGCCTGGGCGATCAGCGGCAGCGCGGAGGCACTGGACAGGTGCAGCACGTGCGCCCGTGTCCCGGTGGCCCGGGCCACCTCGATCACCCGGGCGATCGCCTCGTTCTCGGCGGTGTCGGGCCGCGAGGCCAGGAAGGCGGCGTAGTCGCGCCCCGCCGCGGGCGGCGCACCGTCCAGGACGGCGGGGTCCTCGGCGTGCACGATGAGGCGTCCGCCGAACTCCCCGATCGCCTCAGCGGCCGAGAACAGCTCCTCCGGGGACAGGTGGCCGAACTCCTCCACCCCGGACGGGGACAGGAACGACTTGAACCCGTACACCCCCTCCTGCCAGAGCGCGGCGAGCTCCTTGGTGGCGCCGGGGCGGCTGTTCTCGGGCACGGCACCGCCCCAGAAGCCCACGTCCACGGCGAGCCTGCCCTCGGCGGCGGCGCGCTTGGCGTTCAGCCCGTCGACGGTGGTGGTCGGTGGCACGCTGTTGAGCGGCATGTCCACCAGGGTGGTGATCCCGCCCAGGGCGGCGGCGCGTGTGGCGGAGGCGAAGCCCTCCCACTGGGTGCGGCCCGGCTCGTTGACGTGCACGTGGGTGTCGACCAGCCCGGGCAACAGAACCTCGTCGTCGGCCAGGACGATCTCACGGCGAGCGATGAGGGCGGCGTCGTTCCCCGCCAGGACGCTGACGACGCGCCCGTCGAGCACTCCGACGGTGACGGGGCGCTCTCCCTCGGGGGTGACAGCGCGGCGAGCGCGGACGGCGAGATCGTGTCGTGTCATCGGTCCTCCTGTCCGACGCGTCGGCTGGCCAGGGCGGCGAGCGTCCCGGTGTCGGTTCCGGCGGCCTTCGCCACCTCGGCCTCGTCCAGCGCCCCGCAGCGTATCCCGCTCACCAGGGCGGAGGCCAGGGCCTGGGCGGTGGCGGGCTCGTCCAGCACTCCCCCGGCGACGGCGCCGAGATAGGAGCGCAGGCGCGCGGCCGCGGGCTCGAAGGCCTCCCTGTAGAAAACGTAGGTGGCCAGGTACCGGGTGGGCAGCTGGTGCGGGTGCAGGTCCCAGCCCTGGTAGAAGCCGCGCTCCAGGGAGCGGCGGACCAGGGAGGCGTGCAGCCGCCAGGCGGCACGCACCTCCTCCTCCCCGCCGACGGGCAGCACGTTGGTGGAGCCGTCCGAGAGCCACACCCCGGTTCCGGCGGCGGCCACCTGCATGACGGCCTTGGCGTGGTCGGCGACCGGGTGGGCCATGCTCTGATAGGCGGCGGTGATCCCGCATGCGGCGCTGTAGTCGTAGGTGCCGTAGTGCAGGGCGCTGACACGGCCCTGGCCGGCGTGGATCATGCGGGCGACGGCGACCGTGCCGTCGGGCAGCAGGACGGACTGCGGGGTCTCGATCTGCAGCTCGAACCGCAGCCGGCCCTCGGGCAGGTCCAGGCGCTGCTCCAGCTCCTCGGTGAGCCACACCATCGCCTCGACCTGCTGCACGGAGGTGATCTTGGGCAGGGTGATCGCCAGGCCGTCGGGAAGGGCCCCGTTCTCCTCCAGGAGGGTGTGCAGGAACAGGGCGAGGCTGCGGGTACCGCGCGCGCGTCCGGCGGCCTCCATGCCCTTCATCCGGACGCCGAACCCGGGCGGTGCCTCTCCCGCGGCGAGATCGGAGCACAGGGCCCGTGCGGCCGCGACCACGTCGCGGTCCTCATCGTCCCCTCGGTCGCCGTAGCCGTCCTCCAGGTCCACGCGCAGGTCCTCGACGGGTTCGAGGCGGAGCTTGTCCCGCAGGCGGGGGAGGACCCCGGCGACGGCGGCCTCCTCCACACCGGTGGCGGCGGACAGGGCAGCGGCGTCGGGCGCGTGCTCGTCGAGGCAGGACAGTGCCGCGCGGCCCCACTCCCGGGCCAGACCGGGCCGAATCCGGTCCGCGGGAACGTAGACGGTGTGTACGGGCTGCCGTTCGCCGGAAGGCCCGGGGTAGTCGAGGGCGAGCCGGGCGTCGGCGTCGGCCAGACGCGCGTCCAGTCCGGCGGTGAGCACGTCCAGACCCAACTCGGGATCCCTGCGCGGGTTCTCGGACCGGTCCTCTTCCACGTGTGCATCCTCTCCCCTAGTTTTTCCTATCGCGGATACTAACTTCTGCTATCCGGAATAACAAGAAGCACAGGGGCGTCCAAGAAACCGGGACGGAGCTTCCCGGACGACCAAACCACCGCCGCCCCACGTGCTATAGAAGAAGTGATGTCGAGAACCGCCCTCGCATCCGCGAAGGTAGGATCCGAACCCACGGCCCTCAGCATGGGAGCGCAATCATTGTCAGCCCCACAGACCCCTCTACACCCCGATGAACAGGGCAAACGCGAACGCCCCAGCGGTGTGCAGTCCCTCGACCGGGCCTTCTCCCTGCTGGAGATCATGGCGGACGCGGGCGGCGAGACCTCGCTGAGCCAGCTGGCCGACTCCTCCGGCCTGCCGCTGCCGACGATCCACCGCATCATCCGGACCCTGGTCGGCAACGGATACGTACGCCAGCTTCCCTCGCGCCGCTACGCGCTGGGACCGCGTCTGATCGGCCTGGGCGACAAGGCATCGCAGATGCTCGGTACCTGGGCCCGCCCCCACCTGGCGCAACTGGTGGAAGACCTGGGAGAGACGGCGAACCTGGCGATGCTGGACGGCGACAAGGTCGTCTACGTGGCGCAGGTGCCCTCACAGCACTCCATGCGCATGTTCACCGAGGTGGGACGGCGCGTACTGCCGCACTCTGCGGGTGTGGGCAAGGCCCTGCTGTCCCAGCTCACCAACGGAGAGGCACTGGCCACGCTGCGCCGCACGGGCATGCCCGCCGCCACCGACCGCACCATCACCGACCCCGACAAGTTCATGACCGAGCTGAACCGGATCCGCTCCAACGGCTTCGCCATCGACGACGGTGAACAGGAGATCGGTGTGCGCTGCGTGGCCGTCCCCCTCATGGGGGCGCCCTCGGGGATGGCGGTGTCGGTCTCGGGCCCCGAGGCCCGGGTCAGCTGGGAATTCGTCGACCGCGCCGCCCCCATCGTGCGCCGCTGTGCCTCCGTGCTGGCCACCGACCTCAACAACCAGACCTAGGCCGCTTCGCCGGCACAGGCGAAAGCGTCCGCAGAACGCTCACGCGCGCGGCCGGTACGGGGACGCCCGTACCGGCCGCCGTGCTTCCGGCAGGTCTACGTCTGCTGGTCGAAGCCCAGTCTGCGCAGCTGCTTGGGGTCGCGCTGCCAGTCCTTGGCCACACGCACCCGCAGGTCCAGGAACACCCGCTGGCCCAGCAGGGCCTCGATCTGCTTGCGGGCCCGCGAACCCACATCGCGCAGCCGCGAACCCCTTGAGCCGATCACGATCGCCTTCTGGCTGGACCGCTCCACGTACAGCGACGCGTAGATGTCCACCAGCTCCTTGCCCGGGCGGGTGTTCTCACGCTCATACATCTCGTCCACGACCACCGCGATGGAGTGCGGCAGCTCGTCGCGCACGCCTTCCAGGGCCGCCTCACGCACCAGCTCGGCCACCAGCATCTCGTCCGGCTCGTCGGTCAGGTCGCCGTCCGGGTACAGCGGAGGCCCCTCCGGCAGGTGCGAGCACAGCACGTCGGCGACCGTCTCCAGCTGGAAGTCGCCCTGGGCGGAGACCGGGACGATGTCGGCCCACTCCCCCAGCTCGTCGACCGCCATCAGCTGACGGCCCACGGCGTCCCTGCCCACGAGGTCGGTCTTGGTGACCAGCGCGACCACGGGGGTGTTCGTCTGCTCCGCCAACTCCTTGGCGATGTAGGTGTCTCCCCGTCCGATCGGCTCGTCGGCGGGCAGACAGAACGCGATCACGTCCACCTCGACCAGGGTGGACCGCACCAGCGAGTCCAGCCTCTCGCCGAGCAGGGTGCGCGGTTTGTGCAGGCCGGGTGTGTCCACGATGATCAGCTGCGCGTCTGGCCGGTGCACGATCCCGCGCACCGTACGACGCGTGGTCTGCGGCCGGTTGCTGGTGATCGCCACCTTCTGCCCGACCAGCGCGTTCATCAGGGTGGACTTGCCCACGTTCGGGCGGCCCACGAAGCATACGAAACCGCTGCGGAAGCCCTCCGGGTAGGAGGGCATCTCCAACGGCACCCGCAACTTCTCCAGGTCGAGCTCGTTCATCGATCCTTCTCAGTGCCGGGTGATGCTCGCGGGCGCCCCGTCGGGGGCGGCGATCACCACTACCTGGGTCTTCAGGTCGTCCGCCACCGCACGGTCGTCCTCGGTCAACTCCGTGGCCTCGGTAACGACCACCGCGGCCTCCAATGCGGAGGCCTCGCCGGAGACGGCCGCGGCCACGGCGGCCTGGAGCGCGCTCAGTCCCAGCGAGGGCAGCGACACCGTCGTGGCCACGTACGTGCGCCCGGTCTCATCGCGTACCGCCGCGCCCTCCGCCGCCGCGTTACGGGCCCGCGAGGCCCGCGCGAGGGTGATGAGCTTGCCGTCCTCGGGACCCAGCTCCATCGTCTCCGTCACTGTTCCATGCTCCTCACATCATCGTTCTCGGCCTGCGACGCCTCCTCGGCGTCGTCGGGCAGGCGCTCCACCAGGACCGTGGTCATCCGGTTCCGGCGGCTGCTCTTGCCCTCAAGGGTGAGCCTGAGACCAGCGTATTCGGCCTGGGCCCCGCCAGCCGGCACCCGGCCCAGCACGAACGCCACGAGCCCGCCGACGGTCTCCACCTCCGGCACGTCCAGGTCCCGGTCCGGGAACAGCCCGTCCAGCTCACCCAGCGGCAGGCGCGCGGTCACCCGCACCCGGTCGTCGTCGAGCCAGTCCACCGGTGGGATCTCGTGGTCGTACTCGTCGGTGATCTCACCGACGATCTCCTCCACGATGTCCTCCAGCGTGACCAGGCCCGCGGTCCCCCCGTACTCGTCGATGGCCACGGCGACGTGGTTGCGCTGCTTCTGCATCTCGCGCAGCAGCTCGTCGATGGGCTTGGTGTCGGGGACGTAGGTCGCCTGGCGCATCACGTCCCCCGCGGTGAGCGGCACGTCGCCCTCACTGCCCGCGGCCGCCGCCCAGCGATCGCGCAGCCGCTCCACCAGGTCCTTGAGGTAGACGATGCCGACCACGTCGTCCTCGTCCTCGCCGGTCACCGGGATACGCGAGTACCCGCTGGTCAGCGCCAGGGCCAACACCTCGTCGGCGTCGTCCTCACGGCTGGTGAACACGATGTCGGGGCGTGGCACCATCACCTCGCGCACGGAGGTGTCGTCGAGCTTGAACACCGAGTGGATCATCTCGCGCTCCTCGGGGTCGATCACGTCCCCCTGCTCGGCCAGGTCGACCAGCTGACGCAGCTCCACCTCGGTGCTGAAGGGGCCTTCACGGTCGCCCTTGCCGCGCGGGGTGAGCGCCCGGCCCGCCCCCACGAGCAGCTGGGCGACCGGACCCACCACGACCTGGACCGGGTAGACGACGGACGCGCTGACCCGCGCGACCTGCCCGGAGAACTGGCGGCCCAGGATGCGCGGGGCGATCGCGATCAGCACCGACTCCACCACGACCATCGCCACGGCGGTCAGCGCCAGCGCCGGCCAGCCCAGCCCGAGCAGGAACACCATGCCCACGGCGGCGGCCAGTACCGCGCACACCTCACACACCACGCGCAGGAACAGCAGCACGTTGAGGTGGCGGGTGGGAGCGGCCGCCACACGCTCCCAGCGGCGGTCGGCCCGGGCAGCACGCTCGGCAGCGCTTGTCTCGGGCAGACCCACGGACATGACACGCGTGACGGCCACCTCCGCCGACACCAGGAAGCCCGCGACGGCGGTCAGTACGAAGGCCACCGCGAAGGCGGTGAGCCACTCGACGGGCTCCCCCGTGGTCAGCGGAGCGACGTCGGGCCATTCCGACGGGCTCATCGGCTGTTCTCGTCCTCCTCGGCCCCGGCCGCCTCGCGCTCACGCCAGGCGGCGAGGATCTCGCCCTGCAAGCCGAACATCTCCTTGTGCTCGTCGGGCTCGGCGTGGTCGTAGCCCAACAGGTGCAGGATGCCGTGGGTGCACAGCAGGTCGATCTCTGCCTCAGTGCTGTGTCCGGCCTTCTCAGCCTGGCTCTCGGCGACCTGCGGGCAGATGATCACGTCACCGAGGACCCCCGGCTCGCTCGTGCGGCTGGGGCCCCCGGGACGCAGCTCGTCCATGGGGAAGGAGAGCACATCAGTGGGGCCCGGCTCGTCCATCCACCGCACGTGCAGGTCGGCCATCGGCTCCTCGTCCACCAGCACGATGGACAGCTCGGCCAGCGGGTGGACGCGCATGGCGTCGAGCACGTGCCTGGCCAGGCGGGAGAGCCTCTCCTCGTCCAGGGCGGTGACGCCGGACTCGTTGGCGACGTCGATACTCATCGGTTACGGCTGCCTTACTTGGGGTCGCGGCGGCCGGGCGACACGCCCGGCCGGTGGTACGGCGCACCCGAACGGCACGCCCGTGGCAACCGAACCGGTGGGTCCGCACATGACGGGGCCCACCAGTTCGAATGCTCTAGCTCAGTCTGCCTGCTCCTCGGCCTCGGCGCCGCCGGCGTCCGGCTCCGCCGGGGCGTCGGCGGGGCCGCGCCGCGCGGCCCCGCCCCGGGAACGGCCGCCGTTGGCGGGGCCCCGGCGGTCCCCCCGGGAGTCGCCCTGGGCCTCGTCGTAGCGGCCGTAGGCGTCCACGATCTTTCCGACCAGCTTGTGCCGGACGACGTCGTCGCTGCTCAGGCGGCAGAAGGCGATGTCGTCGATGTCACGCAGGATGTTCTCGATGGTGCGCAGCCCGCTGGTCTGCCCGCCGGGAAGGTCGACCTGGGTGACGTCACCGGTGACCACGATCTTCGAGCCGAAGCCCAGCCGCGTGAGGAACATCTTCATCTGCTCGGGCGAGGTGTTCTGAGCCTCGTCCAGGATGATGAAGGAGTCGTTGAGGGTGTTGTGCGTGAGCAGGAAGTCCTCTGTGACGTAGAGGGAGTCCTGTGCCGCCACCTGGATGCAGACGCACTCCTCGGTTCCGGCGGGCTCGATGGAGTCGAAGAAGCGCGTCGGACGGCTCTCACCGGTGGCCCGGTACCCGTCCGCCTTCCGCTTGAGCCGGAACGGCGCGATGCCCTCGGGCAGACGGAGGCTGAGGATGTGCTCGCCCTGGCGGCGGGGCTCCCCGCCCTCGGCCCGGCCTGGCTGCCCCTCCGCCCCGCGCGCACTGGCGTACGCGACGCCGCCGAGGGACCGCACCAGGAAGCTCACCGCGCGGCTCAGCCCCGCCGAAGCCGTGCCGTACCGGATACGACCGGTACGGCCGTCCTGGGGCGCCGGTCCGCCGTCCGAGTCCAGCAGGCCCTGCAACACGGCGAGGCGCGCATCCGCCGAGCTGTACAGGTAGGGGTCCGGGACGAACTTCGTTTCCGGAGTGGTTCCGTCCAGGCCCAGGTCCCGCACGATCGCGGTCACCGGGTCGGCGACGGCGGTGACGCTCCCCGGCCGCCCCTGGTGGTCGACGGCGTGGTCCGGCGCCTTCCCCCGGTCCGCCCGGGCCCCGGGGACGAGGGCCTCGAACGCTTCGGCGAGTTCGGGCTCCTCTGTGAGGAGGCTCGGCGTCGTCGAACCCGTGAGGCAGCCGTCGCCCAAGAGCAGACCCAGGGCGTAGGGGTCCATCGGAAGGTCCCGCTCCGGGAACTCCACGGGCTGGCTGAGCAACGGAAGCTCGTACTCGTGGTGGCGGCCGCTCTCGCGGATCTCCTTCGCCGTGAGCACCTGGTGGGGACCGTCCCGCCCGGTGCCGTCCTGGGTGCGCACGGACCAGAGGTGGTCCTCCGAGCACAGGGTGGAGGCCCCGTCCTGCGCGGTGACCCGGTAGACCGCCTTGCGTCCTTGCGGGTAGACCCCCAGGACCGGAGTCGGCTCGCCGTCGGACCCGACGACGAGGTCACCGACGGCCAGGTCGCCGATCGGCCTGTACCCCTCCGGGGTCAGGACGTCGGTGCGCACCGGCTGCGCCCGCCCGCGCATGTAGGCCAGGGGCGCGACCTCGATCGTCCCGGCCGCCATCAGCTTGGGGATGGAGTCGGGGTCGAGCATGTCGTGCAGGGCGTCGTACAGCGGACGCAGGTAGGGGTCGATCTTGTCGTAGAGGCTGCCGGGCAGGAAGCCCAGCCGCTCTCCCGCCTCCACCGCCGGACGGGTCAGGATGATCCGGTTGATCTCCTTGTCCTGGAGCGCCTTGACCGCCTTGGCCATGGCCAGATAGGTCTTGCCGGTGCCCGCGGGACCGATGCCGAACACCACGGTGCGCCGGTCGATGGTGTCGACGTAGCGCTTCTGGTTCAGCGTCTTGGGCCGGATGGTCCTGCCCCGGTTGGACAGGATGTTGGTGGTCAGCACGTCCGCGGGCCGCTCCGAACCGGACGAGTGCATCATGTGGACCATGCGCTCGATGGTGTCGGGGGTGATGTGGGTGCCGCTCTTGGCGAGTTCGATCAGTTCCTCGACGAGGCGGACCACGGCGGTGGTCTCCTCGGGGGTGCCACTGATGGTGAACTCGTTGCCGCGCACGTGGATGTCACTGTCGAAGGCCCGCTCCAGCGCCCTGAGGAGTTCGTCTCCCGAGCCCAGCAGGCTGATCATCGTGTGCTCGTCGGGCACCACGACCTTGACCTGTGTGTCCCGCGGCTGGTGCGTGTGCGTTGTCTCGGACATGGTGTGGCCTGGCGGCCGCTGTCCCTACCCTTCGATCGGGCGCCTTCCCGCGCCTGCGGGCGGCGCGCCTCGTGGACGGTCCCTGGCACCGCGGACGACGGCGCCTGGTCGGGCTCCTCCCCGGTGTTTCCAGCGGTCACACCAGACCCTCGAAGCCCACAACCCCGAGTCTACCAAGGCATCCGTACCCGCCTCGATCAATTATCCCGGGCGGGGAGGGGCCGCGCCGCAGGCACGGTAACTACCCGGGAGGCCAGTTCAGGCCACGGCCGCCGAGCAGGTGCACATGGAGGTGGGAGACCGTCTGACCGGCACCGCTGCCGGTGTTGAACACCAGTCGGTACCCGAAGTCGGCGACGTCCTCGGCGGCGGCCACCTCGTGCGCCTCGCGGACGATCTCGTCGATCAGGCCGGTGTCCGCGGCGGCGGCGTCAGCGGCGGTGGGATAGTGCTCGCGCGGAATGATCAGCACGTGCGTGGGCGCTTGGGGGTTGATATCGCGAAAGGCCACCGTGCGCTCGCTCTCGCGGACGATCTCGGCGGGCACCTCCCCCTTCACGATCTTGCAGAAGAGGCAGTCGTCCTGGGCCATCGATAACCTTTCCGTCTGTGCGGCCGCCGCGGTGGCCACCGCTTCGGGGCTGTCCGGGACCATGATGCCGCAGGCGACCCGTGGACGGAGCACCGAAGACGGCCTTTTCGTGATCTTTTGGAAGCCGGTTCTGCATTGGCTCGCGTTCCAGTCGCGATAGGCTTTCCACCCATGCGCGTCAGGTCGTCGGCTCCGTCCAGCCCCGACCGAGTTCCCGCGTGTTCGGATTGAAACGCACGTCTACCTGGAAAAGAAGAGGTATGCCCTTTCGTAAACCCCGCGACAAGGGTGTGCGTCAAACTGACGTGACGACAGAAACCATGGTGGCCGGGGCCACCACGGCTCCGCTCTCGATGGAGTGGGACGCCGACCACGCCGTGACGGAGCTCTACAGAGAGCATTACCGCCCGCTTGTTCGGCTTGCCTCTCTACTCGTCCGCGACCACGCGACCGCGGAGGAGGTCGTTCAGGACTCGTTCGTCGCCATGCACAGCGCATGGCGCCGCCTGCGCGATCCGAACAAGGCCCTGTCCTACCTTCGTCAGGCCGTGGTGAACAAGGCCAGGTCCGTACTCCGCCACAGGGCGGTCGTGGAGAAGCACGCTCCCAAGGCCCTGCCTGACGCACCCAGCGCCGAACACGGCGCACTGAACCTGTTGGAGCGCGAAGCCGTCATCCGCGCTCTGCGCAAACTACCCACCCGTCAGCGAGAGGCCATCGTGCTCCGGTACTACGGCGACCTGTCCGAGGCACAGATAGCGGATGCCATGAGGATCAGCCGGGGCGCGGTCAAAAGCCACACGTCCCGCGGTATCACCGCGCTCCGCTCTGTTCTGGAGCAGACGACATGACCAGCCCGACAGATCCGACGAACGACCCGTTCGAAGAGCAGCTCCGTCAACTGCTCAAAACCGAGGCCGACACGGTCAAGACCTCGCCCGAGGCGTTGAACCTGATCCGGGAGCGCACCGAGCGCCACCGCGGTTCGGCCTGGTTCGGCCTGCCCTGGCTACGTCCCGCGCTGGCAGTGGCGGGAGCCGCCCTGATCGCCACGTCCGTGATCATGTCCAGTCCCCAGGTACGCGACCACGTCCTGGAGATCGTCCCCGCGGGAGCGGACCGCGAGGGCGCACCCGCCGGGCAGGAGCAGAGCGACGACGACGTGGCCGCTCCCGACCCCTCCACGGACTCCGTCGACGGCACCACCCAACCGGAGCAGGTGCCCCCGGAGGAAACGGCGACCTCGCCCAGTCCCGAGGTCGAGGAGGAGGTATCCCCCTCCGAGGAGGACCTCGAGACCGCCTCCGCGTGCCCGCCTCCCGAGGAGGGGCCCTCCCCCGCGGCGACCAGCGCTGAGGACGGGAAGGAGACCGCCGCGTCCGCCGACGAGGGCTGCGAGCCGGCCGAGGATCCCAGCACCGGTACGGGTACCGGTGGCGGCAGCGGCGACGATGACACCGGCGCAGACGACGGCGAGAGCGACGGTGGCACCGGCGGGGACCGCGATGGTGATGACACCGGTGCCGGCGACGGCGAGAGCGGCGAGGACACCGGCAGCGACGACGACAGCTCCGACACCACCGACAGCGACACCAGCGGTAAGTCGGAAACCGGGGGCTGAGCCCCCTCACACGCGTCAGAGGCGACCCCCGGACCCCGTTGAGGGTCCGGGGGCCGCCTCTGACGTCCACGGGGCCCGTGTCGTAGGACTCGGGAAGCAGCCCCTACCAGCGTCCGGTGCGCGCCTGGAGCACCGAGAGCGCGGCGACCCCGGCCGTGGACGTGCGTAGCACGCTCGGTCCCAGCAGTGCCCGGACCGCGCCCGCTCCGGCGAACGCTTCGAGTTCGGCGTCGGAGAAACCGCCCTCGGGGCCGACCACGAGGACGACTCCCGGGCCGTCGCCGCTGGGCGGTTCCAGCTCGGACAGGCGGCTGTCCCCGCCCTCGTGCAGCACGACCCCCAACTCGGCGGCGGCCAGCAGGCCGGCCACCGTGGAGAGGTCCGCGAGGTCGGCGACCTCGGGCAGCCGTCCGCGCCGGGCCTGCTTGGCCGCCTCGCGTGCGGTGGCACGCCACTTGGCCAGCGACTTGTCCGCTCGGGCACCCTTCCAGCGGGTGACGCAGCGCTCCGCCGCCCAGGGCACGACCGCATCGGCCCCGGCCTCGGTCATCATCTCCACGGCCAGCTCGCCCCGGTCGCCCTTGGGCAGCGCCTGGACCACGGTCAGGCGGGGGCGGGGCGCCGGTTCCTCCCGGCGCTCCACCACCGCGCAGACGATGTGGTCCTTGGCCACGGCGGTCACCGTGCAGCGGGCGACCAGGCCCCGGCCGTCGGACAGGTCGACGGCCTCGCCCTCCCGTATACGCCGCACCACGGCGGCGTGGTGGCCCTCAGCGCCGCCCACCGCCACCTGGTCGGCCGCGAGGTCCGCGGTCGCGACCAGGAAGACCGGCGGCGTCACTTGGTGCCGAAGGCGTCACGAATCTTGGAGAAGAAGCCACCGTGCCCGGGGCTGAAGCGACCCGGGTTCTGGTCCTCACCACGCAGTTCGGCGAACTTGCGCAGCAGCGCCTCCTGCTCCTCGTCCAGCTTGCCCGGGGTCTCCACGTCGACGCGGATGCGCAGGTCGCCCCGGCCACCGCCGTCGAGGTGGTTGATCCCCTTGCTGGGGAGGGTGATGACGTGCCCGGAGTTGGTGCCCGGGCGCAGGTCGATGTTCTCGGTCCCGTCGAGGGTGTCGAAGGAGAACGACGCGCCCAGCGCGGCAGCCGTCATGGGAACGGTCACCGTGCAGTGCAGGTCGTCGCCGCGACGCTCGAAGGTGGAGTGCGGGCGCTGGACGATCTCCAGGATGATGTCGCCGCGCGGGCCTCCGTTGGGACCGACCTCGCCCTCACCGGCGAGCTGGATGCGGGTGCCGTCGTCGACGCCCGCGGGGATCTTGACGGTCCGGGTGACCTTCTCGCGTACACGGCCCTCGCCCGCGCAGTCGCCACAGGGGTTGGTGATGATCGACCCCTGGCCTGAGCACTGCGGGCAGGGACGGGAGGTCATGACCTGCCCCAGGAAGGACCTGGTGACCTGGGAGACCTCCCCCTGTCCGTGGCACATGTCACACGTGTTGCGGTGCGACCCGGCCGCCGTCCCCTCGCCCTGGCAGGTATCGCACAGGATCGCGGTGGGGAAGGTGATCTCCTTGCTGACCCCGAACGCGGTCTCCGCCAGGTCCAGCTCGACGCGGATCTTGATGCTGCGTCCGCGGCGGACCCTCTCCCGGGGGCCGCGCCCGCCGGGCTGGCCGCCGCCGAAGAAGGCGTTCATGATGTCGTCGAAGGCGAATCCGCCCGCGCCGCCGAAGCCTCCGCCGGCACCGCCGCCGCCACCGGGGGCGTACGGGTCCTGTCCCATGTCGAACATCCGACGCTTGCTCTCGTCGGAGAGGACCTCGTAGGCCTGGGTCACCTCCTTGAAGCGCTCCTGTGTAGCGGGGTCCGGGTTGATATCCGGGTGCAGCTCGCGGGCGAGCCTCCGATAGGCCTTCTTGATCTCGTCCTTGGACGCGTCCCGACGCACCCCGAGAACCTGGTAATAGTCTCTGGCCACTGAGTTACTGTCCTGCCAAAATCTGTCCGATGTACCGAGCCACGGCGCGTACTGCTCCCATCGTTCCCGGGTAGTCCATCCGGGTGGGTCCCACCACGCCGATCTTGGCGAGCGACTGGTTTCCCACACCGTAGTCGGCCGAGACGACGGAGGTGGACCGTAGGCCCTCGTGGAAGTTCTCCGCGCCGATGCGCACCGTGAGCATCGACGGGTCCTTCGCCTCTCCCAACAAACGGATGAGAACCATGTTCTCTTCCAGTGCCTCCAGGACGCCCCGCAGGCTGGCGGTGAAGTCGACGGCGGCGAGGTTGGCCGTCCCGGCGAGGACGAGCTTCTCCTCATGCCGTTCGACAAGGCTCTCCAGTAGGACGGAGAGGACCGAAACCGCCATATGGCGGTGTTCGGGCGGGACCTGGGAAGGCAGGTCCTCCACCGCGTCGGGCACGTCGCCGAGGTGAAGCCCGGCGATAGCCCGGTTGAGCATGCCGCGCAGGTCGTTGACGGTGGTTTCCTTGATCATGCCCAGACCGTCGATGACACGCTGTTCGACACGGCCCGTGTTGGTGATCACGACCATCATGACCCGCTGTCCCCCGAGGGGGATCAGCTCCACGTGCTGGACCGACGAGCGGGTCAGCGAGGGGTACTGGACGATCGCGACCTGACGGGTGAGCTGGGCGAGGAGCCGCACCGTGCGGGCGACGATCTCGTCCAGGTCCACGGCACCTGTGAGAAAGGACTCGATGGCGCGCCGCTCCGCGGTTGAGAGCGGTTTGACCGAGGAGAGCCGG
The DNA here is from genome assembly GCF_056312425.1 of Nocardiopsis sp. TRM 82005. Lineage (NCBI taxonomy): Bacteria > Bacillati > Actinomycetota > Actinomycetes > Streptosporangiales > Nocardiopsidaceae > Nocardiopsis > Nocardiopsis sp. TRM 82005. The sequence continues at coordinate 77,974 of NZ_JBWDTQ010000009.1, forward strand.
TCGACGAAGAGCCGGTACCCCTTGTCCGTGGGTACCCGCCCCGCACTGGTGTGCGGCTGGGTGATGTAACCGTCTTCCTCCAGGGCGACCATGTCGTTGCGGATCGTCGCCGGGGAGACACCGAGCCTGCGCCGGTCGGCTAGGGCCTTGGATCCCACGGGCTCGTTGGTGTTGACGAAGTCCTCAACGACGGCACGCAGGACCGCGAGCTTGCGCTCGTCCAGCAACTCGCCACCTCCTGGCACTCCATGGTCCTTAGTGCTAATTCTATGCCCAGCCGCAAACCCGACTGGCTACCCGTGGGTAGTAACGCCGGGGAACGGCCCCTTCCTTTCTCCCCGGCGGATCGGCGGCGCGCGCCAACAGCGCCGAAGCGGCCGGGCCCCGCACCAGTAGACTGCACGACCGTGGCAACCAAGGGAACCAGCCGTTACGGCCGTGACGTGCTCGCAGGGGACTGGCGCAGACCGAGGAAGAGAGTCGTGCGCGAGGTGTCCCTGGCCCGCGACCTGGTCGTGGAGGACGCCGACGAGACGTTCTGCGGAGCCGTGGTGGCCTGGGACAAGGCGACCGTGACCCTGGAGGACCGGCACGGCCGACGACGAGTGTTCGACCTCGCTCCGGCCGCGTTCCTGGTCGACGGCGAACCGGTCACGCTCGTGCGCCCCGCAGCGACCCCGCGGGGGCCGCTGCGCAGCGCCTCCGGGTCGGTGGCCGTGCCCGACGCGCGGGCGCGCACGGCCCGGGAGAGCCGGATCTACGTGGAGGGCGTCCACGACGCCGAACTGGTGGAGAAGGTCTGGGGCCACGACCTGCGCGTCGAGGGGGTGGCCGTGGAGTTCCTGGAGGGAATCGACGACCTGCCCTCGATCGTGGCGGACTTCTCCCCCGGACCCGGCAGGCGCCTGGGAGTCCTGGTGGATCACCTGGTCCCGGGATCCAAGGAGACCCGGATCGCCGAGCGGGTGTGCGGCGAGCACGTGCTGGTGGTCGGCCATCCCCACGTCGACGTGTGGCAGGCGGTGCGTCCGCGGGCCGTGGGTATCGCTGGCTGGCCCGAGGTGCCGCGCGGCCTCCCTTGGAAGGAGGGGGTCGTGCGGGCCCTGGGGTGGCGGATGGAGACGGGTGAGGCGTGGCGCCGGATCCTGGGCTCGGTCCGTACCTATGCTGATCTGGAGCCATCCCTGCTCGGCCGGGTGGAGGAGCTGATCGACTTCGTCACCGGGCCGCACCAGGACGAACCCCAGGAAGCGCCACACGAAGGAAACGGCGGCAGGACCTAGGATTCTGCCCCGATCGAGGTGTCGGCGCCGCTGACACCGCGGGTCCCCCGCCTCCGGCCCTGCGCGGTCGTCGGTACAGCCCGGTAGTACGAGAACCGCCACCCCATCAGCGGAGCCAAGGAAGAGCATGAGCGAGACCCCGACGAATCCCCCGTACCCGGAGGACCCCCACCAGGGGCAGCAGCCGGACAACGGGCAGCAGGAACAGGGGCAGCAGCCCGGCTACGGCCAGCAGCAGCCCGGCTTCGCCCCGCCCGGCGCCCCCGACCAGCCCCAGCAGCCGGAGTACGGACAGCAGCCCCAGTACGGGCAGCCCCAACAGCCCGGCTACGGGCAACAGTCCGGAGCGCAGTCACCGTACGCGTCGCGGCCCGATCAGGGACAGCAGTACGGCGGCCAGCCCGGTTACGCACCGCCCCAGGACTACGGACAGCCCCAGTACGGGCAACAGCCCCCGCACGGGCAACCCCAGCAGCCCGGCTACGGCCAGCAGCAGCCCGGCTTCGCCCCGCCCCAGCAGCCGGGGTACGGGCAACAGCCCCAGTACGGGCAGCCCCAACAGCCGGGGTACGGACAACAGCCTCCGTACCCGGGAGCCCCGGCGGGGTACGGGCAGCCGGGGGCACAGGGCCCGCCCCGGCAGCAGCCCGGCGGTGACGACGGCACGCTGGTGGCCATGCTCGCCCACCTGTCCGGATTCGTGATCGCCTGCCTGGGCTGGATCCCGCCGCTGGCGGTCTACTTCGCCAAGCGCGACCAGTCGCCGTTCGTGCGCCACCACGCGGCGGAGGCGGCGAACTTCCAGCTCACCCTGCTGATTCCGTACCTTTTCGCCTGGGTTATCTTCATCGGTCTGGGTATCTTCTTCCAAGACCTGTCCTGGATCGGCTCTCTCCTGGTCGCCCTGATCTGGATCGTCGCCATCGTGTTCGGCGTCATGGGCGCCAACGGCGCGAACAAGGGGACGTGGTACCGGTACCCGGTGAGTATCCGTCTGCTGAAGTGATCCCGCCCGCACTCAGACCGAGCGCATCCGCACAAAGGAACCAACGATGTCCTATCCCAGCAACCCGCCCGAGGACCCCTACGGCCAGGGGCAGCAGCCGGGCCAGGAGGGACACGGCGGATACCCGCCTCCCCCCGGCCAGCCCGGGTACAACGAGCAGACCGGTGGCTATGAGGCGGCCGGCTACCAGCAGGGCGGCTACGGACCGCAGGGAGGGTACGGCCCGCAGGGCGGATACGGACCGCAGTTCGGATACGGCCCCTCCTCGGCCACGACCGGCCAGCCCAACCCCGACGAGCGGCAGATGGGCCTGTTCGCCCACCTGGGCGGCGGCATCCTCGGCTGGATCGTCCCGCTGATCATCTACCTGGTCAAGAAGGACGAGTCGCCGTTCATCCGCGACCAGGCGGCACAGGCGCTGAACTTCCAGCTCCTGCTCCTGATCGGCTACCTGGTCTCCAGCCTCCTGATGATCATCATCATCGGAGCCCTGACCTGGTTCATCGTCTGGGTCGTGTCCATCGTCTTCGGCATCCTGGGCGGTCTGGCCGCCAACCGGGGCGAGTGGTACCGCTACCCGTTCAACGTCAGCTGGATCCAGTAACACCGCGTACGGCATCCGAGGGGCCCGCACAGTGCGGGCCCCTTCGCCGTGTCCGGGCACGGACCCCCCTCAGGTCAGGTCGCGCACCACGGCGTCGGCGAGCAGGCGCCCGCGCCGGGTGAGGACCGCACGACCCGCCCCGTGGGCGCCAGCGTCCAGCAGGCCCTCGTCGACGGCCCGTGCGGCGGCCTCCCGGCCGTGCGGCTCCAGCAGGTCCAGCGGGCAGCCCCGCTCCACGCGCAGCTCCAGCAGGATGCGCTCGAAGCGGCGTTCCTCCTCGGTGAGCACCTCGCGGGCCAGGCCGGGGCTGTCCCCGGCGGCCAGGCGGGCGGCGTGGGCGGCCGGGTGCTTGACGTTCCACCAGCGGGTGCCGCCGACGTGGCTGTGCGCGCCCGGACCCACGCCCCACCAGTGTCCGCCGGTCCAGTAGAGCAGGTTGTGCCTACTGCGCCCCTCGGTGGTGCGCGCCCAGTTGGACACCTCATAAGCGGTGAAACCGGCCGAGGAGAGGACCTCGTCGGCCATGAGGTAACGGTCGGCCATCGCGTCGTCGTCGGGCTCGGTGAGCTCGCCCCTGCGGACCCGGGCCGCCAGGCGTGTGCCCTCCTCGACGATGAGCGAGTAGGCGGAGACGTGGTCGGGTCCAGCGGAGACCGCGGCGTCCAGGGAGGCCCGCCAGTCGTCGTCGCCCTCACCGGGCGTGCCGTAGATCAGGTCCAGGTTGACGTGCTCGAACCCGGCCCGGCGGGCCCACTCCACGCACTGCTCGGGGCGTCCGGGCGTGTGGCCGCGCTCCAGAACCTTGAGCACGTGGGTGCGGGCGCTCTGCATACCGAAGGAGACGCGGGTGAACCCGGCCTCGCGCAACCGCGCGAGGTAGGCGGGGGTGACGGTCTCGGGGTTGGCCTCGGTGGTCAGCTCCGCGTCGGGGGTGAGCCCGAAGCGGTCGCGGACGGCGGTGATGATCCGGCCCAGGTCCTCAGCGGGCAACAGGGTGGGCGTGCCCCCGCCGACGAACACGGTGCTCACCGGCGGGCGCTTCCCGGTCAGGACCCGGTCCGCCAGCTCCACCTCGGCGATGGCCTGGTCGGCGTAGGTGTCTCGGGAGGCGGTGGCGGTGCCGTCGCGGGAGACCAGCTCCTCGGCCGTATAGGTGTTGAAGTCGCAGTAGCCGCAGCGGGTGACGCAGAAGGGCACGTGGACGTAGAACCCGAGGGGCCGGTCGCCGAGCTCGGCGAGGGACTGCCCGGGCAGTTCCCCGGTGCGCGGTACGGGATCGCCGTCGAGGGCAACGGAAGGCATACCCCCAGTGTCGCCGACGGAACGGCGTGCCCCGGTCAGACCCGGGGGCGGTCGGCACGGCCGTCCACGGCGGTGTCGGCCGCGGAGGCCCTGTGGGGGGAGGGAGCGATGGTGGAGGGGGCGGGGGTGTGCCTCCTGGAGGGGGCGATGGCGGTGGAGCCACGGACGATCAGCTCGGGATCGAAGACGTACTCGGTGTGGGAGACGGGGTGTCCGGCGATCTCGTCGCACAGGGTACGCACGGCGGCCAGGGCCATGGCGCTGACGGGCTGGCGGACGGTGGTCAGCGGGGGATCGGTGAAGGCGATGAGCTGGGAGTCGTCGAAACCCACCACGGAGAAGTCGCGGGGAACGCGCAGGCCGCGCTGGCGGGCGGCGCGGATGGCGCCCAGGGCCATCATGTCCGATCCGCAGACCATGGCGGTGACGCCACGCTCCATGAGGGTGGTGGCGGCGGCGTGGCCGCCCTCCACGCCGAACAGCGAAAGCTCCACGAGGTCGTCGCCGTCCAGGCCGTGCTGGGCCAGGGCCTGGTGGTAGCCGTCGAGCTTGCGGCGGACCGGGACGTAGCGGTCGGGGCCGCTGGTGAAACCGATGCGTGTGTGGCCGAGGGCGACCAGGTGGTTGACGGCCAGGCGCCCGGACTCCCGGTCGTCGCAGGATATGAACGCGGCGGGGATGGCGTCGGCGAACCCGTTGACGAGCACGATCGGGAGCCTGCGGGAGACCAGGGCCTGGTAGCGCTCGTGGGAGGCGGTGGTGTCGGCGTGGCGCCCGGAGACGAAGAGGATTCCGGAGACGTTGCGCTCCAGGAGTAGCTCCACGTACTCGTCCTCGGTTATCCCGCCGGGGGTCTGGGTGCACAGCACGGGCGTGTACCCGCGCTGGGCGAGCGCCCCCTCGGCCGCCTGGGCGAACATCGGAAAGACCGGGTTCTCCAGTTCGGGGATGACCATGCCGACCAACCCCGCCGAGCGCTGCCGCAGCCTGGCCGGACGCTCGTAGCCGAGCACGTCCAGCGCGGTCAGGACGGCTTTGCGGGTGTCGCCGCCAACGCCCGGCTTGTCGTTGAGCACTCGCGAGACGGTCGCCTCGCTGACGCCTGCGTGCCGCGCGATGTCGGCAAGTCGTGGACCCATAAAGGCAACTCTAGTCGAGATCGGCGTCACAAGGCAGAAAGTTGGCGGTAATCTTGCGCAAGAACTTGCAGTCGCCCATAGGGAAGGACCCCCGCTGATGGAGCCTCAGTCGCACTGGTGGCGTGACGCGGCCATCTACCAGATCTACGTGCGCAGCTTCGCCGACTCCAACGGTGACGGGGAGGGCGACCTCGCTGGTATCCGTGAGCGTCTCCCCCACCTGGCCGAGCTCGGCGTGGACGCGATCTGGCTGACCCCGTTCTACGTCTCTCCACTGGCCGACGGTGGATACGACGTGGCCGACTACCGCGACGTCGATCCTCGTTTCGGCACCCTGGAGGACTTCGACGCCCTCCTCGCCACGGCCCACGAGCTGGGCATCCGCCTGATCATCGATGTCGTGCCCAACCACTCCTCCTCCGCCCACCGGTGGTTCCGCGAGGCCGTGGCCGCCGAGCCCGGCGACCACGTCCGCTCGCGGTACATCTTCCGGGACGGCCGGGGGCCCGACGGCGAGGAGCCGCCCAACAACTGGAAGTCGATCTTCGGCGGCCCGGCCTGGACCCGGCTCAAGCGGCCCGAAGGCACCCCCGAACAGTGGTACCTGCACCTGTTCGACCCCGAACAGCCCGACTTCGACTGGATGAGCCAGGAGGTGCACGACGAGTTCGACGACGTGCTGCGCTTCTGGCTGGACCGGGGCGTGGACGGCTTCCGCATCGACGTCGCGCACGGCATGGTCAAGGACCCCGAGCTGCCCGACATCTCCGATGACGCCAAGGCCGACCTGCTCGACGGCAGCACCTCGCTGCCCTACTTCGACCAGGACGGCGTGCACGAGATCTACCGCCGCTGGGCGCGGATCGCGGCCGGGTACCCGGGCGACCGCGCCCTGGTGGCGGAGGCGTGGGTGGAGGACGCCGACCGGGTGGCCCGCTACCTGCGTCCGGACGAGCTGCACCAGGCGTTCAACTTCGAGTACCTGACCGCGCCGTGGGACGCCGGCCGGTTGCGCGAGGTCATCGACGGGTCCCTGGCCGCCAACAGCGCGGTGGGCGCGACCACCACGTGGGTGCTGTCCAACCACGACGTGACCCGCCACGTGACCCGCTTCGGCGGTGGTGAGCAGGGGCTGCGCCGGGCGCGCGCGGCGACGCTGATGATGCTGGGGCTGCCCGGATCGGTGTACCTGTACCAGGGCGAGGAGCTGGGCCTTCCCGAGGTCACCGACCTGCCCGAGGACGCGTTGCAGGACCCGACGTGGGAGCGTTCGGGCCGCACCGAGCGCGGGCGTGACGGCTGCCGGGTCCCGTTGCCGTGGGAGGGCGGGAGCGCACCGTACGGGTTCGGCCCCGAGGGCAGCCTCCCATGGCTGCCGATGCCCGAGGGATGGAGCGCCCTGTCGCGCGCCGCCCAGCGCGGCGTGGAGGGATCGACCCTGGAGCTGTACACCAGGGCGCTGGGCCTGCGCCGGGAGCTGGACGCACTCGGCGACGGGTCGATGGCCTGGCTGGACGCGCCCGCGGGCGTGCTGCACTTCGAGCGCGAACCCGATGTGCGGGTGGCGGCCAACCTCACCGGTGAGGCCGTGGAGCTCGCGGCTTCGGGCGAGGTGCTCGTGGCCAGCGGTCCGGTCGACGAGCCGGTCGAAGGCACCCTGGCGCTGCCCGCCGAGACGACGGTGTGGTTGCGCGGCTGACCCCGCTCCGGCGGTACCGGGACGCGTGCCCGGTACCGCCCCCACCCGCCTCGCCCCACGCCTTCCTCCCCGCTCTCCCGATCTCTCCCGACCCGCCCGGCGATGCCGCCCGTTCTCCCGCCCCGCCAGTCCGGCGGCGCCTTCCCGTCTCCGAGAACGCCGTGGCCTCGCCGCATCCCCTGGAGGCCGTGCTTTGAGGTCCCTTCCGCAGCCCCCTCTCCCCCGCTCCCGCCCTCTTCCCCTGCTGTCCGCCGCGTGTGGGGCGCTGATACGCAACACCGACCTGGTCCCAGAGGCTCCCGAGACCTTCGAAGAGCTGGTCGAGACCGGAACGTCGCTGGTGGACGCGGGCCGGTCCGAACAGGCGCTGAGCCTACAGGTCGGCCAGGAGGGCGACGCCTACCACCTCCATCCGCTGTTCACCTCGGCGGGCGGCTACCTGTTCGGTGAGGACGAGGCGGGCGATCCCGATCCCTCGGACCTGAGGGTGGCGGCGCCGGAGTCCGTGGAGGCGTTCGAACGGCTCGCCGAGCTGGGAGAGGCCGGATCGGGGGTGCTGACGCGGGAGACGGACGCGGCCAACGCCACAGCGCTGTTCACCTCGGGTGCGGCACCGTTCCTCGTCACCGGGCCGTGGAGCGTGGCGGCGGCCAAGGAGGCGGGGGTGCCGTACGCGATCAGCCCGGTCCCGCCCTTCTCCGACGGCGGTCCGGCCCGCCCGCTGATCGGCGTGCAGACCTTCTTCGTCTCCTCGGGTGCCTCGATCCCTGGGCTGGCCGAAGACTTCGCGGCCGACTTCGTGGCCGGCCCGGAGTTCTCCGTGACCCTCTACGACGCCGATCCGCGGGTTCCCGCACTGCTGGCCGCCTTGGATGAGGTGGCGGAGCAGGACCCGGACCTGGAGGCCTTCCAGCACGCCGGAGAGGGCGGTACGCCGATGCCCGCGATCCCCGAGATGGACGCGGTGTGGGGTCCGTTCGGGCAGGCCGGCGCGGACGTCATCGGCGGTGCGGACCCGGCGACGGCGCTGGCCGAGGCCGAGCAGCGGATCACGGCTGGGTTCGAGTAGCCGTCACGGTGTGTTCAATGGTGTTACTAAACTCCTGTTCATCACACGGATGATCACCCGGATGTCACCGTGCCGCTACACACCGCCGAAGGTCACACCCCCGTTCCCACTACGTTTCCACATCTTTACGCAGGAGCTCCGCAAAGTCTTTCAAAGATTGCAAGTTATTGCTAGCGTCACATCACCACGCATGCCCGGCCCGGGGCCACCGACGAAACGCATGCGCGACCTCCTCAGTACGGCCTCCCGGAAGGAAGACACCATGAGATTCCGCAGCGCACCAGCGGTCGCGGGCATCGCCGCGATCGCACTGACGGCGACCGCGTGCAGCGGCGGTGGCGCCGACGAGGGTGACGGAGCCTCGAACGAGGGTGCTCTCGTCATCTGGTCCGACCCCGAGCGCGCCGACGCCATCCAGGCCGCCGCCGAGGAGTTCTCCGAGGCCAACGGCATCGACGTCGACGTCGACACCCTCGCCTTCGAGGACATGCAGGGCGACGTGCTCAACGCCCACCAGGCCGGAAACGCGCCCGACGTCTTCATCGGAGCGCACGACTGGACCGGCAACCTGGTGCGCAACGGCGCCGTCCAGCCCATCGAGCTGCCCCAGGACCGGGCCGCGCTGCTGGACGAGACCTCACTGGAGGCCATGACCTTCGACAACCAGCTCTTCGGTGTCCCGTACTCGCAGGAGAACCTCTTCCTGATGCGCAACACCGCACTGGCCCCGGACGCCCCGGAGACCTTCGAGGAGCTGGTCGAAACCGGCACCGGGCTGAAGGACGACGGCGACGTCGACGAGGTCCTGTCCATGGCCGTCACCCAGGAGGGCGACCCCTACCGGATGAACCTGCTGTTCACGTCCGGTGGCGGCTACCTCTTCGGCCAGGACGAGAACGGCACCTGGGACCCCGCCGACCTGGGCGTGGACTCCGATGAGTCCGTCGAGGCCATGGAGAAGGTCGCCGAGTACGGTGAGGACGGCGAGGGCGTACTGCGCCGCTCCATCGGCCTCGAGAACGACAGCGCGCTCTTCTTCGACGAGGACACCGCCTTCTTCGTCGCGGGGCCGTGGAACATCGCCGACGCCGACGAGGCCGGCATCGACTACGGGATCAGCTCCTTCCCCGGCTTCGAGGACGGCGAGCCCGCCAGCCCCTACATCGGCTACCAGTCGTTCTTCGTGACCGAGGGCAGCGAGAACTCCGCCCTGGCCGAGGAGTTCGTGACCAACTACGTCACCGACACCGACTTCATCCTCAGCCTGTACGAGATCGACCCGCGCACGCCCGTCCAGAGCGAGGCGCTCGAATCCGTCTCGGCCGACGACCCCAACATCGCCGCGGTCGCCGAAGCCGGGGCCGACGGCATGCCGATGCCGTCCATCCCGGAGATGGGTGAGACCTGGCAGCCGCTGGGCGTCGCGCAGGCCGACATCATCGGCGGCGCGGACCCCCGTGAGGCCCTGGAGGCCGCCGCGGAGACGATCTCCGAGCAGATCGGCGAGTAGTCGTGTCAGTCTCCGGTTCCGACAGCGCGGGCGCCCCCTCGCGGGCGCCCGCCCGTCCGCCCCTACCCGGCGGCCGCTTCACCCGCGACGGCTCCCTGGCGGGGCAGATCGTCAAGATCGGCCTGCTGGGCCTGTTCACGGCCCTGGGGGTATGGGCCGTGCTCCCGCTCTACATCGCGGGCAACTGGCTCGGCATCGGGCTGGTCGTCGCCGTGGTGGGCCTGGTCTACTACGTGTACCTGTCCAAGCGCACCGTGCCGGCCAAGTACCTGGTCCCGGGTGTGCTGTTCCTGATGGCCTTCCAGATCTTCCCGGTGCTCTACACGATGAGCACCTCGGTGACCAACATGAGCGACGGTCACCGCGGAAGCAAGGAGCAGGCGGTCTCCGCCATCGAGTCCATGTCCGTGACGCGTGCGGCGGACTCCGAGGAGTACGACCTCACGGTCGCCACCACCGGCGACCCGGAAACGGGTGAACTGGTCTTCCTGCTCACCGACTCCGAGGGCGACACCTACGCGGGCACCGAGGAGGGGCTGAGCGACCTGGACCGTGCCGAGGTCGACCCGGAAACGGGCAAGGTCACCGACGCCTTCGGGTACACGATCCTCACCCCGGCCGAGGTCAACGAGCGCAGCGGCGAGCTCCAGGAGTTCGCGGTCCCGACGGAGAGCGGTGCGGGTATCCGCTCCAGCGGCCTGTCCACCGCCTTCAAGGGCAACGCGGTGCGTGTCTACGACGAGTCGTGCGACTGCGTGACCGACACCGAGTCCGGTGAGGTCTACACCGCCGACGACGAGCGCGGCGCCTTCTACAGCGAGGAGGGGCAGCGGCTCCCGCAGGGCTGGCAGGTCAACGTGGGCGCCGACAACTTCGCGCGCTTCCTGTTCAACCCGACGTTCGCGGCGTCCTTCTTCAGCATCCTGGCGTGGAACATCGTCTTCGCGGTGGCCGTGACCGGCCTCGTGTTCGTGGTCGGGCTCGCCATCGCGCTGACCCTGCACGTACCAAGGATGCGGGGCAAGGTGTTCTACCGGATCCTGGTGGTCCTGCCCTACGCGATGAGCTCACTGGCCATGTACCTGCTGTGGCGGGACATGTTCAACACCGACTTCGGGCTGATCAACCGGATGCTCGGCCTACAGATCGACTGGTTCGGCAACGCCTGGAGCGCTCGGGCCGCGGTCATCCTCGCCAACGTGTGGCTGGGATACCCGTACATGTTCCTGGTCGCCACCGGCGCACTCCAGGCGATCCCCCGCGAGCTGGGGCAGGCGGCGCAGATCGACGGCGCCAACCCGTGGCAGTCCTTCCGGCACGTCACCCTGCCGCTGCTCATGGTGGCGATGACACCGATCCTGGTGGCGACGTTCGCGTTCAACTTCAACAACTTCAACGCGGTGTGGCTACTGACCAGGGGCGGGCCGCTCTTCTCCGACAACTCGACGGCGGGTGCCACCGACCTGCTCATCACCTACACCTACCGGCTGGCGTTCAACGAGGCCACCGCGCAGTACGGCTACGCGGCGGCTCTGTCGGTGATGATCTTCCTGATCGTCTCGGTGATCTCCGTGACCAGCCTGTGGCGGAGCAAGGCACTCAAGGAGGTGGGCTGATGGCAGCGGAGACCGTCGGGACGGCGCGGACCCCCTACCGGCGCAGCACCGGGACGCGGTTCGGGCTGTGGGCCACCCGCCTGGGCTGGCGCCACGGGCTCATGTGGGTGGTCGCGGGCTTCGCGCTCTTCCCCGTGATGTTCGTGGTCTCGGCCGCGCTCAACCCGCTGGGCACCCTGAGCAGCGCCCAGCTGTGGCCGTCCGGGGCCAGCCTGGACAACGCCCGGGACCTGTTCGCCGACACGCCGTTCGTGACCTGGTACGCGAACTCGCTGTTCTTCGCCGTGGCCAACGCCGCCGTGACGGTGCTGCTGTCAGCACTGGCGGCGTACGCGTTCAGCCGGATGCGTTTCCGGGGACGCCGGGTGGGGCTGACCGGGCTGCTGGTCATCCAGATGTTCCCGCAGTTCCTGGCGATCGTGGCGATCTACCTGATGTTCTCCAACCTCGGCGAGTACTACCCGGTGATCGGCTTCGACACGCGGTGGGGGCTGCTGCTGGTGTACCTGGGCGGCGCGCTGAGCATCAACACGTGGTTGATGAAGGGCTTCTTCGACACCGTGCCCAAGGAGCTGGACGAGTCCGCGCAGATGGACGGGGCCTCGCACGCACAGGTGTTCTTCCGGATCATGCTGCCGCTGGTCACGCCGGTGCTCGCGATCGTGGCACTGCTGGTGTTCATCGCGACCATCAACGAGTTCCTGATGGCGAGCGTGTTCCTGCGCGACACCGACGCCAAGACCCTGGGGCTGGGCCTTTACCAGATCGTGGCCTCCCAACGCAACTCCAACTTCGGGATGTTCTCGGTCGGCGCGATCATGCTGTCCCTGCCCACCCTCATCGTGTTCTGGTTCCTCCAGCGCTACATCACCGAGGGTCTGACCGCCGGAGCGGTCAAGGGCTGAGCGGCGGGCCACGGCCGTCATACGAACGGGGGAGGGGCGCCCCGGCCGGGGCGCCCCTCCCCCGTCGTGGTCCGGGCCCGTGAACGCCTCGAATCACATGATCCGCAACCGTCGAGGGTGGTGGAGTGCGACGGCGTGGGTGCGGACCTCAGGCGCAGGCGAGGATGCTGTGCTTCCTGAGGTCCCGGTCCCGGTTCTTCGCGGACCGAGCCCTTCGTGAAGAGCTACGGCCAAAGGCCGACC